>CAXUKA010000001.1:0-110663 GCA_964251335.1 uncultured Hymenobacter sp.
GGTGGGCGAAGACCTGACGGCCCTGGGTCTGCGCGTGCACCGCGTGGCGCTGGGCGAGGCCGACGTGGCTATGCCAGACGGCACCGCGCCCGACTACGCCGCGATTCGGGCCAGCCTCCAGGACGCCGGCTTCGAGCTGCTGGAAGACCCGCGTGCCCAACTGGTAGACCGCATCAAAACGCTGCTGGTAGCCCTGATTCACTACCCGCCACCCGGCCCGCGCCTGCTGAACTACTCCGATTACCTGGTGGAACACCTGAGCAAGGACTACCACTATCTTTCCCACTTGTTCTCCGCCTCCGAGGGCCTCACGATTGAGAAATTCATCATCCGCCAGAAGGTGGAGCGGGCTAAGGAGCTTATCGGCTACGGCGAGCTGAGCATGGCCGAGGTGGCCGAGCAGTTGGGCTACAGCAGCCCGGCGCACCTCTCGCGGCAGTTCCGGCAGGTGACGGGCCTCACCCCTACCGAGTTTCAGCGCTTAGGCCCTGCCAGCCACACCCGCCGCAGCCTGGATTCGCTGATTTAAGGCGGTAGGGCGCCTGCCATTCCCATGCACGAGACATGAAGCGCAGCCGCTCGTTTAACGGGCGGCTGCTTTTTTATGTTGATAAGGGTGGAACCCAGGCTCACCTTTGCAACCCTGCTCATGACCCGACAGCTACTCGTAGAATTCAAGGACTTATTTCGTGGCGACACGCCACCCGTTGCCGTGCTGCTGGATGGCATTAGCCGTTTAGACCGTTTGCAGGGCGTCTCGCACCTGCTTGGCTACCTAAGCCAAACAGCGGCCCCCAAACGGGACTACGTGCTGGACATGCAGCAGATTTTTGGGCCGTCCAACGAGGCCTTTGCCGGTCAGGTCTATCACTCTACCCTAGCCTTGGCAAACCGCATGCGCACCAAGCTCAATTTCTTCCACCCCAAAACGACGCTTCAGCTGTTCGGCCACTGCTTCGAAATGCCGGAGGGCCCCGCTACTCTAACGGAGGCGGAGGTGGAACGGAACGTGTTCACGGCCTGCCTGGTCCTGAACGGGGCCTACATCCGGGAACAATATCAAGCCATAACCGTCGCCCGGCAGCAGCTGCCAGACCAGCCCCTTGCGGCGGCTGCGCTGGCAGGTACCTTCTCGGATTTCGAGCTGATAAACCACCGCTTGCCTCATATTGCCCTGCTCCAACTTATCAAGTCGGTGCGGCTATTTGAGTTTCTGGAGGCCGAGCCCCGCTTCGCCCCGTTGCTGGGGGCCTTTCTGCAGCGCTTCAACTGCGAGAACTGGCAAGCATTCTTCCGGCAGCTAAGCGGCATTATCAAGCCCGTGACTCAGGCCGAAACCCTCGGCCGTATTGCCGTTGAGGTGCCGCCCGGACCAGATTATGATGAGGCTTGCGCATTCCTGCGGCACTTCACCTTACCAGAAGGGCAGCCCCTGGATATGGCGGACTTTACCAGCCTGCGCACAACGCCGCTGTGCGAGGAGTCGCCGGGCACCTTCGTGCTGGAGTACCCGGTACTGGTACTGGAAACCCTGCATAAGGGCCTGTACTTCCAGTTTAGCGCCGCAAACCGAACCCTACCCAAAGGCCAGCGGGAGACCGATTGGCGCTCCGTGTACTGCGACCTGTTCTCGGAGCAATACCTGATGTACCTGCTACTGAATGCCACCTTTCGGGGCCGGGGTTTGGCCCTGAGCGGGAAGACCATCTTTGAGGAATGGCAGCTGAAAGGGCAGTCCGAGCCGGACTACTATTTCCGCCACGACAACCGGGCCGTGCTGTTTGAGTCGAAAGACGTGCTGGTGCACAAGGATGCTAAGGCGGGCCACGACTTCGCTACCTATCTGGACGAGGTAAAGAAGAAGTTTTACGAAGATGACGAGGGCCACCCCAAAGCTGCAAGGCAGCTGGCTAACAATGTGGAGCGCCTGCTGCGCAAGCAGCTGCCGTTCGATACTGATTTTGACCCGGCCGAGCTGATAATCTACCCGGTGCTGGTCGTGCACGACCGGCTCTACAACCAGCCCGGCCTGAATGTGGTCGTCAACGACTGGTTTCAGGAGGAGCTGGCCAAGCTGGCGCAGCAGGGTCTACCCGTGCACCACGTGCGCCCGCTCATTATTATCGACGTCGACACGCTGCTTGCCTACCACGAAGACTTTCGGGATGGGCGGCTGGTGTTCGAAGACATGCTGGAAGAGTACGTCGCTTATCTGCATACCCAGGCTTGGGCGGGCATCAGCCCGGCGGCGGACGAGCAGCGGCAAATGCAGGGTGTTCATCCCTTCGCGCTATTCCTAGAGAACTACGCCGAAAAGCGCGATATGCTGGGCATTCCCAAAGAGATGCTGTACCAGATTCTGCCCATCATCAACCGGGGGACGGAAGACTAGTGCGGCGCTAAAATGTAGCTTGCAGTTGAGGTAGTGGCGTTTTGCAGCACATAAATTATGCAAGCTGGGGGGACTGTCCTGCAAATCCTGGGTAGTAGACAGCCGTTTCAGAAATCAGGAAAACTTCACCTTACCCTGATTTTATGAAAAGGATATTTCGACTCCCCCTACTATCGCTGTTGCTGCTGGGCTTGGCTACGGTGTCGTGCAAAAAGGACGACGTAGATGGATTGCAAGTGCAGGCCCACGACGATAGCACCATGATGACCATCATGCACACCATGATGAAGCAGATGGACGCCATGATGCCGACACAGGACCCGGATAACGATTTTGCTATGATGATGGTAATGCATCACCAAGGGGCCATTAACATGAGCCAGGAAGAGCTTAAAAACGGCACTGATACCGACATGAAGGCGATGGCGCAGCGCATCATCGACTCGCAGCAGCGGGAGATAGCGCAGTTTCAAGCCTTCCTGAGCAGCCACCAGCCCCAGGCGCCGGCCGTACCTCAGTTCAGCGCGCTGCAGATGGCCAACATGATGCGCATGAGCCAGGCGAATGACCTGCGCCCCCTGACTGGTAACACTGATTTTGACTTTGCGCAGCTAATGGTAGACCACCACAGTAGCGCTATTGAGAACTCCGATGCGGAACTCAAATACGGTCGGCAGGCCACAACCAAAACGCTGGCCCAGCAAATTATCGACGAGCAGAAGTCGGAGATTACGATGCTGCAAACCTGGCTGCTTGCGCATAAAAAGTACTAGCCCCTACTTACCTGGCAGGCAAGGCGGTTCTTTCGAACCGCCTTTTTTGTTTTTCACCAATCCGGGTGATTGAGCTGCTCCGTTATCCCCGGCTTGCGAACCAGGCAGATTAACGCATCTTCGTAGTTCCATTTATCCCACCCGATTTATGCCTGCTCCGCTACCACCTCTTATTCAGCAATACAAAGCTGATTCCGAGTCCGTTTACAATACGTGGTTTATCAATAACGAGGAACGCCTGAAGGCCTTCCGCTCCATCCGACGCGGGGTGCAGCAGGTGGTCAAGGACATTAAGGCCGGCAGCTTTGGCAACGATTTTAAGGGCACCTCGCTCGAATTCGTGCTCAGCGTCATCAGCGAGCAAAAGCAGGTGTTCCAGGGCGCGGCCCACCCGTTCTACTGGAAGCCCAAGCTGCGCATCCCTGACATTTACGAGCACGAGGACAACAAGCGGGCCTTCGGTCAATTTCTGGAAAGCTGCCTGGCGGCCACCACTGAGCAGCAGCTGCTCAAAGAAATCGACATCCTGGACCGGCGCAAAATCAAGGGCCTCGGCCCCGCCGTGGCCAGCATCCTCTACTTCCTGCACCCCACGCTGATGCCGCCCTGCAACACGGCCATCGTCAACGGCTTCAACGCCCTGTTCGGGGAGAAAATCAAGCTGGGTTCGTGGTCGGAGTACCTGCGAATGCGCGCCCGGCTGCGCGACCTAAACCACGAACACCGCCAGCACTTGAGCCTCGACTACGGGGCGCTGAGCGGCCTGCTCTTCGACGTGGGCGTAAAAAAGCTGATTGCCGGCGACCAGCAGTTTGCCACCGACGAGGACCGCGACAAGTACCAGCAGCAGGCCCAGAAGCGCCACAAAGAGGTGCAGACCGAAGCGCAGGAGGAAAACCAGCATACGGAGATGCAGCACCACCTGCTGCGCATCGGCAAGGCCCTGGGCTGCGACGTGACCACGGCCATCAACGACCGCAACCGACTCTGCGGCGGCCAAAAGCTCTCCTTCCTCTGCCTCGACCAGCACCCCGAGCTGCCCGTACCGGCCGAAGTAGCCAGCACCATCCGCCTGATTGACGTGGTGTGGTTTGCCCCCGGCACCAGCCGCGTGGTGGCCGCCTTCGAAGTAGAGAAAAGTACCAGCATCTACAGTGGCATCCTGCGCCTGGCCGATTTGGCGTTCTCCATGCCCGAGCACGAAACGGCCCTCTACCTGGTGGTGCCCGACGCCCGCGAAAAGGAAGTGCAGGCCCAACTGTCGCGCCCCGCCATCCGGGCAGCGGGGACAGTCATCCACTACATCCTGTTTTCGGAGCTGCGCCAGCACTGCGAGGCCCTATGCAAGTTTGGCGACTCGCCAGCTGCCATGCGCAAGATTGCGCGAGCGATGTAGGTCGGCTATACTAGCAGTGGCGGTACTCTTAGCGAAAGCGGCAGCAATAATTTCAGCGCGGCTTGCTTAACACATGAAAAATCTTTCATACATTTGTCCCGTCTTATGAACGCTACCCCCACTGCGCCGCTGGTTGATATGGGCCTCGACATTGAGAAGATGGAGAAGGTGGCTTTTATCCTCAAGACGACCGCGCACCCGACGCGCATTGCCATCGTGCAGCTGCTGGCGGCCCACGACAGCCTGTCGGTGGGCGACATCTGCGAGCGCCTGGGCGGGGCCGAGCAGTCGCTTACCTCGCACCACCTGGCCGCCATGAAGAGCAAGGGCCTGCTCAGCAGCTCGCGCAGCGGCAAGAATATCTACTACTCCTTGAAGATGCGCGAAGTAATCGACGTGATTCAGTGCCTAGCTAACTGCACGTTCCTGTAACCACCGCTGCCCTTTTTTTGCCTCAAAACATGAACTTGTGTTCATGTTTTCATATGTTAAATCTGCTTACTATGCTGCCCTATTTCGGTTACTTCGCCGCCATTTTCATTGGCTTGTCGCTCGGGATTATGGGCGGCGGGGGCTCTATCCTGACGGTGCCGGTGCTGGTGTACCTGATGGGCGTGAGCCCGGTGTTGAGCACGGCCTACTCGCTGTTTGTGGTGGGCAGCACGTCGGTGGTGGGGGCGGCGGGGTATTTCCGCAAGGGGCTGGTGTCGCTGCCCACGGCGCTGGTGTTTCTGGGGCCTTCGCTGGCGGCCGTGTTTCTGGTGCGCAAGGTGCTGCTGCCCAGCCTACCGCACGAGCTGCTGCGGGTAGGCAGCCTGGTTGTCACGAAAGACTTGCTGGTGCTGGTAGCCTTCGCGGTGCTGATGGTGGCAGCAGCCACCTCCATGATTCGCCGGTCGGCGGCGGGCAGCGCGGTTGCCAGGGAGGTGACTGGAAAACAGCTGCTTAACTACCCCCTGGTGCTAGGCATTGGGCTGGTGGTGGGTACGCTCACGGGCTTCGTGGGGGCGGGCGGCGGCTTTCTCATTATCCCGGCGCTGGTGCTGGGGGCGCGGCTGCCCATGAAGCTGGCCGTGGGCACCTCGCTAGCCATTATCGCGCTCAATTCCCTCATCGGCTTCACCGGCGATTTGAGCGCGGGTACGCCCATCGCGTGGCCGTTTCTGCTGGGGTTTCTGGCCTTTGCCTTGGGCGGCATCGTGCTAGGCACCTACCTGGCGCGCTTCATTCCGGGGGCGAAGCTCAAGCCGGCTTTTGGCTGGTTTACGCTGGCCATGGGCACGTTTATTCTGGCTAAAGAGCTGCTGTTTAACCACGCCTAGCGGCTTCCGTTTTGCTTTTACTCTCCCGTTTTTTCGTTGCTTCCCATGAAAATCGAACAGTTTGAAGATAAGGCCTTGGCCCACTTCTCCTACGCCATTCTCAGCGAGTGCGCCCGCGAAATTGTACTCATCGACCCGGCCCGTAATCCGCAGCCCTACTACGACTACGCCCAGGCCCACGACGCGAAAATCGTGGCCGTCATCGAAACGCACCCGCACGCCGATTTCGTGAGCAGCCACCTGGAAATAGCTCAGACCACTGGCGCGACCATCCGCGTGAGCCGGCTGCTAGGGGCTGACTACCCGCACCAGGGCTTCGACGAGGGCGACAGCTTCACGAGCGGCAAGCTCACTTTCCGCGCCCTGAACACGCCCGGCCACTCGCCCGACTCCATCAGCATCGTGCTCAGCCGCGAGGGCCGTGACGTGGCCGTGTTCACTGGCGACACCCTGTTTATCGGCGACGTGGGTCGGCCCGACCTGCGCGAAAACGCCGGCAAACTTACCGCTAAGCGCGAGGAGCTGGCCAAGCAGCTCTACCACAGCCTGCGCGACAAGCTGCTGCCGCTGGCCGCCGACGTGCTGGTGTACCCCGCCCACGGTGCGGGCAGCCTCTGCGGCAAGGCCCTAAGCGGGGCTAACAGCAGCACCCTCGGGGCCGAGAAAATCGGCAACCCCATGCTGCGCTCACTCAGCGAAGCGGCTTTCGTGCAGGAGCTGCTGGCCGACCAGCCCTTTATTCCCAAGTATTTCGGCTACGACGTGGCCCTCAACAAAGCCGGCGCACCCGCCTACGCCCCCGGCGTGCAGCAGGTGAAGCGCTTAGCGCCGGGCACTGCGCTGGCTGCTGGGGTGCTGGTAGTGGACACGCGGCCCGAAGCTACCTTCAAGCAGGGCCACGTTGCCGGGGCCATCAATATCCAGCAGGGCGGCAAGTTCGAAACCTGGCTGGGCTCCCTGGTGGGGCCGCAGGAGTCGTTTTACCTGCTCGCGGCCGACGAGGCGACGCGGGAGGACCTAATTCAAAAAACCGCCAAAATCGGCTATGAGCCGCTGATTGCGGGGGCCCTGGTGGGCACGCCGGCCACCGACGCCACGCTGCCGGTGCTGGATGTGGAGCAGTTCCGCCAGCACCCGGCACAGTACACCATCGTGGACATCCGCAACCAGGTGGAGCACCGCGACGAACCTATTTTCGCCGGCTCCCTTAGCATTCCGCTGCCCGAGCTGCGCGAGCGGGTCGGTGAGATTCCGACCGGTAAGCCGGTGGTGGTGCACTGCGCCGGCGGCTACCGCTCGGCGGCCGGCAGTAGCATCGTGGCCGCCGCCCTACCCGGCACCGAAGTGCTGGATTTGGGCGAGGCCGTGAAATCCTTCCAGCTCGCCCCGGCGGCCCACTAATAGGCTCGCCCTACCCCCCCCCTCATTTTCCCGATTTTCGCCATGTTTAATTTTTTGAAAGCAGCCGCGCCCGCCTACCACAACCTAACGCTGGCCCAGTTTGGCCCCGCCGTGCGGAAGCCCGGCGCGGTGCTGCTCACGTGCGCCGGCCCGACGAATTTGCCCAGGGCCGCCTGCCCGGCGCGGTAAACCTCGACATGACAGCTCCCGATTTTGCCCGGCGCGTAGCCGCGCTCGACCCGGCCAACCCCACCTACGTGTACTGCCGCAGCGGGGCGCGCTCGGCCAAGGCGGCCAAGCAGCTCACCACGGCCGGCTTTGCGCACGTGTCGAACCTACTCGGCGGCGTGCTCGACTGGCCGGAGCCGCTGACTACCACCTAAGCAGCCTCTTTCTCAACAAATTCGCTTTTTATGCTTGATTTTCTGTCCCACTCCTGGCCCTGGTACGTGGCCGGCCCCTTGATTGGCCTGACGGTGCCCGCGCTGCTGCTCGTGGGTAATAAAGCACTAGGCATTAGCAGCTCGCTACGCCACATCTGCGCGGCCTGCGTGCCGGCCGGCCTCCCGTTTTTGACTTACAACTGGCGGGCGCAGGCCTGGAACCTGTGGTTTGTGCTCGGCATTGCGCTGGGCGGCTTCCTGGGCTACCGGGTGCTGGGCCACCCCGCCACGGTGGCCATTTCGGCCGCCACGGTGCACGATTTGCGCACGCAGCTGCACCTCACCGATTTTTCGGGCCTGCTGCCCAGGGAGCTATTTGCCCTCGACAACCTCGCTAGCTGGAAGGGGTGGGTGTTTCTGGTGCTGGGCGGCTTTCTGGTGGGCTTCGGCACGCGCTACGCGGGGGGCTGCACCTCGGGGCACGCCATTTCGGGGCTCTCCAACTTGCAGTGGGTGTCGTTGGTGGCCGTCGTGGGCTTTTTCGCGGGCGGGCTGGTGATGACCTGGTTTATTTATCCGCTGCTGTTTTCCTAGGCCATGAAAAATCTTAAGTACCTGGTGTTGGGCACCCTATTCGGCATCATCCTGACCAAGAGCGAAGTGGTGAGCTGGTTTCGGATTCAGGAGATGTTCCGCTTCCAGGCCTTTCACATGTATGGCGTTATCGGCTCGGCCGTCGTGGTGGGCATGGTTTCTATTCAACTCATCAAGCGCTATCACCTGCGCACGCTGGGCGGCGAGGAAGTCCAGCTGGCCGACAAGCAGTTCAGCCCCGGCGTCTGGATTGGCGGCTTCCTGTTTGGCCTGGGTTGGGCCCTGACGGGCGCGTGTCCCGGTCCCCTATTTGCGCAACTGGGCAGCGGCGTGCCGGCCGCCGCCGTGATGATACTGGCCGCGCTGGCCGGCACCTGGACGTATAGCGCCCTGCGCGAAAGGTTACCTTAGCCAGGCCGGCCGCGTTGGCCGAGGCGTGGACTGTTTTAACCCTTGGAACTCGCTTGTCCCAAGTGCTTTACCCTTTTTTTGCTCGCCCGATGAGCTATTTATTTCGCTGGCTAGCCGCCGGCTTGCTAGTGGCCGGCGGCCTTAGCGCCCAGGCCCAAACGACAGCTACGCCCGCCGCGAGCCCCGCGCCCGCCCTACCCCCGCCCGATGCGACGGTGGCGGCCAAAGCGGCCCAATTTGGCGGTGCGCCGGCCACCAGGGCGCACTACCGCGCCGTGTACCAACTCGACAGCGACGACCCCAAGCTCATCACTAAAACGCTGCACAACATGCAGAACGCCCTCAACGACCCGCGCCTGAAGGGCAAGCTGGAACTGGAGCTGGTGGTGTTCAGCGGGGGCACGGTGGCCTTTCGCCAGGGCCAGCCCTACGAGGCCGACGTGCTGGCGTTGCAGCGGGCCGGCGTCATCCTGGCCCAGTGCCAGAACTCGCTGACGGCCTACAAGCTGACGAAGGCGGACCTGCTGCCCTACGTTTCGGTCGTGCCCACTGGCAACGGCGAGCTGATTATCCGCCAGACCGAGGGCTGGGTGCTGGTGCACCCGTAACGGCCGTTTTTACCCCCTTTTCCAATGCCGATTCAACTGGGTTTGCGCGCCAACTGGCCGCAGTTTGCGCTGCTCGTGGTGGTCAATGCCTTCGTGGGGGGCATGGTGGGGTTGGAGCGCACCATTTTGCCCCGGCTGGCCGAGCAGGAGTTTCATTTGGTGGCGCGCTCAGCCATTCTCTCTTTTATTGTCGTGTTTGGGCTAACCAAGGCGGCCGCCAACTACTACGCCGGGGCCTGGGCAGGCCGGGTGGGGCGCAAAAACCTGCTGGTGTTGGGCTGGGTGTTTGGCCTGCCCGTACCGCTGCTGCTGCTTTGGGCCCCTAGTTGGGGCTGGGTCATTGCGGCCAACGTGCTGCTGGGCCTCAACCAGGGCCTGGCCTGGTCGAGCACCGTGGTGATGAAAATGGATTTGGCCGGTCCCCGGCAGCGCGGCCTGGCCATGGGCCTGAACGAGTCGGCCGGCTACCTGGCCGTGGCGGCCACGGCGCTGGCTTCGGGCTGGCTGGCCAGCACCTACGGGCTGCGGTCCTACCCCTTCTACCTGGGCATCGGGCTGGCGGTGCTGGGGCTGCTGGGCAGCCTGCTGGTGCGCGATACCCGCGCCCACATGGCGCTCGAAGCCGCGCAGGCTCCGGCGGGCCCGGTCGGGCCGCCCCTCTCGTTCTGGGATGTGAGTTGGCGGCATCCCAACCTGGGCTCCGTGACGCAGGCTGGCCTCATCAACAACCTCAACGACGGCATGGTCTGGGGCCTACTGCCGCTGCTGCTGGCGGGCAAGGGCTTTTCGCTCAGCCAGATTGGGACTGTGGCGGCTCTCTACCCGGCGGTGTGGGGCGTGGGCCAATTGCTGACCGGCCCGCTGGCCGACCGCTTTTGCAAGAAAGACCTGCTGTATTGGGGCATGCTGCTGCAAGGCGCGGTGCTGCTGGCCATGCTCTTGGCCGATTCCTACGCCGCGTTTTTGGGGCTGGCGGCCTTGTTGGGGGCGGGCACGGCGTTGGTCTACCCCACCTTTCTGGCGGCGGTGGCCGAGTACGCGCCGGCCCCGCAGCGGGCGCGCAGCGTGGGCATTTTCCGGCTCTGGCGCGACGCGGGCTACGCCGTAGGGGCCTTGCTCACGGGCGTGCTGGCCGATGCGTTTGGGCTCTCGACGGCGCTGGGGGCAATCGGGGGGCTCACGGTGCTTTCGGCGCTGGTCATTGCCCGCCGCATGTACTGCCTGCCGGAGGTGGGCGCCACACTACCCCCGGCGGCGGGCTGCGGACGGCCAGGGCTGGCCTTGGTTAAAAGTTTGGTACAAAAGTTAAACGGGCGAGTTAGGGTTTTGCTCCCAGTTGAAGGCCAGCAGGGCCTCGATATCGAAGCGCAGCGAGTCTTTGAGCGCATCGTCGGAGAAGTCAAACTCGCCGTGCAGGTTGATATGCTGCCAGCTTACGGGCGAGCTGGCGGCGATGGCGTTGGCCACTGACTGGCGCTCAGGCACCGGGGCCTGGAATAGGTACTGATTGAGGTAGAGACAATTCCAGCACACAATCGTGTTCTGCACGAGCCGTTTGCAGGCGTCGGCCAGTTGCTGTTCTTCCTTGCCGGCGTAGGGAATCTGGCCGTTTTGGCCGTAGAACACGGCTCGGGCGAAGGTGTGCGTGCTTTCGAGCTTATCCAGTTGGTCGTCAATGCGCTTGCGCAGGCTCTGATCGTCCATATAACGGAGTAGAAATTCGGTACGCACCACCCGGCCCAGTTCGCGCAGGGCCAGGTAGACGGGGTGCTGCTGGGAATAGGAGTTGAGCCGACGCAGCAGGGTGGAGGCCGTCACGTGCTTTTGCTTGAGGCTCACCACCAGCCGCAGTAGCGTGTCCCACTGGGCCTCGATAAGGGCACGGTCGATGTACTTGACCGGGGTCAGGCCGTAGGCCGTCAGGTCAGGTACCTCCATGCCGGCAAAGGCGTAGAACTGCTGGTCCTGAAAGGATTGGATGCGCGGCGCAAACTCGACGGCGATAAAGGCGGTCAGCGCAAAATTGACTTCGGTGAAGCCGTGGGTATCCGTACTATGGATGGTGGACTCCACCACGTCGTTGTGCAGCAGGCCATCAACCAGGTAAGGGGCCTCGCGCTCAGACGAGCTAAAAGTGGTCGAGTAGAAGAGCCGGTGGCGGTCGTCGAGAAAGCCGTAGGAAACGATGCCCTTCTCCTGGCCAAAGTACTTATAGGAGTAGGTGGCGTGAATGGAATCGACGGCTACGTAGTACTTCTGGCCATCGGAGGAGGTGTGGACCGCCTCGGGGTGGCGCTGGAACAGGCGGCTGACGGGCAGCTTGCCGGTGAGCGCCACCACGGCGTCATTGGCCCGACGCAGGTTGTCGAGCGAGAAGTACCAGTTGACTGTGTTTTCCAAGGTGGCGAGCGCGACGTGCTTGGTGGCGTGGGCCATGCGCGTCAGGCCCAGGTTGCAGCCGTAGGCCATCACGCCCGCGAAGAAAACCCGCTCCGCGGGCCGGGGCGGCCGGTTACGCGGACTCCAGTGCGTGAGGCAGTCGGTGAAGTGGCATTGCTGGTTAACGGTGTGCAGCACCTCGTGCAAGGAAATCAGGCCCGGTTCCGGGAAGAGCAGCCGGGGGGTGGGAGCCTCCTCTTCTACCGGCCGAGCGGGCGTTAAAAAACGGGGTCGGCCGTTGGCGCGCGGGCGCACGCCGGGGTTGGTGCCGGCGTCCAACCGCTCGCAGGTACGGGCGAAGGCGGTGGCCAGCTTGGCTTGCAACTCGGCCAGCCAGGGCCCCGGCTCGCGCAGGTGGGTCAGGCCCGTCTGGACCAGCAGCTCCTCCCGCTGCCGCTCCCAGGTAGTGGCGTCGAGCAGGTACGTATCGAAGGGACGGTAGCGTAGCGAGTGGGCCAGGTTCAGCTTGCCGGCTTTCAGGTGGTCGGCCACGTGGCCCGCCAGTAGGGCCTTGTAGAGGGAGACGGGGCTTTCGGCCTGCGCCAAGGCGGCCCGCTCGGCCGCTTTCAGGAAGCCAGTCGGGGGCTGGCTTCCTACTTGTCCATCCCGCGCCCGGTACTGGGTAAGGGCCTGGGCCAGTGGACTATCGGCCGCCCCTTCGTAGGCCACGCGGCGCAAAATCTCGCCCAGCCGGCGTTGCAGGGTGCGCGAACGTTCTTCGATAATCTGGTAGTAGGGGCCGGTGCTACTACCTCCACCTCCTTTGCGTAGCTGCTGCGCCGTCTGGCCCAGTTGCGCAAAAGCCGCCACGGCCGGGGCTTGCAGCCAGGTCAGCAGGGCCTCTACCTTCTCCTCGTTGGTGCGGGCAAACGAAAGGGCGACCGCTTCCAGCTGCGCCAGGGCCGCGCCGTGGCTCACCACGCCTTCGAGCACCTGGCGCAGTTGGCCGGCCGTATCCTGCTGCTGGCGGTAGACGCGCTCCTGCGTTTCGCGCTGGGCGGCGTTGCGGTGGGTCTGCACCGCCTGCAGCAGCGTCTCGGTCAGCAGGTCGCCGAGCTGATAGAACTGGTAGACCACGAAGCAGAGCACCATCAGGTATTTCTTGTCAGCCTGTTGCTGTACCTGAAAAACCTGCGCCCGCTCCACGTAGCGGGCATAGTAGCGCACCACTTCCTCCGATAAGTCCAGGGCCTGCACCACGGGGTATACTTGGGTAAACAGCGTCTGGAGCACGGCGTAGTCCTGCACATTAGCGCGGATGGCCGAGGGGCGCATCAGCTCCAGGCTGCGCTTGAGCGTGGTCAGCCGGTAGGGCCGGTGGGAATGGGCCGGGGCTTCTTCGGACGTGGTGAACAGGGCATCCAGCTGCTGGCGCACGGCCGGCGTCAGGTGGTGGGCCAGCTGCGTGGTGAGCTGTTGCTCGACCGTGCGGAAGGCCCCGGTGACCAGGCCCGCCAGCGCCGCGTAGGTCGGCACTTCCCAGCGATGGGTGCGGATATAGTCGGCCGCGGAGTGAAATACGGCCACCGGGTTCATTTGCTGGCGGGCAAAATGCGTCACCTGCTGGCGCACGGCGGCCTCGGCCTGCTCGAAGGACAGCACCCCAAACTGTTGGAGAATATGCTCGCGATGGTGAAAGCGGGTGGCCTTGTCGTAGCGCGCCCACTCGACCTCTCCCAAGTGGTAGCGCTGCTGCACGTAGGCGCAGTCAGCCGCCAGAAAGCGGTCAGCTGGGAAGAAGCGCCCGGTGGCTTTGAAGTAGCCAACCTGGAGCACGAAGCCGCCCCGGCTGTGCGGGGCCAGCAGCGTAGCCAGAAACTGGGTAGCCCAGTCGGGCAAAGCAAAGAGGAGTTGCCGTTGCGGCCGGTTGAAAGTAGGCGGCTGGTCGAAAGCACGACGTTGGGTGGCGTCGAGTAAGGGTAGGTGGCGGGCCATTCGGGTGGAAGCAAATCCTAAAAGTAGCCCGCCGGCTTGTTCAGTGAAACGAACGTTTTAGTGAACAAGCCAGCGGACCACCGGCTGGCCGGGTAACTGGCCCCAAAAGCCGCCGATTTGGTACATAAAACTTGTTCAGCAATCAAAGTACAGAAAAGAGTACCTTCGTGACGAGTTAACTGTACTTCGCCCTATGAAAATCGGCTACGCCCGCGTCTCCACCCGCGACCAGAACCTGGAACTCCAACTCGATGCCCTGACTAAGGCGGGCTGCGAAACCATCTACCAGGAAAAGGTGTCCGGCGCGAGCGCCAGCCGCCCCGAGTTGGAGCGCCTGCTCACGCAGCTGCGCACCGGCGACACGGTCTACATCTACAAGCTCGACCGGCTCGGGCGCTCGCTGCGCCACCTGCTGAAGGTAGTGGGCGACTTGCAGCAACTGGGCGTGGGCCTGGTATCGCTCACCGATGCCATTAACACGACCTCGGCCCAGGGTCGGCTCGTCTTTAACCTGTTTGCCTCGCTGGCCGAATTCGAGCGCGAGCTGATTCGCGAGCGCACCCACGCCGGGCTGGCCTCGGCGCGCGCCCGGGGCCGGGTGGGTGGTCGCCAGCGGGGCCTCTCGGAAGAAGCGGAGCGCACGGCCATCATCGCCGAAACCCTCTACCGCGAGCAGCAACTTGGCGTCAATGAGATTGCCCAGCGCCTGCACATCTCCAAAGTCACCCTCTACAAGTACTTACGCCACCGCAAAGTGGTCATCCACGCCCACCGTAAACCAGCCCCCGGCAACTCCCCCGTTTAACTTTTGTACCAAACTTTTAACCAAGGCCAGGGCTGCCGTTTATTTCCTGTTTTCTTGTGCGGCAGCCAGTTGGATAAGGCGAAAGTATCTGTCCTTCCCGGCCCGAGGCGAACCGCTGGGCGGAAATTATGCACGTTGTGGGGGTGATTTTACTAAAACTGCCGGCCCGCAATGGAGTAAAGCCCTAGTAGGGCCTGCGCACTATAGCGGCCCGCCCTTTTGCTGATGCCTTCATCATTACACCTGGGGCTTGCCCACGTCCGGCTCCTTGCCCGGTACTGGCACTTGCTGGCGGAGCTGCTGCTCATTAGCTGGCTAGCCACTCCAAATGCCCATGCCCAGGAGGCCCGGCCGGCGGCTTACGCAGCGCTCTACAGTGACCCGGCCGGCGCGGCGGCCCGCCCCGACCGACACTTGGTGCGCTACCATTTGCGCGTGACCGATACCACCCTCACCATCGGCGGGGTGCGCAGCCGGGCCCTGGTGACCAACGGCCAGCTGCCGGCCCCTACCCTCATCTTCACGGAGGGCGATACGGCGCTGATTTTCGTGCACAACGCCAGCCGCAAGAGCATCTCGTTTCACTGGCACGGCATGCTGCTGCCCAATAAGTACGACGGGGTACCCATCCTGACGACCGCGCCCATCGGGCCGGGTAAGACGCTGACCTACAAGTTTCCCTTGGTGCAGCACGGCACGCTCTGGTACCACTCGCACACCATGCTCAATGAACAGCTGGGCCAGTACGGGGCCATCGTAGTGTACCCGCCTACCCCCCTGGCCATGCCCGACCACGTGGTGCTGCTCTCGGACTGGACCCGGGAGCGGCCCTGGGAAATTCTGCGCTCGCTCAAGCGCGAAACCGACTGGTACGCCATCAAGCGCGGCTCGGTGCAGAGCTACGCCGGGGCCCTGCACCAGGGCTACCTGGGCACCAAGCTTAAGCAGGAGTGGCAGCGCATGCCCGGCATGGACCTGGCCGACGTGTACTACCAGCACGACCTCACCAACGGCCAGCCCACGCAACAGCTGCCCGCCGCCCGGCCCGGCCAGGCGGTGCGCCTGCGGGTCATCAACGGCTCGTCAGCCTCGTATTTCTGGGTGCAGTTTGGAGGCGGCAAGATGCGCGTGGTGGCCGCCGACGGCATCGACGTGCAGCCCGTAGAAGTAGATAAGCTGCTCATCGGCACCGCCGAAACCTACGACGTGGAGGTGACCCCGCCCGGCCCCGGCCAGTATGAGCTGCGCGCCACTTCCTGGGATATGTCGCGCCACACCAGCCTGCTGCTGGGTACCGGCGCGCCGCACCCGGCCCCCGATTTGCCCCGCATCAACTACTACCAGCTGGTGCAGGAGATGAACGGCATGATGAGCCAGATGCACGGCATGAAGATGGGCCGCGCCCCGGCCGACATTCCGGCCCCCGCCGTGGTGGCCGCCAGCATCGCGCCCCCGCCCCCCGGCCCCGGTATAAAAATGGGCGGCATGAAGATGGATGCTAGCCCGAAGTCCGCTAACCCGATGCCTATGAGCGGCATGGCTAAAAGCAGTCCTACCACCAAATCTACTGATATGGGCGGCATGAACATGGGCCAGTCCGCCCCCGCCGACTCGGCCGCTAAGCCCGCGATGGCCGGGATGAAAATGCCCGCTACCAAGCCCGTCCTGGGCAGTGGCGGAAGTGACATGAGCGGCATGGACATGGGCGGCAAAAACCCGGGCATGGGCGGCATGAAAGCGGCCCCGCTCGGCACGTTCGTGACGGGCCACAAGCAGCTGCAAGCGGCTTTCCCGCAGGAAACGCTGCTCGACTACACCATGCTCCGGGCTCCGCAGCCGACCACCATCCCGGCCGACCGGCCGGTACGCACCATTCACTTGTACCTGACGGGCAATATGTTCCGCTACGTGTGGAGCATCAACAATACCGTGCTCTCGAATGCCGATAAGATTGCGATTAAGCGCGGCGAAACGGTGCGTTTCGCGCTGCACAACACCACCATGATGAGCCACCCCATGCACCTGCACGGGCACTACTTCCGGGTCATCAACGGGCAGGGCGACTACTCGCCCCTGAAAAACACGCTCAGCGTGGCCCCCATGGATTTGGTGACGCTGGAATTCGACGCCAACGAGTACCAGGACTGGTTTTTTCACTGCCACCTGCTCTACCACCTCGATTCGGGTATGGCCCGCATCATTCACTACGAAGGCGACTCGGTGCGGACCGATAACCCAGCGCTGCTCGCGCGCTTCATCGGGGCCGACCGCAAGCTCTTTCCCTATGCCGAGGCCACGGTGCAGAGCCAGGGCTCCTTCCTGCAGGGCGGCGTGCGCAACTCGTACTGGCTGCTGCGCCAGGAGGCCCGCTTCGACTGGCACGGCGACTACGCAACCGAGACGCACGTGCAGCGCTACCTCGGCCCCAAGCAGTTCGTGGCTGTGTACGCGGGCCTCGACTTCCGCGACAACAGCCGCTACCTCAACCCTGGCCTGGTGAAGCGCGATGAGAATGGCAAGCGCCTCAACTCCAAGGATTACCGCCAGGTGGTGTGCGTGGGCGTGCGCTACTTCCTACCCCTGCTGGTGTGGTCGGACCTGCGAATGGACAGCAGCGGCAAGCTACGCCTGCAATTGGAGCGCCAGGGCCTGCCCCTCACCCAGCGCCTGCGGGCCGACCTCATGGTGAACTCCGACCGCGAATACACCCTCAACCCCTACTATATTGTGGGCAAGTACCTGGCCCTATCGGGTAGCTATGACAGCGACTACGGTTGGGGCGCGGGCGTGAAAATTATCTACTGAGGCCAGTGGAGGCGGGCAACCGGCCGCGAAAAAGGCCAGCTGCCGCGCCAAAAAAGCCGTTTGCGCGGGGACTGCCCGGCTAGCCCCGGCCCCGACGCTACCTTTGGAGCATGCGTACCGAGCAGCCTTTTTCAGCCACTACTCCCCGGCCGCCCCTGGTGGCGGGGCCGGTAATTGCGCTGGCCTGGCTGCTATTCAGCGGCTTCATGGTGCTGCTGATTTTTGGGCAAAACCTGTCGGCCGGCACGCCCACCGACTGGCGCGAGGCGCTGGGCGGGCGCTTGCTGCACGGGCTGATTTGGGGGCTGTTGACGCCGGTGGTGTTTGCGCTGGCGGCCCGCTTCGACCTCACCGAGCGGCGGCGCTGGCTGCCCAAGCTGCTGGCGCACGCGGCGGCCAGCTACGGGCTCACCCTGGCCTACCGCCTCGTGTATGCTGGGGCGATGGACGCGGTGGGGGCCTTGCCGGGCGGCTTTTCGCTGGCCAGCGTGGTGGCCAATGCCAACAACTGGGTGCCCATCTACTGGATGCTGCTCTGCATTGCCTACGCCGTGCAGTACCGCGAGCGGTTTCGGGAGGGCCAGCTGCGGGCCGCCCAGCTCGAAACCCAGCTGGTGCAGGCGCAGTTGCAAGCGCTCAAAATGCAGCTCCAGCCTCATTTTCTCTTCAACTCGCTGAATGCAGTATCGGCTTTGATGAGCGCCGACGTGAAGGCCGCCCGCCGGATGCTGGCCCAGCTCAGCCAGTTTCTGCGGTTGGTGCTCGACGGCGCCGATGCCCACGAGGTGACCCTGGCGCAGGAGCTGCACCTCACGCGCCTCTACCTCGAAATCGAGCAAACCCGCTTTCCCGACCGCCTGGTCGTGGCCTACGACATCGCGCCCGGCACCGAGGGCGCGCTACTGCCGGCCCTGCTGTTGCAGCCGGTGGTGGAGAACGCCGTGCGCCACGGCCTGGCCCCGCAGGCGGGCGCGGGCGAGCTGGCCATCAGCGCCCGGCAGCAGGGTGGGCGGCTGCTGGTGCAAGTGCAGGACAACGGCCGGGGCACCGCCAACACTGCCGTCCGGGGCATCGGCCTGCGCAACCTCGAAAGCCGCCTGGCTACCCGCTACGGCCCCGACTACGCCGTAACCGTGGACACCGCTCCCGGCCAGGGCTACTGCCTGCAACTGTCGCTGCCCTTCGTGGCCGCCGCGCCGGCCGGCCAATCTCTCGTAACAGCATGAGCGCTAGCCTCCGTACTCTGCTGGTAGATGATGAGCCGCTGGCCCGCCACTTGCTGCGCGAGCTGCTAGCCGACTTCCCCGCCCTGGCCGTGGCCGGCGAGTGCACCAACGGCCCCGAGGCCCTGGCTGCCCTGCAAGCCGGCGGCTACGACGTGGTGTTTCTGGACGTGCAGATGCCCGGCCTCGACGGGGTGCAAGTGCTGCAACAGCTGCGGGCCGTCGGCCAGCCTTTACCCTTGGTGGTGTTCGTGACGGCCTACGACCAGTACGCCGTGGCCGCCTTCGGCCTGCACGCGGTCGATTACCTATTGAAGCCCCTCGACCCCGACCGCTTTGCCGACTGTGTGCACCGGGTGCAACTACAAATAAGCCAGCGCGATACCCGCGCCGCCGGGGCCGACCTGGCAGCCCTGCTCCGCGCCTGGCCCCCGGCCGCCCCTACCCCCCTACCCGACTATCAGGACCGTTTCCTGGTGAAGCAGCCGGAGCGGCAGTTTTTCGTGCCCGCCGCCGACGTGTGCTACCTCGAAGCCACCAGCAGCGGCGTGCTGCTGCACCTGGCCGGGGCCACCCACCCGCTGCGGGCCACCCTAAGCCAGCTGGCCGAGCGCCTCGACCCGGCCCATTTTCTGCGCATCCACCGCTCGGTTGTTATTCAGACCGAGCATATTGTGGAGTTTAAGCCGTGGGCGCACGGCGAGTATGTGTTTCGGATGGCGAATGGGCTGCACGTTACGTCGTCGCGCAGCTACAACACAGTTATTCAGCAGTTTTTAAAGCGGTTTGGGTGAGGGGCAGACTGTGCTAGCGGCCCGCCCCTCACCCAAAAAAGCCAATTCAGCCCGCAATAAGGCCAACTCGCCGCCGGGCCGTAGCTAGCGCCCCGCGAAGCCCGTACGTTTGAGCGGCCAACGCTATTACCTGGTTGCCAAAACGAACGTGAAAAACACCCTCCTGCTTTTCGGCCTGTTGCTCGGGACCACCTCCGCCGCCCGGGCCCAGCAACACATGGCCGGCATGAGCCACGCCGGCATGGCCGGTATGACGATGCCCGCCGCCAAACCCGGCAGCCCGGTGGCTGCCTTCCAGCACGGCATGGACTCGGTGATGGTGGTGATGGACGAAGGCATGCGCCGCATGGACGGGGCCAACCCCGCTGACATCGACGCCAGCTTTGCGGCCATGATGGTGCCGCACCACCAGGGAGCCGTGGACATGGCCCGCCTGCAACTCCTCTATGGCAAAGACCCGGCGCTGCGCCGCCTGGCCCAGAGCATCATCGCCGAGCAGCAGGTCGAGATTCAGCAGATGCAAGCCTGGCTGAAGCAGCACCCGGCCAAGCCCTAGGTAGCGTTGAGCGTGGACTCTGCGAGTCCGCGCGTTGCCCGATTACCCCACGTGCGGACTCGCAGAGCCCGCGCTACATTCTTATTGTCAATGAAATACTTTCTCCTACCTGCCCTGCTGCTGGCCGGCACCGCTGCCCGGGCCCAGGCCGTGAGCCACCGCGACCGGGTGTATACCGCCGACCAGATTTCCAACACCGTGTCCGTTATCGACCCGATGGATAACAAGCTGCTGGGCCAGGTGATACTAGGCAAGCCGCAGCCCGATTTAACGTCGGCCCTCTACCGGGGGCAGGCGCTGGTGCACGGCCTGGGGGCCTCGCCCGACCACCGGCTGCTGGCCGTGGTGTCGGTGGGCTCCAACAACGTCACGTTTATCGAAACGGCTACTAATGCCCTGAAAGGCAGCGTGTACGTAGGCCGCGCCCCGCACGAGCCCACCTTCCGCCCCGATGGCAAGGAGGTATGGGTGACGGTGCGCGGCGAGGACTACCTCTCGGTGATTGATGCCACCACGCTGCGCGAAACCCGCCGCATCCAGGTGCCCAACGGGCCGGGCCAAATCGCCTTCAGCCCCGATGGCAAGCGGGCCTTCGTGTGCTCCAGCTTCTCGCCCGAGCTGGCGGTGGTGGACGTGTCTACTTATAAGGTTATCAAGAAGATACCCGTCGTCAGCCCGTTCTCGCCCAACATCTTCCCCACCAAAGACGGCCAGCAAATCTGGTTCACGCACAAGGACGTGGGCAAAGTATCGGTGCTCGATACCAAGACCTTGACCATCAGCGGCGTGCTGACGACGGGGCCCATCACCAACCACGTCGCCACGGTAGACCTGCCCACCGGCAAGCTGGCCTACGTGACCGTGGGCGGCGAAGACGTGGTGAAGGTGTACAGCCGCGAGCCGGGCTTTAAGCAGCTGGCGACCATCGCGGTGGGGGCCAATCCGCACGGCATCTGGCCCGCGGGCGATGGCAGCCGGGTGTACGTGGGCCTCGAAAACGGCGATTCGGCGGTGGCCGTGAGCACGGCCACCAACCGGGTACTAGGCAAAATCAAGGTCGGCCAGGCCCCGATGGCGCTGATGTACGTGCCCGATGCCGTGCCCTCGGGTGTGGCCAGCGCGGCCAACCTTGGCCAGCAGCTCATCGACCAGCCCACGGTTATCCGTAACCTACGGCCCCCGACCCATGGCCCCGCCGCCGGCACCATGAACCTGCGCTCGGAAGGCCTCGTGGACCTGGCCACTTTCAACCTGCGCGCCCTGGCCCCCAATACCGATTACGACATCTACCTCACCAACTCCACCCAGGCCCCCTACGCCCGCGCCTACCCCCTCACCACCGTGCACACCGACGCCAAGGGTGGCGCGATGGGCCAGGCGCTCGGCCCCGTGCAGCGCATTGCCAGCGGCGATTTGCACCCGGCCGGCAAGGCCTTTACGCGGGTGGTCGTGGCCCCCAAAGCAGCCGATGGCCCAGCGGCGCTGGTAAGCGAGTAGACGGGTTGTTCGGGCCGTTGCGCGGACTTTTAGCTCATTGCCTACGTGATACGGCCGGCAGCGAGGTGGACCCCAGCGGCAACGTGCGCACCACCTTCGGCTGGGTAGTAGGCGGCACCTTGCAGCTGCCGGCCGGCAAAACCAGCGTCACCACCAAGGCCGCCGTGGTGTACAACGCGGGCAAAACCGGCAGCGCCACCCAAGTAGTGCCAATCAGCCCCGTAGACAACGGCTGATGCCCGCGCCCCGTTAAGGGAGTACCCCGCTCGGGGGGCGCATGGTGCGCTAACACGAATTTATTTACCGACTCCTTTATGGAAGAGACTACGCACGCACCGGGCCAGGGCCTGAGCCGCCGGGCCGTTTTGAGTGGACTGGTGCCGGCGCTGGCCGTGGCCGGCACATCGGCAGCCTGGGCCAGCGCTGCGCCCGTGGCTAGCCCCCCGGCGGCGCTGGGCCGGGGCACGTTCCCGGGCCTCATCACCCGCGAAAAAGAGCCGATGAACCTGGAGCTGCCCTTTCCCACGCTGGAGGACCGGCTGGTGCCCAACAATCGCTTCTACGTGCGCAGCCACTTCCACATTCCCACGATAGAGGCGGCGAGCTGGCAGCTCAGCATCGAGGGCGAGGTGCGAAACACCTTGAAAATCAGCTACGACGAGCTGCGCAAAATGCCTTCTAAAACCGTGACGGCTACCCTGGAGTGCGCCGGCAACGGCCGCGCCCGGCTAGCCCCTAAGGTCAAGGGCCTGCTCTGGGAGCAGGGCGGCGTGGGCAATGCCACCTGGACCGGCGTGCCCCTCTCGGCGCTGCTGGAGCGGGCCGGCGTGAAGCCGGGGGCCGTGGAAATCATCTTCGAGGGCACCGACCAAGGCGAAGTCACGGAAGAGCCCAAGTCGCCGGGTGCCATTCATTTTGCCCGCAGCCTGCCGCTGGCCAAGGCCCGCCAGCCCGAGGTGCTGGTGGCCTACCTCATGAACGGCCAGCCCCTGCCGCCCGAGCACGGCTTCCCGGTGCGGCTGGTGGTGCCCGGCTGGTACGGCATGGCCTCGGTGAAGTGGCTCAGCAAAATCATGGTGAGCGCCGTGCCCTACGACGGCTACTGGCAAACGCTGGAATACGCTTACTGGAAGCGCGAGCGCGGCCTGCCCACCCTCACGCCCGTGACGGAAATGCTGGTAAAAGCCGAAATAGCCCGCCCCGCGCTGCACGAGGAAGTACCCGCCGGCCAGCCCTACCGCGTGTACGGCGCGGCCTGGACGGGCGAGAGCGAGGTCACCCGCGTGGAAGTTAGCACCGACAACGGCGGCAGCTGGCAGCCCGCCCGGCTGCTCGAAGCCGCCGTGCCTTTTGCCTGGCGCTTCTGGGAGTTCAGCTGGACGCCGCCCACTGCGCCGGGCCGCTACACCCTGCAAGCCCGCGCCACCGACCGCGCCGGCCACACCCAGCCCACCGCCCACGACCCCGACCGCCGTACCTACATGGTCAATAAAATCGGGGCCGTGGAGGTAGTCGTGCCCTAAAGTCAGCTCCGCTACTCCCCCCAAAGGCCCCTGCCGCATCCTGCGCTAGGGGCCTTTTTGGTGCTAGATAAGACCCGCGCCCCGGCCGCAGTAGCGCAGCACAAGCGCCTAGCTGGTCGCCTGCTGGCAGGCCGCTAGCTGCTGGCGGTGTGCGCGAAAGCGCCATAAGCCCACCGCCAGCACCACGGCCGCCACGGCCAGGGCCGTGTAGCCCAGCCGCCCGCCCCGCTCGGGGTGAAACTGAATGAGGGCCAGCCCAAAGCCTACCAGCGCCAGGCTGGTGCGCACATAGGTCAGCAAGGTGCGCTCGTTGGCCAGGCGAGTGCGTTGCAGGGCTAGCCGGTCGGACAGGGCCAGCTGCGGGGAGGAAGTGGGGGTAGGCATCCAGAAAAGAGGCTACGCCAGCGTCACCGAATCGCCCGGCTCGGCTAGGTGCAGAAACACGATGTTGTGCTTCTTAAAATAGGGCTCATAATTGTCGTAGCGCTGCTGCACGAAAAAGGGCTTGAGGTACCCGTCGTGCACCGGCAAAATCTGCTGGGGCCGCATCTTCAAGGCAAAATCGGCCACTACCAGCTCCGTGAGGAAGGGCGCGGTAACGGGCAGAATCAGCAACTCTACCCCCGCAAACTGGAGCAGGTTTTCGACGAAGGAATCGGCCGGGTTCAGCACACGGCCGTTAACCAGCCAGGCCGTCATTTGGGGCAGCGGGCTGTCCAGAATGGCCTCGTGCCGCACTGGCAGGGCTTGCAGCTGAAACGCGCCCCGGTCGAGCGGGCCTTCCTCGTGGATTTGCACGGCTAGCCCCTGCTGCTTCAGCTTGGCGGCCACTTCGCCATTGGAAATAATAATGGCTCCGCTGCGCTCCACGATGCGCTGGAGGGCGTCCACATCGAGGTGGTCGGGGTGGTCGTGGGTGATGATGACCGTGGCCACGTCCCTGAACACGTCGGGCTGCACCAGCCCTTCGATGAAAGAAAACTTACCGGGGTCGAACAGTAGTTGCTGGCCGTTTAGCTCAAACAGCAGGCAGGAGTGGATATACTTGGTAATGCGCATAGGGTAGGGAGAAGAGTGCCTGACATGCAGGATAATACCAATAAATTCAGTCGCCCAGCCAGCGGTCGGCCACCAGGCCCAGGGCATAGTTGAGCTGCACCAGCAGCAGCAGGATGGCCCCGGCGTACACGCTCACGAAGCACAATCCCGCCGCCGCCGCGTAGAGCACCTGCATGAGCACGATGCGCCGCACCAACGCCTGGCTCACGGCCGCATCCACGGCCCGCAACAGGCTGTGACGCTGGGCGTAGCGGTAGCTGCCCAGCAGCGCAGTGCCCACCAGCAGCAGGTTGGCCCAGTACACCAGCACCGCCCCGCGCAGCGGAAAATGCGTGGTCAGAAAGGCCGTTGAAAACGGCAGCAGGCCCACCACCAACAGAAAAGCAATATGCCACCAGGCCAGCCGCCGGTCGCTGTGCTCCAGGTACGTGAACTGCGTGCTCTGGCACACCCAGAAGATGCCCAGCGATAGAAACCCCAGCACGTAGCCCCCGATGCTGGGCAGCAGCCCCAGCAGGGCCGGCCCCACGTCGGCCTCGGTGCGCACGAGGTGGGCGGCCGGCACCCGCAGGTTGAGCACTAGCAGGGTCATGGCGATGGAAAACACGCCGTCGCTTAGCGACTCGATGCGGCGCAAGTTTTGGCCCGCCACGGTGGTGTAAGCCACGGGCGGGGCGTGCAGCCGGGCCACGGGCTAGCGGCGGGGCTTGGCCCGGCGGTGGTCGCGGCGGTCTTCCTGGCGCACCAGCTTCGGCTCTTCGCTAAGGCTTTCGCCGTGCTTGAGGGTGTGGGCGCGGTCCATTTTGCGGTCGGCTCGCGCCTGCTTTTGCACGCCGCGGGGCGTGTTTTGGGCGGCGGCCGGGAGGCTGAGGGCGGCAAGGGCCACCGCAGCAGCCAGGAAACGAAGAAAATTCATAAGCGTAAGAAAGAGCGTAAAAAAAGGACTTGCCCCCGCCGTGTACGGCAGGGGCAAGCCACTGGGTTGGGCCCGGCTACTCGCCACTGGCCTGGGCCAGCTGCACCTCCTCCCCGAGCAGGTTCGACTCGGGCGTGGCCGAGTAGGGCACGGTTTGGGGGATGAAGTCGGCGTCGGCACCGGGCTTGCTGTAGTCGTAGGGCCAGCGGTACACGGCGGGTATTTCGCCGGGCCAGTTGCCGTGGGGCACGTCGATGGGCGTAGTCCACTCCAGGGTGTTTGAGTGCCAGGGATTTTGGGTGGCGAGGCGGCCCCGGAAAATGCTGTAAAAGAAGTTGAAGAGGAAGATAAACTGCGCGAAGAACACGGCGATGGCCGCCAGCGAAATCATCCGGTTGAGGTCGGCAAACTGCGAAAAGGCGTCGAAGGCCGTCCAGGAGTAGTAGCGGCGCGGGAAGCCGGCAATGCCCAGGTAGTGCATGGGCATGAAAATGAGGTAGACGCCCACGAAGGTGAGCCAGAAGTGGATATAACCCAGCTTCTCGTCCATCATCCGCCCAAACAGCTTCGGAAACCAGTGGTACACCCCGGCAAACATCCCGAAGAACGCCGCCGAGCCCATCACCAGGTGAAAGTGGGCAATGACGAAGTACGTGTTGTGCAGCTGAATATCGAGCGCCGCGTTGCCCAGCACAATGCCCGTGAGGCCGCCCGCGATGAAGAGTGACACGAACCCGATGCTGAAGAGCATGGCCGTCGTAAACCGGATGTTGCCGCGCCAGAGGGTGGCAATCCAGTTGAAGCTTTTCACGGCCGAGGGCACGGCGATAATCAGGGTCAGAAACATGAACACCGACCCCAGGAAGGGGTTCATGCCCGTCACGAACATGTGGTGGCCCCACACCGCAAACGACAAAATGAGGATGGCGAAGAGCGAGCCAATCATGGCGCGGTAGCCGAAAACGGGCTTACGGGCGTTGGTAGCCAGGATTTCGGATACGATGCCCATGCCCGGCATGATGACGATGTACACCTCGGGGTGGCCCAAAAACCAGAACAAGTGCTGAAACAGCACCGGCGAGCCGCCCTGGTTGTGCAGCGCCTGCCCGGCAATATAGATGTCGGACAGGTAGAACGAGGTGCCAAACGAGCGGTCAAACACCAGCAGCAGCAGGCCCGCAAACAGCACCGGAAACGTGAGAATGCCCAGGATAGCCGTAATAAAGAGCGCCCACACCGTGAGCGGCAGCTTGGTCATGCTCATGCCCTTGGTGCGTAGGTTGAGCACGGTGGTCACATAGTTGACGCCGCCCAGCAGCGTGCTCACCACGAAGAGCACCATGCTCACCAGCCACAGGGTCATGCCCAGGCCCGAGCCGTCGATGGCCTGCGGCAGGGCCGAGAGCGGCGGGTACACCGTCCAGCCCGAGGCGGCGGGGCCGGTTTCGAGGAATAAGGACGTGAACATGACTACCCCCGACAGGAAAAAGAACCAGTACGAGAGCATGTTCATGAAGCCCGACGCCATGTCCCGGGCCCCAATCTGCAGGGGAATGAGCAGGTTGGCAAACGTGCCGCTGAGGCCTGCCGTGAGCACGAAAAACAGCATAATCGTGCCGTGCATCGTCACCAGGGCCAGGTAAAACTCGGGGTTGAGCTTGCCGCCTTCAATCCACTTGCCCAGCAGCGGCTTAAGCCATTCCAGGGTGGCCTCGGGCCAGCCCAATTGCAGCCGGAAAAGCGTGGAGAGCACCCCGCCCACCAGCGCCCAAAACATGCCCGTGAGCAGAAACTGCCGGGCAATCATTTTGTGGTCCTGGCTGAAAACGTACTTAAAAAGCCAGTGTTGCGCCTCGTGGTGGTCGGGTCCGGCTAGGTGGTTGGCGTGGGTAGTGGCCGGAGCGGCGGCCGTGCCGATGCCCCCCTGCGCCTGCGAGGAGGCCGTGAACTCAGTAGCCATAGCGTTGTGCAAATTGCCCCCGGCCAGCCAGCGGTCCGCGCCAGGGAGTGAAAAGAATAGAGCCCCCTGGGGAAGTGTAGCTTAGTCTTGATAGTCCGAGCACGAGCGCAGCGGGTAGTTGCGGGCGAGCGACTTCCGATGCCGGATGCCCGCTGCGCGAGCGCTCGGACTACCAAGTCCAAGCTACAGCAACTGGCCCAGGACAAACTTACCCGCCCGGCCTACCGGGCAACTGGCCGTTTTCCAGGTTTTTCTGGTACAAAGCCGGGTTTTGGCGGTAGGCCCGGGGCGAGCAGCCCGCGTGCTGGCGGAAGAAGCGCCCGAAGTGCGAGGCATCCTCAAAGCCCAGGGCATAGCCCACCTCGGCCACCGACGGGCCCGTGGTGCCCAGCAGATGCCGGGCCTCAGCCAGCACCCGCGCCCCAATGAGCTGGCGGGCGGGGTGGCCCAGGTACTGGCGGCAGCAGGCGCAGAGGTGGTCGGGGCTGAGGTGCAGGCGGGCGGCGTAGTCGCGCACCGCGTGCAGGGTGCGAAAGTGCGCTTCCAGCAGCTGCGCAAACTGCCGGGCCACCGCCGCCGCCCTACCCCCCTGCGGGGCTGGCGCGGCCGGGAAAGCCAACGCCAGCAGCAGGTGCAGGTAGGCGCGGGCCTGGGCGGGGTCGGCGTTAGGCTCGGCCAGGGTGCGGGCTAGGCCGCGCAGCAGGGCCGGCACTTCGGCCCGCTCGGCCGGGGGCAATACCAGCGCCCACGGCCCCGGCCCGGCCGGCAGCCCCGGCGCGGGAAAGCTGGCCAGGTAGTAGTCGGCCAGAAAGCACACCACCTCGCCCCGGCAGCCGGCCGCCAGCGCCCAGCCCAGTACCGGCCCCGGCGGCAGCAGCACCAACTGCCCCGGTTGCAGCGCCAGCGCCTGCCCCGGCAGGTGCAGCACGCCCGCGCCCCGCGCCACGTGCAGCAGCAGCCAGAAGCGGTGGGCGTGGGCCACGCCCGGTGCCCGGGCCGCCAACGCTTCGAGGCGCTGCATCCGCAGCGGCTCGTCGGGCCGCCCGGTGGGGCACACCCGCCAGTCGAGCAAGGGAAGGGCCGTGGGGTTCATGGAGATGGGAGTTGGTGGAATAGCGCGCCAGAGACTACCCCCTAGGGGGCCGGCGTCAGCAGCTGGCCGTTGGCCACGGGGCTTATTGGCACCACCTGGGTGGCGCTGCCGGTTTTGCCCGCGTTGTCCACCACGGCGGCCTTGATGGTGACGCTGGTTTTGCCGGCCGGCAGCTGCAAGGTGCCGCCCACCACCCAGCCGAAGGTGGTGCGCACGAAGCCGCTAGGGTCCACCTCGCTGCCGGCCGTGTTGAAGACCGGGGCCAGGTTGCCGCCAGCCGCGATGACGTTGCCGTTGGGTTGCAGCAGCGGCACGTCGAAAGTCACGACCAGGCCCGGCGCGTAGCGGTTGGGGCCCTTCGACGACTGGGTGCCGTCCACGATGGTGCCCCGGTCGGCGTCGGCCTTGCCCAGGGCGTTCTCGTTCACCCCGATGCCGTTTTTCGACTTATCGAGGGCCGACACCTGCACAAAAAACAGGGCGCCCTGGCTGGGTGGGGTGGGCAGTACGCCCGCCGTTTGGATGCCGGGGCTGATGCTGCTCGGGAGGCGCGGGGCCAGCAGCGTCACCGTGGGGCCGGCCGGGTCATCCGCGCCGGGCGTGAGGGCGGTGGTGAGCGGGGCCGGCGTGAGGGCCTGGCCGCTGGCCGCCCCGCCGGGGCCGGAGCCCACGCTTACTTTTTGGGTTGTAGTGGTGATGCGCCCCGCGCGGTCCTTGAGGGCGGCCGTGAGGTTGAAGCTGGTGGTACCGGCGGGCAGCGATTCGAGCACGTGCCAGCTCACCCAGGTCGTGACGCCGGGGCCGGGCGTGTCGTCGGTGCCCGCGATGTTGAAGAGCGAGGCCAGGTTGGTGCCCTTGGCGATGACCACGCCCGCCGGGGTAGTCAGGTCCACGTCGAGGCTCACCGTCAGGCCGGGCAGGTTCACGTTGGGGCTGCCCACGGCGGCGGCGTTGCGGATGTTGAGGCCTTCCTTGGTGGGGATGGTCACCGTGTCCTGGGTCACGATTTCCAGGTTCACCAAAAAGCCCGCCCCGTCGAAGCTGCCCGCGCCCAGGCGGCCCACACCGGGTGCCACCACGGCATTCGCCACGGGCGACACGATATGCAGCAGTGGCGAAGTATCGGCCGCCTGAGTGTCGTCTTTTTTGCAGCCCCCTAGCAGGGCGGCGCTGCCCAGCAGGGTCGTGGCTAGCCCCAGGGCCAGCCGGCGCGGGGCGCGGGTAGAGGTGGAGAAAATGGTCATGTAGGAAAGGGGTAAATGGGTAATGATTAGGAAGAAATTGTTTTGGTGAGGGTGTTCACGTGGCTAGCCCTACCCCCTACTCCCACCCATTGCGGCGGAAAATGGCGTGGCCCTCGGCTGACTTTAAAAAGGCCACGAACTGCCGGGCGGTGGCCGCCTGGGTGGTGCGCTGGGTGAGGGCGATGGGCGTGCCCCGGTGCACGCGCTGGGCGCGGGGCAGGCGCACCAGCGCCGAGCCGGGCAGGCGCGGCTGCCACGAGGCGTAAGTTATCCAAGCATCGTAGCCCTGGGGCTGCTGCTGCCAGAGCGCCACGGCCTCGGCGCTGGTCTTCACCGAGGTGCGGGTATTGTGCTGGAGGTTGGCGATGAGGGCCGGGGTGCGAGCCATGTCCTCGGTCATGCCCATCTGGCCGGCCCCGTTCACGTCGAGCAGGCGCACGCCGGGCCGGGTCAGGTCTTCGAGGCGCTTGATGTGCAGCGGGTTGCCCGGCCGCACCAGCACCGCCGACTCGCGGGCGTAGAGGCTGGTGCGGCTGGCCTCGTCCACCAGGCCGGGGTGGGCCAGCGCGGTTTGGGTGAGCATGTACTCGGCCCCGCCGTACACCAGGTCGGCATCCTGCTGGGCCTGGGATAGCCACTGCGGCTCGGGGCCGGCCGTGACGTCCACGGGGGTTCCCGTTTGTTTGGTAAAGGCGGCAGCGCACTCCTTCATAGCCGTGGCCGGGCCGCCGGGGCCGTACACGTGCAGGGTTTGGGGCGGCGTCTGGGCCAGGGCCGGGCTGGCGGCTAAGGTGCTGAGCATAAGGCAGCGGGCAACCCGGCCGAGCCGGGTGCGAAAAGGGGTTTGCATGGCGGAAAGGAGGTTATTTCACCGGGGGCAGGAAGCCGTACTTCTGGTACACGGCCTGCCCGGCGGGGCTGGTGAGGAAGGCCACGAAGTCCTCGGCGGCCTGGGCGTGGGGGGCGGCTTTCATCGTGCCGGCCACGTAGTTGGCCAGTATGTTTTCCTTGGCCGGAATCTCGACGCTCTCTACCGGGTGGCCCAGCATTTTCTGGTAAAAAGCCTCCGTGTACCACACCGGGGCGGCATCCGACTGGTCGTAGAGCACCCGCAGGGGCGATTGCCGGTGGTGAATCTGGGTCAGAAACGTGCTGCCAGCTTTCACCTTGGTCGTCATCACGGCCGTTTTGAGTGCCACGCCCCCAGCCTTTTCATACGACTCTTCGATGCGCTTGCCGATGCCCTCCCAGGCGGGGTTGGGCATGCTCACCCGCACCTCGGGCCGGCCCAGGTCGCGCAGGCTGGCCACCTTCTTGGGGTTGCCCTTGCGGACCATAATAGCCAGCCGGTTCTGGGCGTAGCTGCTGGTGCGTCCAAACCACTCGGGGGTCATATCCATGCGGCTCTTGCCGGCCGCGTACACGTCGGGCTTGAGGGCGATGCGCAGGTTGCCCACCACCAGCGCCCCGCCCTGCTCAATCTGCTTGGCCAGGATGCCGGGCGGCAGCGTTTCCACGAAAATGCGCTGGTACTGCGGGTAGGCCTTGCGAAACTCGCGCAGCAAATCGTCGAGCACCATGAACTGGTTGCCCCCAAAAAACACCACCAGCTGCGGGTCCACCACGTCGCCATACAAGTCGGGCACGTTGTCAATCCCGGGTACCGTAAAGGCCTCGCCGGTTTGAAACGGGGCATTCCAGGGCGGGTCGAAGCGGTGGGCCGCGTCGGGCGGCGTGGGTTTCTGCACGGGCATGGTCTGGGCCGAAAGGGCAGCCGGGGCCAGCGCGAGCGCAGCCAGAGCAAGCAGGTGAGGAAGGCGTTTCATGGGCGGGGTGGTTGGGAAGTAAGCGTATTGTGCAGGCGGAGCCAGGCCCTCCCCCCTAGGGGTGCACCAGCGACCAGCCCTGGGCCTGCCGGATAATCAGCTCCCCGTTGCCGCTGGGCACGTAGGCGATGAGCGGCAGCAGCTCGTCCTTGCTTATCTTCTTCTCCTTGAGTGTGTTCAGGCACTGCGACAGGATGACGCCCTTCGCCTTGAGGGCGGTTAGCGGCGCCTCGTAGGGCTGGTCCTTGCGGAAGAGGGCGGTACCGTTGCCGAAGGCCACCAGTTCAATAGTAATCTTCCCCTTCAGCCGCGCGTCTTCCAGCGCGTTGTTGATGTTGCGCAGCGTTTGCTGAATGAGCTTGGGGTCGTCGCTATCGAGCTGGTACACGGCGTTGTAGTGGGCCTGGTCGGCGGTCGCGCCGGCGAAGGTGCCTTTCTGGAATGCCTCGGCATCGTGCATAGCGGCGGGGGTTTGGGCGCGGCCCGTGAAGGAAAGACCCGCGATGAGCGCGGCGGTCAGAAACAAGCTTTTCATGGGAGAAAACTGGAAAGAAAAGAGGGGTTTTGCCGCACTTATTCCGCGCCTTTTTTGCCCTGGCTCATGGCGGCGTAGGGGCCAAACTGGTGCTGGTGCTGCGTAAACTGGTCGGCGTAAGGGGGGTAGGGGCAATCGACCGGCTTCTTGCTTAGGTCGGGGTAGTCTTTGGCGAGGTGGGCCATTTGGGGCCGGGGCATCGAGTTGAAATAAGCGGCCACGTCGTAGGCCGCCTCGTCGCTGAGGACGGTGTGCTCGGCGGTAGCCCCGAAGGGCATGTTAGCCTTCACGAAGCGGGCGGCCGTTTGCAGGCGGTGCATGCCGGCCCCGTCGTTGTAGCTGTCGGGGCCCCACAGCGGCGGGTACTGGTACTGCCCGCTGCTGCGGGCGCGCTGGCCCTGGCCGCCCGCGCCGTGACAGCTGGCGCACTGCTGGGCAAAAATGAGCTTGCCCTGGCCCAGGTCGGCGGCCCGGTTGGGCATCGTGAACTTGACAAACCCCTGGCCCTTCACTTTCTCGCCCACCGGCACCTGGCGGCCCAGCCATTTCATGTACGTCACCATGGCCTTCATCTCCTTGCCTTCAAGAGTCAGCGGCTGGCCGTTGAGGCTGCGCGTCATGCAGCCGTTGATGCGGTCTTCGAGGGTGCTGATGGCGTTTTCGCGGCCCTTGTAGGTGGGGTAAATGCCCCAGATGCCCACGTAGGGAGCCGAAAAGGCCTTTTGGCCGGCTTGCAAATGGCAGTTCTGGCAGGCCAGGTTGCTGCCGGCCAGGCGCAGCAGCGGGTCCTTGGCCTGGGGCCCCAGGTATTGCGGGGTGTGGGCAATCAGCTCGTGGCCGTAGCGAATCAGCTCGCCCTCGGGGTTGTTTTGCACGCTGTCGAGCAAGAAGCGCGCGGGCGTGAAAAAGTTAACCAGCTGCGCCCTAGCCGGCTGCGCCGCCGCACCGGCCGGCGGGGCCGCGGCGGCTACCGGGGCCCCGGGCTTGGGCGGAAACACCAGCACGTAGGCCGTCACGGCCACCACCAGCACCATCAGCCCAATAACCCAGGTGAGCAGCCCGGCGACCTTGATGAACACCTGCTTGTCTTCGGGTTGCAGGCGGGGCGAGGGCTCGGCGGGAGTTTCCATGACGAAAAGGGTGGGAATGGAAAGGAAAATTATCAGCAGGCAAACCCCTGATTCCTAATCGTTTCAGGCCAGATCGGTCGCCTTCGCCCCGCGGGCCGGGCCGCCTAAACGGCGTGCAAAATGACGTAGAGCGAGGTGGTCGAAATCACGACCCACAGCAGCACGCCCAGCACGTAGGGCCGGATACCCACCGAGCTCACCACCTTGGCCGAAAGACCCGCGCCGATAAAGAAGAGCGTCACCGTGAGGCCGATTTTGGCCAGGTTCACCATCACCGGGCCCAGCGCCTTGGCGGCGGGGATGTAGGCTGGGGCAAAGGTGTTGAAGAGCATCGCCAGGATGAAGCCGAAGATGAAGTAGGGAATCGAGATTTTAACGCCTTTCTGCTTGAAAATCATGGCCGTGCCGATGGCCACCGGAATAATCCAGAGCGCCCGCGCTAGCTTCACCGTCGTAGCTACTTCCAAAGCCTGGTTGCCGTAGGCCGCCGCCGCGCCCACTACCGAACTCGTGTCGTGGATGGCGATGGCGCACCAGAGGCCAAACTGGTTTTGGCTCATGTGCAGGGCGTGGCCAATGGGCGGGAAGGCGAACAGCGCAATGGCGTTCAGCACGAACACCGTGCCCAGGCCCACCGACATCTCCTCGTCTTTGGCCCGCAGCACCGGCCCGATGGCCGCGATGGCTGAACCGCCGCAAATGGCGGTGCCGCACGAAATGAGGTGCACCACGTGTTTGCTCAGCCCCAGCCACTTACCTACGAAGTAGCCCAGAAACAACGTGCCGAAGATGGACACGACCGTGAACAGAATCCCTTCTTTGCCCGCCTGCACCGCCGCGTGGGCGTTCATGCCGAAGCCCAGGCCGATAACCGAGAATTGCAGCAGCTTGTGGGTGAAGGCTTTGGTGTGGCTGGTGAAGGGGTTACCCACCGTTTGGGCCAGCACCAGCCCTAGGGCCAGCGCGATGGGCGGCGAGGCCCAGGGCGTGAGGCAGAAAATGAGAAACAGGGCAAACACCACCTGCCGCAGCGTAAACGTGCGCCCAAACAGCTCGCGCGGCGTGTGCAGCGAGCGGAAGATGCCAGTGGTGGTTTCGGGCTCGTCGAGGGTGGCTTCGGCGTGCTCTATCTCGGCCGAAGAGGCGAAGAGCAGCGGCTCGGCGCTGTGCTCGGTGGCCGGCGCGGCGGGGGGAGTAGTATTAGGGTGCTGGGTCATGGGGGAGAGCTGGTTAACTGCTGCAAATTTACGGCAAAGCTCCCTGTTTAGATTATCCCATAATGTTATGAGCAATAACCATTGGTTATGAAAGGCAGTCGCAAGACAGGTCGCACAGCCGGATAAACTGTTGGGCAGCAAGCGGGAGCACCTCGCCCGTGCGCCACGCAGCGGCGAGCGTCCGCGCCAGGTACAGGCCCCGGATGGGTATTTCTTCCAGCTGCCCGCTCACCAGCTCGGCCATCAGGGCGCGGCGCGACAGAAAGCCCAGCGCGCCGGGCGTGGCCAGCAGGTGGGCTTTGAGGGCCTCGTTGCCGGTGAAGTAGCGCGGGGCGGGCAGGTCGGCCAAGCGCACGCCGTGGGTGAGCAGCGCGGCTTCGACCACGGCCAGCGTGCCCGAGCCGGGCTCGCGCAACGCCCAGGGGTGGCCCAGGGCCTCGGGCAATGCCAGCGGGGCGGCGGGCGGCCCGGCCGGCGTGGCCCCGCGCACGGCCACCAGCTCGTCGAAGAGCAGCCGCTCGTAGCGCAGGCCGGGCAGCCGCTCGGGGCCTTCCACAAAGCCCAGCGCCAGCTCGCCGCGCAGCAGCGCCTGGGCTACCTGCGCCGAGTTGGCGGGGTGCAGCGCCACGGCTACCGCCGGGTGCCGGGCCCGAAAATCGGCCAGCAGCCGGGGCAGCACGTAGCGGGCCAGGGTGGCGCTGGCCCCGATGTGTAGGGTAGGCATAGTAGAGAAGAAAGAATAACTAGCTTTTTGCCAACTAGTTGCCGGCTGCTTAAAACTAGTAAAGGCACCGGAGGGTGCCTTTACTGCTGGCGCTAGCCCGGCCGGTTGGCCGGCCGGCTAGAGACTGGTTTGCTCGTTTTTCAAGTCGTATACGTCGCCCCCGGCGTAGCGCGGGTCGTCGGCGGCGTAGGCGGCGCGCTCCACGTCCTCGTCTTTGCCCTGGGCGGCCTCAATGGCGGCGGTAGCCTGGTTTTGCTCGGCGTGGCCGCGCTGCTGGCTGGGCTCGTAGGGGCCGGTCTCGCAGCCACCGTGGGTGCCGGCGGGGTCCATATAGCCGCCCACGTACTGGCGGTTGGGGTGGTGCTCCGGGGTAGCAGGCACGTTGGCCGGGTCGCCAAAGGTGCCGTAGTGCGGCGTACCGGCGTGGGCCGCATCGGCCGGCTGCTCGGCGGGAGTGGGCTGCGAATCGGGGGAATCGGCGGGCTGGCTCATGGCAAAAAGGGAAAAAGTGAAGAACTAATGTACAGCAAACTGGCGGCGGCTAGCAGCAAAAGCCACTGCCGCTGGCAAGTGATACGGCAAAAGTAGCGGCCCTCATTGAATTTTGGTTATAGCAAATAGTTATTGCTAATAACCAAATTCGCTACCTTGCTTTGCTGCCCGCCTGCTGCTGGGCAAAGCTCCAGAAGCGCTGGGCGGTGCGCGTCAGGGGCTGGCCCTGCACCCACACCGCCTCGAACTGCCGGGGCAGCGTGAAGCCTTGCACAGGTATTTCTTCGAGCAGGCCCGCCGCCAGCTCGCGCCGCAGCGCCTGCCGCGACACGAAGCCCACGGCTCCCGGCGCGGCCTCTAGGTAGGTCTTGATGGCCTCGGTGCTGTCCAGGTAAATCGCGGTTTTCAGCTCGCCGAGCTTGATTTTACGCTCGCGCAGGGCCGTTTCCAGCACATCGAGCGTGCCCGAGCCGCGCTCGCGCAGCACCAGGGGGCTGGCCAGTACTTCAGCCAGCGGCAGGGGCCTAGGGGGCGAGCCGGCGGGCGTAGGCTGGCGCACGGCCACCAGCTCGTCGGGCAGCAGCAACTCGTAGTGCAGGTCGCGGTTTTTGGTGCGGCCTTCCACGAAGCCCAAATCCAGCTCGCCGCGCAGCAGTGCCTCGGCGATGCGCTCGGAGTTGACGTTGAGCAAGCTCAGCTGCACCCGCGGGTAGCGCGCCTGGAAAGCGGGTAGCCAGGCCGGCAGCACGTATTGGGCCAGGGTGGTGCTGGCCCCCAGGCGCAGGCGGCCGGCGGCCTCGTCGGGGTCGCGCAGGCCGAGCAACTGCTCGTCGAGCTGCTGGGCCGAGGCGGCCACGGCTTCGGCGTGCAGCAGCAGCAGGCGGCCGGCTTCGGTGAGCAGCACCTTGCTGCCGCTGCGCTCCAGCAGGCGCTGGCCGTACTGGGCCTCCAGCTCGCGGATGTGCTTGGTGACGGCCGGCTGGCTCACGAACAGCTCCTGCCCGGCCTTGGTGAAGCTCAGGTGCCGCGCCACGGCGGCAAATACGCGAAGGCGAAAATCGGACATGGGCGCGAAGGTCGGGGCTGTAGCGCGGACTTTGCGGCGAAAAGGCCGGCCGGCCCGTATGGGCCTTCCACTTCATTCGCTGCTGCATGTTCGCCCACTTATCCATTCCCCTTTTGCTACTTGCCTTCGCGGCGGCCGGGGCGGCCGTCTGGGTGGCCGGCGTTTACCTTGCCAACGCTACCTCGGTGCTGGCCAAGCGCTTCGGACTAGGGCAGGCGCTGGGCGGCTTGCTGCTGCTGGCGGTGGTCACCAACTTGCCCGAGCTGGCCATCACAGTCAGCGCGGCCCTGAGCCAGCACCTGGAATTAGCCATCGGTAACATCTTGGGTGGCATTGCGATGCAGACGCTAGTGCTGGTGGTGCTCGACGTGTTTGGCCTGGGCAAAAAAGCGGCCCTCACCTACCAGGCCGCTTCGCTGGTGCTGGTACTGGAAGGCGTACTGGTGCTGGCCGTGCTGGCGGCCGTGCTGGTAGGCAGCCAGCTGCCAGCCGCCCTTATCGTGGCCCGCATAACCCCGGCGGGCCTGCTCATCTTGGGGCTCTGGGTAGTGGGCCTATGGCTGATTGGCAAAGCGCAAAAGGGGCTACCCTGGCAGGCGCACGACGCGGCCCCGGCTGGCAGCCCGCCGCCCAAGCCAGCGGCTCTGGCCCAGTCAACGCCCCCGGCCAGCACCTGGCGCACGGGGCTGGTGTTCCTGGCTGCGGCCCTCGTGACGCTGGTGGCGGGCGTGGTGCTGGAGCGCAGCGGCGACGCGCTGGCCACGCATTGGGGCTTGAGCGGGCTGCTGTTTGGGGCCACGGTGCTGGCGGCAGCCACCTCGCTGCCCGAGGTTTCGACCGGCCTGGCGTCCATGAAAGCGGGCGAATACCAGCAGGCCATCAGCGATATTTTTGGGGGCAATGCCTTTTTGCCGGTGCTGTTTCTGGTGGCCAGCGCGCTCTCGGGCCAGGCCGCGCTGCCCCACGCCGGCAAGGCCGACCTCTATCTCACGGGCCTGGGCATGCTGCTCACCTGCGTGTACGTCTACGGGCTGGTTTTCCGGCCGCAGCGGCAGGTGGCCCGCATGGGCCTCGACTCGCTGGTAGTACTCGGGTTGTATGCCCTAGGTATGCTGGGACTGTTGGCTATCAGTCCCTAACGAATATTAGTGCCCTCCTCACCGCCCCACCCCATGCCCGACCTCGTATTGCTGCGCCACGGCGAAAGCACCGCTAATTTAGCCAACGTATTCACCGGTTGGACCGATGTGAACCTCACCCCGCAGGGCGTGGCCGAAGCCCACCGCGCCGGCCAGCTGCTACGCCAGCACGGCTTCCGCTTCGACGTGGGCTACACTTCCCTGCTCAAGCGCACCATCAAAACAATGGCTATCGTGCTGGAAGAGCTGGACCTGCTTTGGATTCCGGTGCAGAAAACCTGGCGGCTCAACGAGCGTTTTTACGGAGCGCTGCAAGGCCAGAACAAGGCCGAGGCCGAAACTCAGTATGGGGCCGAACAGGTGCTTAAGTGGCGGCGCGACCCCTACGCCCACCCGCCCGCCATCACGCCCGCCGACCCCCGCTACCCCGGCCGCGACCCGCGCTACCAGCACCTCACCGACCGCGAATTGCCCCTGACCGAGAATCTGAGCGAAACCCTGGCCCGCGTACTCCCTTTCTGGACCGAGACGGTCATGCCCGCCCTGCGCCAGCAGCAGCGCGTCATCGTGTGCGCCCACGGCAACAGCCTGCGCGCCCTAGTGGAGTACATCGACAAGCTCACCGACGAGCAGGTGACCCAGCTCGACATCCTGACCGGCGTACCGATGGTGTACCAGCTCAACGATAACCTGGAGCGCGTGGGCCACTACCTGCTCACGGAGTAGACTTGTTTTTTTAATTGAAAAAGACCCGAAATTGACTGTCATGCTCATCTGGCATCCACGCAGTGAAGCATCTCTACCGCTTCATCCAAGCCATTCAATGAAGCGGTAGAGATGCTTCACTGCGTGGATGCCAGATGAGCATGACAACCGTTTTTTTCGATTCAGGAAGAAGTTCAGAAAGCCTTGCCACGCCTAGGGCAACGCCGCTACCCGGGCCTGCAGCTGGTACAGTTCCTGCTTTTGCAGCGCCACGCTGGATTCCAGTTGGTCGTAGAAGTTGGCGCGGATGCGCAGCTCGCTGGCTTCGTAGGTGCCGCCCCGGCCGAAGAGCAGCGTGAGCAGCCGCTGCCGGTCGGCCGGGCTTTTGGCTCCCAGCTCGCCGGTAGTCTGCCAGCGGTGCAGCAGCACCTGGCGCGGCGAGAGCATCCCGTCGCCGGCGGGGGCGTTGAGGTAGGCCCACACCACGGGCGGCAGCGTCCGCGGCTGGCCAGCACGCTGGCCCACGTCGGCCAGGGCGTTGCGGCGGTGCGCAAACGGGCGTTGGGTGTCGGGGGCGCGCAGCGTGAGCAGCCCGAGGGTGGCGCCCGCCAGGCCGAAGGCGATGCCCACCGGCCGGTAGATGGTTTTGCGCACCTCCAACAGGGACAGCACGCCGGTCACGACCGTGCCGATGGCTCCCAGCAGGATGGACAGCAGCGTGTAGGTGCGGATGTGGCTGGCCGCCTGGTCGAGCAGGTAGTCGGCCACCTGGTCGGCGCGCTCCTCCTCGCAGTCCAGCTCGGCGGCGGTGCTGCTCACGGCCAGGGTGAGGCTGGCCAGCTGCTCGCTCACCCGCTGCCGCGCCTGCAAGCCCGCCAGCGAGCCGGGCGGCGCGGCCACCAGCTGGTGCAGGGCCGGGGCCAGGCCGTAGCGGTTGGCGGCGGCCATCGTGGCGGGGGCAAAGGCGCGGCGCAGCAGCGAATCGGCGGCTAGCCGGGCATCCGGCAGTACGGGGCCGGGAAGCGGGGGCGCGGGCTCGACCGGGGCGCAAGCTACGCCGCCCGCCGCCTCCTGGGCGCGGGAAACGCCGATTTGGGCCACCACGCAGCCGCTCAGCCAGCCCAGCAGCACGAGGCTGGCCCCGGCCGCGCTCCGCCACCGCCGGGCAACTGAAGAAAAAGAGAATGCGCGCATGCCAGGTAAAGAGGAATTTACCTCAACGGGAAAAAATAAAGCCGGGTTTTTCGGTCCTTCCGGCAACACGCTAGTTGACGCCCCGTATACTTGCCCCGAAATACGGTGATGGATTTCCACCGCGAACCGCCGGAGCTTTTGTTCCGCGCTGATGATTCCTACGAGACGGCCAGCCGCTGACGCTGTGCCGAGTAGTTCATCCTAGTGTTCGCCGCCATGCCGTTCCGTGCCGTTTATTCGCGCCTCGTGCCCGCCCGTTTGCGGGCTTTCTCCCCCACCCCGACGGTTGCGTTCGTGCTGCGCTGGCTGCTGCTGGCCAGCCTGGTCGGCGCGCTGGCTGGCACCGCTTCGGCGGGCTTTCTGGTAAGTTTGGAAGAGGTGACGGCTTGGCGCGAAGCGCACCCGTGGGCACTGGCCCTGCTGCCCCTGGGGGGCCTGCTGGTGGGGTTGGCCTACCTCCAGTTCGGCAACCGGGTGGTGAAGGGCAACAACCTCATTCTGGACGAAATCCACGCCCCCAGCGAAGTAATCCCGCTGCGGCTCGTGCCATTGGTGCTGGGAGGTACGCTGCTCACGCACCTGTTTGGCGGCTCGGCGGGCCGCGAGGGCACGGCCGTGCAGATGGGCGGGGCGCTGGCCGACCAGCTCTCGCGCTGGCTGCCCCGGCGCGAGCGGCACCTGCTGCTTATTGCAGGCATGAGCGCGGGATTCGCCTCGGTGTTCGGCACGCCGCTGGCGGGGGCGGTGTTTGGGCTGGAAGTGTTTTTGCTGGGCTCGATGCGCTACGAGGCCATTTTGCCCAGCTTTCTGGCCGCCGTGGTGGCCGATGTGGTGACCCGGGCCTGGGGCGTGGGTCACACGCAGTACCCCGAGCTGGCGGCCGTGCCGCTCACGGCCCTGGGGCTGGGCTGCACGCTGCTGGCGGGGGCGCTGTTTGGGCTCACGGCTCGCGGGTTTGCTACGCTCACCCACTTTATAAGTAAGCAGTTTGCGCGCATCGCCTATCCCCCGCTGCGGCCGGTGGTGGGCGGCGTGCTGGTGGCGGCTACCATGTGGGCGCTGGGCACGATGCGCTACGCCGGCCTGGGGGTGCCCGTGATTGTGGAAGCCTTTCAGCACCCGCTGGGCATCCAGGATTTTGCCTGGAAGCTGGCGCTCACGGCCCTCACGCTGGGCGCGGGCTTCAAGGGTGGCGAGGTCACGCCGCTGTTTTTCATCGGCGCAGCGCTTGGGTCGGCGCTGGCTCCGGTGCTGCCGCTGCCGGTGGCCCTGCTGGCGGGCATGGGCTTCGTGGCCGTGTTCAGCGGGGCGGCCAACACGCCGCTGGCCTGCCTCTTTATGGGGCTGGAGCTGTTTGGCACGCACGCGGGCATCTACCTGGGCGTGGCCTGCGTGGTGGCCTATTTGTTTTCGGGCCACAGCGGTATTTATACTGCCCAGAGAGTGGGCCACCCCAAGCACCCGCTGCTGGGCCGCCACCTCGGCCGCCGGCTGGGCGAGCTGCACCAGGCGGCGCGGCAGCCCTAGCCCCTCGGGCCACTCCCAGTATTCTTTCCTCTCTTACTGCCTGCTCGTGATGCTCCATCACCTTCAACTGCTGGATACGCGCCTACTGCTGCTGGCCAACGGCCACCACACCCCATTCTGGGATGCGGTGCTGTGGTGGGCGAGCCAGACGTTTACCTGGCTGCCCTTCTATGCCGCGCTGCTGGCCGTACTGGTGGGCAGCTTCGGCCGGCGGGCCTGGCTGCTGGTGCCGCTGATTGCCGTGCTCATCCTGGCCAGCGACCAGCTGGCCTCGGGCCTGCTCAAGCCCTGGGCGCACCGCCTGCGCCCCAGCCACGAGCCGGGGCTGGCGGGGCAGCTGCACCTGCTGCACGGCTACCGGGGCGGCACCTACGGCTTCGTGTCGTCGCACGCCGGCAACGTGTTCGCGCTGGCTTTTTACTTGTTGTTCACCGCCCGGCACCGGCTGCCGTGGCTGGCCGGGGTGCTGTTTCCGTGGGCACTGCTGGTGGCCTACAGCCGGGTGTACCTGGGCGTGCACTACCCCTCCGACGTGCTGGCACCCGTCCTGTTGAGCATCCCCCTGGCTTATGGCGTGAGTCGCCTCTACGCCTGGGGGGCCGCGCGCTGGCTGCCGGTTGCTGCTACCACCCCTATTCTCCCCACTGCCTGATGCCCAGTCCACTGCCCGTTCCCCCAGCCGGGGAGCCACTCCTCTCGCCTACTCACCAACGCGTGCTTAGCTCGCTGGTGCTGCTGCTCGAAGACCGCCTCACCGCCTTGCAGGCCCTGCTAGGGCCGCACCCGCCCGGCATCGCCCAGGTATGGGCCGATGACTTGAGTACCGCCGAGCACGCCGGCCTCACCGCCACCGCCGAGGCTTTTCGCGCCGAACTGGCGGCCCTGCACGCCACTTACCGCCTCGATACGCAGCCCCGCTCGCCCCGCCACGAAGTGGCTTTTCGCGCCGCCCAGCTCTGGGAGATTCTGGGCGATGCGCCGGCCGCCAAGTTCAGCGGCTACGGGGCCCTACCCCCAACCCTGGCGCCCGACTGGGATGCCCGCGTGCAGTGCCTCACTGCCCTGGCCAACCAGCTGCTAGCGCAGGCAAACGCGCCCGATTCGGTCACTACGCCCGCCTGACCCTTGTACATCAGACTTTCCCCTTACCCTTTTTCCCTCAAACCCCCCATGAAAATCACCTCGCTCACCGCCCTCGAAGTCCTCGACTCCCGCGGCAACCCCACCGTGGAAGCGGATATTACCCTCGAAGGCGGGGCCACCGGCCGCGCCCTGGTGCCGGCCGGCGCCAGTACCGGCGAAAAAGAAGCCGTGGAGCGGCGCGACAACGACCCGAAGCGCTACGGCGGCAAGGGCGTGCAACACGCCGTAGCCAACGTGCAAGGCGAAATCGCCCAGGCGCTGCTGGGCCAAGAGCTGGCCGACCAGGCCGACCTCGACCACCGCCTGATTGCCCTGGACGGCACCGATAACAAGTCGCGCTTAGGGGCCAACGCCATCCTGGGCGTGTCGATGGCCTACGCCCGCGCCCTGGCCGCCGCCACTGGCCAGCCGCTCTACCGCCAGCTGGCCGACCAGGCCAGCTACGTGCTGCCCGTGCCCTGCCTGAACGTGCTCAACGGCGGCCGCCACGCCGACAACAACGTGGATTTTCAGGAATTTATGATTGCCTCGCACAACGCGCCCACCTTTGCCGAGTCCATCCGCATGAGCGTGGAGACGTTTCACGCCCTCAAGGCCCTGCTCAAGCAGAAGGGCTACTACACGGGGGTAGGCGATGAGGGCGGCTTTGCCCCCAACCTGAAGTCGAACGAGGAGGCCGTGGAGCTGCTGCTCGAAGCCATCACGCAGGCGGGCTACCGGCCGGGTACTGACATCTCGCTCTGCCTCGACCCGGCGTCGAGTGAGCTGTGGGAAAAAGGCCAGGGCGGCCAGCCGGGCCAGTACCGCTTGTTCAAATCGACCAAGCAAACCTTTACTTCCGAGCAATTCAATGACCTATGGGTGAGCTGGGTGAATCAGTACCCCATCATCCTGCTCGAAGACGGCATGGGCGAGGACGACTGGGCCGGCTGGCAGCTGCACACCAAGGCCTTGGGCAGTAAAATCGAGCTGGTGGGCGACGATATTTTCTGCACCAACCCGGCCATTCTGCAAGCCGGTATCGACCAGCACATTGCCAACTCAGTGCTCATCAAGCTCAACCAAATCGGCACCGTCACCGAAACCCTGGAAACCGTGCGCCTGGCCCAGGCCAACGGCTATAATCAGTTCGTGTCGCACCGCTCGGGCGAAACCGAAGACACCTTCGTGGCCGACCTCACGGTGGCCACCGGCGCGGGTCACCTCAAAACCGGCAGCGGTTCGCGCTCCGAGCGCATCGCCAAGTTCAACCAGCTGCTGCGCATCGAGCGCGAGCTGGGCAGCGCGGGGCGCTTTGCGGGCATTAAAGCATTTAAGAACCAGTAGCTTAGGCAGCCGGCGGAGCTGGCCCTAGGGGGCGGCCGGGCTGGCTGGCCACCTTTTCAATGTAGCCGCTTATGGACACTTCCCGTTTGCCCCCGGCCCCGCCGGCCGCCCTGCGCACGGCCACGCGCTTCGTGCTGCTGCTGGGCGTAGTCAGCCTGTTTGCCGACATGACCCACGAGTCCGCCCGCAGCATCAACGGGCCGTTTCTGGCCGGGCTGGGGCGCAGCAGCGTCACCATCGGCTGGGTGGCGGGCACGGGCGAGCTGCTGGGCTACGGGCTGCGCAGCGTGGCCGGCTACTTTGCCGATAAAACGCAGCGCTACTGGCTGATAACCTTCGTGGGCTACGCCCTGAACATGGCCTGCGTGCCCCTGCTGGCGCTGGCCGGCTACTGGCCGCTAGCAGTGGGCCTGATGGTGGCCGAGCGCGTGGGCCGGGCCATCCGCACGCCGGCCCGCGATGCCATGCTGGCCCACGGCACGCAGCTCATCGGGCGGGGCTGGGGCTTCGGCATCTCGCAGGCGCTCGACCAGCTGGGGGCCACGCTGGGGCCGCTGCTGGTGGCGGCCGTGCTGCGCTACCACCCGCGCGACTACCCCCTGGCCTACGGGCTGCTGGCCGGGCCGGCGGTGCTCACGCTGCTGGCGCTGGCCGTGGCCCACCGCCAGTACCCGCACCCCGAGCAGCTCGAAGCTCCGGTGGCGGCCCCCATGGGGGCAAGCCCGGCGGGCTACCCGCGCCGCTTCTGGGCCTACCTACTGGCGGCCAGCCTGGTAGCGGCGGCCTACGTCGATTTTCCGCTCATCGCCCTGCACTTCGCCCAGCGCCACGTGCTGGCCAGCGCCACCATTCCGGTGTACTACGCCGTGGCCATGGGCAGCGACGCGCTGGCCTCGCTCGGGTTGGGCCGGCTCTTCGACCGGCGCGGGCCGGTGGCCGTGACGGTGGGCGTGCTGGCCGGGGTGCTGTTCGCGCCGCTCGTGTTCTGGGGCGGGCCGGCGGCGGCGCTGGGCGGCATGGTGCTTTGGGGCATTGGGCTGGCGGCACAGGAGTCGGTGCTCAAGGCCGAGGTGGCGCGGCTGCTGCCCCCGGCGCGGCGGGCGCAGGCCTTCGGGCTGTTCGACACGGGCTTCGGCGTGGCCTGGTTTGCGGGCAGCGTGGCCCTGGGCTACCTCTACGATTATTCCCTGGCGGGCCTGGTGGCGTTTTCGGTGCTGGGCCAGGTGCTGGGCGTGGCCCTGTTTACCTGGCTGGGCCGCCGGCCGGCCGCTGGCGCGGCTTTGGAAGGTGTTTAAGAATTGAAACAAGGCGGTCATGCTGAGCGAAGCCGAAGCACGACCGCCTTGTTTTCAGGTTTCTAATAGGCTAGCAGGCAGGTTAACTCAAGCAATTCCCTTCTCACTTCACCCAATTTAACCAACATGAAAATCGCGCTTTTTAGTGATGTGCACGGCAACCTACCGGCCCTGGAGGCGGTGCTGGCCGACATCGAGGCCCAGCAGGTGGATGTGTGCTACTGCCTGGGCGACCTGGTGGACTTCGCGCCCTGGCCCAACGAGGTGATTGACCTGCTGCGCCGCCGCAACGTGCTCGTCATCCAGGGCAACCACGATGCGGGCATCGGGGCGCACCGGGCCGATTTCCCCTACTCGTACCGCACGGCGGCCGAGGAGGCGGCCGGCCGCCAGGCCATTGCCTGCACCAACGCCGCTATCACCGACCGCAACCGCGCCTACCTGCGCACCCTGCCCCACAATCTGCTGCTCGATGCCGGCCAGCAGCCGCCCTACCTGCGCGTGCTGCTCACCCACGGCAGCCCGGCCGACGTGAACCAGTACATCACCCCCGACTACGACGCGGAGGGGATGCTGGAGCTGCTGGAAGAGTACGGGGCCAACATTCTGTGCATGGGCCACACCCACCGCCCCTACCACCGCGTGCTGGCCACCGCGCAAGCCAACCAGCCGGCCTTTAAGCACACTATCAACGTGGGCTCGGTGGGCCAGCCCAAGGACGGCGACCCCCGCGCCACCTGGTGCCTGCTGGAGCTGACCGAGGCCAGCACGCTGGCCGCCGCCGACTCGGTGCGGGTGCAGCACTACCGCGTGGCCTACGACCTGGCCCGCACGGTGGCCGCCATCCAGGCCAGCGCCATCCCCGGTTTGTATGCCGAGGCCCTGCCCCGCGCCTGAGGCCCCTGGGACGGTTTTTTGTTTTCCTCCTTTTCCCGTTTGCCATGCCCACACTTCATCCCTGGCACGAGCTATCGCCCGGCCCCGAGGCCCCCGCCGTGGTGCGGGCCGTCATTGAGATTTCGCGCGGCAGCCGCTGCAAGTACGAGCTGGATAAGCCCAGCGGCCTGCTGGTGCTCGACCGGGTGCTGCACTCGGCCATGCGCTACCCCGCCAACTACGGCCTGATTCTGCAGACCTACTACCTCGACCACGACCCGCTCGACATCCTGGTGCTGTGCGCCGAAGACCTGGTGCCGCTGGCTACCGTGCCGGCCCGCGTCATCGGCCTGCTGCACATGGAAGATACTGGCCTGCCCGACGATAAACTCATCGCCGTGGCCGACCGCGACCCCACCTTCGCTGGCCTCGCCGACGTGGCCGAGCTGCCGGCGGCCGTGCGCGAGGAAATCCAGGATTTCTTCGCCCAGTATAAGCGCCTGGAAAACAAGCCCGTCACGACCCTGGGCTTCGCCGGCCGGGCGGCGGCCCTGGCCTGCGTGCGCGAAAGCCTGACGCGCTACCAGCAGCAGGTAGTGCCCACGCTGGCGGCGCGCCAGCCCTGACCTTTACGGACGCGGCCCTGGGGTAGGGCCGCGCTTTTTATATGCTTCGACTTCTGAGTATTATTGCCCTGGGCGGGGCCGTGGGCAGCGTGGGCCGCTACCTCTTGCAGCTGCTGGTGGCCCGGCACTTCGTGCACCCGTTTCCGCTGGGCACGCTGCTGGTCAACGTGTTGGGCTGCCTGCTCATTGGCTTTTTCTACGCGGCGGCCGAGCGGGGTACTATCGGCTCGCCCGAGCTGCGGCTGCTGCTCACTACGGGCTTCTGCGGGGGCTTCACCACGTTTTCGACCTTCTCCTACGAAACCATCAGCATGCTCACCGACGGCGAATATGGCTACGTGGCCCTCTACGTGGCCGGCAGCGTGCTGCTGGGGCTGGGGGCCACGTTTGCGGGCGTGGTGGCGGTGCGCTTTTTATAAACTTCTCTTCTTAACCCTTTTATCGCATGGCTACTTTGCAACCGGCGCAGCTGCTGCGCCTCTACGTGAGCGAGCAGGACAAGCACCAGCACCAGCCGCTCTACGAGGCCCTGGTGTACGCGGCGCGGCAGGCGGGCCTGTCCGGGGCCACCGTCACCAAGGGCGTGCTAGGCTTCGGGGCGCAGGGCCAGGTGGAGTCGGCCAAGCTGCTGACCCTGGCCGAAAACCTGCCCCTGGTGCTGGACTTCGTGGATAGCCCGGCCTCCATCGCCCGCTTTCTGCCCGAGGTCGAGCGCCTGTTCAGCGAGGCGGGCAGCGGTGGGCTACTCACGCTGACCGAGGTACAAGCCGCGCATTATTAAGTATTGACCAATGGCTCCTACCCCTCCCCTCCCCCCCACCGTGCGCGCGCTAGGTGAGCTGCGCATCTACCTCACCCAGGCCGACAAGCACGCCGCGCCGGGCCTGCGCGGCCGCCTCTTCCCCGACCCGCTGGCCCACGCGCTGGTCGATAAGGCGCACGCTTTCGGCATCTTACAGGCCACTACCCACACCAGCGGCTACGGCTACGTGCTGGGCGGGGCCGTGCGCGCCCGCCACCTCGAAGTGGAAGCGGGCCAGCTGGCCCTGTGCGTGGAACTGCTCGACGAGCGGGCCCGGCTACTCGCTTTCTGCCAGCAGCACCAGGAGCTGCTGCGGGGCAAAGTCGTGGTATTTCGCCCTGTTGAGCAGTGGGCTATTGATGGTGCGACTGGCCAGTCGTAAGGTGCGAGTAGGGTAGTATACCCGTTCAGGTATAAATTTAGCTAACCGCGTTATGTTCGTACCCGAACGGGTATAGAAACGCGCATTGCTTGCCTATTGCCCCCGTTCGGGTATAAAATGATGCTCACCCCCTGGCTACGTTCGTCAAGCAGCACCGCAAGCTGCTGCACCTCTCGCAACCCGATTTGGCGGCTAAGGCCGGCGTGGGGCTGCGCTTCGTGCGCGAGCTGGAGCAGGGCAAACCCACCTTGCAGCTTGACAAAGTGAATGTGGTGCTGCACCTGTTTGGCCACGAGCTGGCTCCCACGCCCATCGACCGCAGTTTTTTATCGGAAGAATTAAAGTAAGGCTACCACGAACTGCTGCATAAGCGGTTTGAGCAATTAGAGGTAGAGTAGCGGCAGTCCATCCGAAGAAAACTACTCAGTACCTTGTGGTCGTCACGCAAAGGCCGCTACCTAGCGCATCTTAGCTGCTACAATCGAGCGGAATCATGACGCGCGCAATGAAAGTTTGAGTTTATGCTGACTAAAAGTGACTTAGCAGCTATTCGACAGCAGCTAGTAGTAGTAACCTGCTCTTCGGATGAGGATTTTATAGGGGCTGCCAATCATATTCTGCCAGGTTTTCAATTCGTGAAGCTCGCTTCTCAGTTACGAGAAGCTGCCGAGTTCTTTGGGTTTGCGTGGGAGCAGGCTGACTGGTATCTCTACAATGGCAGTGGCAACGGTTCCATACTCTACCTGTATTACCAAGCCTCCACTATGTGGGGCTCTATCAGCCTGGCCCGCGACATATGTTACCGGTCAGAGGGCCTCGTGGCTGACCATGCGTATTTAAATCTTCCGGTTGAGCTTCAGGGAAATGGCTTGTCGAAATACCTAAATTCCGTATGTTATGAGCAGTACAGGCAAGCCGGAGTTGTAAAAATCGAGGTATATGCGACCTTGGACGCGGGTGGCTACGTTTGGGCCAGAGCAGGCTTTGCCGCTACCAAACGGCCTGAGGTCGAAGCTATAGTAGCGCTCGCCTACGAAAAAACTACTCAAAATCAAACCACTCGGCTTACTCATGCGTTATGCGATGTACTGCAAAAGGAAGTTAGCTTGCACTACGGCCTGCAACCAGACAAGCCCTTTCCGATATGGCGCTGGGCAACGCTCGGTTTTGGCGAAGAGCTTTTACTTAAAACGAGTTGGCACGGCGAACTGGACTTGACCGATGAAGTGCAAGTGCGTATATTTAAGAAATATTTGGGCTCCGAGCAATCATGAAAACCAAGGAATATCTTCACTTGAACACGCTGGCTGAATTTCAATTCAGCGACGCTGATGCCACTCAGGTCAAGGCTTGGGCTGCCTTGGACTTTCTTAATTCTGGGATGAGTGTGCAAGACATGTATGCCCTCTATGGATTTTCTCTGGAAGACCTTAGCTACTACGAAAAAGAATGGGCAGCCATGCGTGGCTTGGTCCTGGCCTAGATAAGCCACTTGACTAAAAAAGGGTCTGACTTCGAAGTCAGACCCTTTTTTATTTACTGTAATGAAGCCTAATTTTCGAGCTGCTTCTCCTCAATAGCGCGCATCTGCCTAGCATGTCAGTATACTTGCAACCTACTGATTACTAGCAGCTGACAACTTATAATTACCTTCCCTACCCCCGCTCGGCCAGCTCCCGCGCTGCCCCGCGCCCCCGGTAAATCAGTCGCATGCCGGTGGGCAGCACGAACAGCAGCATGGGCAGCGCTACCACGAAGCCGCCGATGACGGCCACGGCCAGCGGCTGCTGCATCTGCGCACCCAGGCCGATGCCCAGGGCTAGCGGCGAGAGCGCCAGAATGGCCCCGATGGCCGTCATCAGCTTGGGCCGGATGCGCAGGGCAATGGCGTAGCGGATGGCCGTGTCCACGTCGCCCGTCTCGCGCAGCGACTCGTAGAACTGGTGCACCGTGAAAATGGCGTTTTCGGCGATGATGCCCACAATCATGATGATGCCGGTGTAGCTGCTCACGTTCAGCGGGATGCCGGCGAAGAACAGGCCCAGCACGCAGCCGGTGATGCCCATCACGGAGATGAAAAGGACCAGGGCCGAAATCAGCCACTCGCGGAACAGGAACAGTAGCACCGCGAACACCAACAGGCTGGCCGTGAGCAGAATCAGCAGCAGCTCGCGAAACGAGGCCTGCTGCTCGGCGTAGGCCCCGCCGTAGGCGATGGTATAGCCAGGCGGCAGCGCCACCTGCCGGCCCACCTGCTGGCGGATGTCCTGAATGGCCGAGCCCAGGTCGCGCCCGTCGAGGCGGGCCGTGATGAGGGCCACCGACTTGAGGTCTTCGCGGCGCAGCTCGACTTCGCCGGGCACCACGTCGAGGGCGGCGAAAAAGGGCAGTGGGCGCACGCTGCCAGTGGGCAGGGCGATAACCTGCTTTTGCAATTGAGCCAGGCTGTTGTGGCTGAAATCGACGTAGCGCAGCAGCACCTGGCGCATCTGCTCGCCGTCCTGCACCTGCCCCACTTGGATGCCGCCCAGCGAGCCCGCCTGGGCCGGCGAAATGCTGGCCTGGGTGGTACCGTTGCTCAGCACCTGCCCGCCCACCAGGTTGCTGAGCTGGGCCTGAAAATCGAGGGGCGTGAGGCCGTAGCGGGCCAGCTTGGCCACGTCGGGCCGGAAGACGATGCTGGGGCCGGCCGCCACCAGGCCGTCGTTGATGTCGGCCACGCCGGGCACCTTCGCCAGCACCTGGCCGAGGTGGGCCGAGAGCTTTTCGAGCGTGGCCTGGTCGTCGCCAAAAAGCTTGATTTCGATGGGCTTGGAGCTGCTCATGAGGTCGCCGAGCAAGTCGGCGATGCGCTGGCCAAAGTCCACGGTGAGGGCGGGCTCGGTGGCTTCGATGCGCTGGCGCAGCTGGGCAATGACCTCGGGCGTGGTCAGTTTGTGGTCGCGCCGAAGCTGGATGAGATAGTCGCCGTAGTTGGGCTGGCGGGTGTCGAAGGCCAGGCCGATGCCGGTGCGGCGCGAGTAGCTTTCGACTTCGGGGTGCCGGGTGATGATGTCCTTTTCGATGCGGCGCAGCACGCGGTCGGTTTCGGCCTGGTCGGTGCCCGAGGGCATGTGGTAGTCGAGCACGATGGTACCCTCGTCGAGGTCGGGCAGGAAACCCGTTTCGAGCTTGCCCGAGGCTAGCCACGCCCCCACGCCCAGCCCCACCAGTAGCACCAGCGCCAGCAGCGGCCGGGCAAAGAGGCCCGTGAGCCAGCTCAACTTGTCGGCCTGCTCCTGAGCGGCGTTGTGGGCGTGGGCGTTTTTGCCGGCGCGGTAGCCGATGAGCAGGTGCAGCACTGGCAGCAGCAGCCAGGTCACCAGAAACGAGCAGACCATGGTAATCTGCATGGTGTCCGATAATTCCTTGAAGAAGCTGCCCGCCAGTCCGCTCATCAGCCGGAAGGGAAAGTGGATGACGATGGTGCTCAGCGAAGAGGCCACCATGGCCGGAAACAGGCTGCGAATGGCCACCTGCACCACCCGCACGTTGCTGTGCGCGGGGTGCTCCTCGTGGGTGCGATAAATCTGCTCGATGATGACGATTGCATCGTCAATTATCAAGCCTACGGAAGCCGCGATGGCGCCCAATGACATGATGTCCAGCGTGATGCCAAATAGGTAGAGCACCAGCAGTGTGAAGCAGACCGTAACCGGGATGGTGAGCAGCACCGCCAGGCTGGCCCGCCACGAGCGCAGAAACACTATCATCACCAGGATGGCTAGGCCCAGCCCTTCCACGATGCTATGCAGCACGCTGTCAATGCTGTCCGTCACGAACACCGACTGGTCGTAGTAGGGCTTGAGCGTCATGCCGGGGGGTAGGAGGCGGCGCAGCTCGGCGGCCTTGGCGTGGGCGTCGCGGGCGAAGGTGGCCAGGTCCACGCCCTGCTGTTTCACGAGGTCGATGAGCACCGCGTCGTGGCCGTTGGCGTTGATGAGCACGAACTCCTGTTGCTCCTGAATGTCGACGGTGGCCACATCGCGCACCCGCACTACGCGGCCCGAGTCGGCGCGCACCACCACCTGGCGCAGGTCGTCGGCGGTGCCCAGGCGGGTATCGGTGAGGGTGAGGTAGAGCCGCCGGAAGCTAGCCAGGTTGCCGGCCGAGAGTACAAAGTTGGTACCCGCGAAAGCGGCTTGCAGCTGGGTGGCCGTGAGGCGCTGGCCCGCCAGCTTGGCCGCGTCGGGAATGACTACGAATTCCTTGGCTTTGCCGCCGCGCACTACCACGTTGGCCGCGCCCGGTACCTGCGAAAACAGCGGCCGGGCCAGCAGGTTGCCCGCGTCGCGCAGGGCGATGGGCGAGCGCGAATTGCTTTCCAGCGAGTAGCCCAGCACCGGAAACAGCGACTGGTTCATGGCCTCGGTAGCGATGGTGACGCCGGCCGGCAGCAGCCCTTTTATCTCGTTCACGCGGCTTTCGAGTTGGGCCTTGGTGCTGTACACATCCACGTCCCAGTTGAGGAACACCTGAATCACACACGAGCCGCGGCTGGTGCTGCTCTTCACCACGGTTACGCCCTTCACGCGCTTCACGGCGGCCTCCAGGGGCTTGGTCACGGTTAGCATCATCCGGTCGATGGGCTGCTGCCCGGCGTCGGCGATGAGCGTTATTTTGGGGAAGGTAACTTCCGGAAATAACGCCGTTTGCATCCGCGAATAGGCAAACAGCCCTGCGGCCAGCAGCAGCAAGCCAATGAGCAGAACCGGCTTGCGGTAGGTCTGGAAATAAGACGTTTCGGCCGGGGCGGCGGGCGGCGGCGCGGGCGCGGCGGCCGGGGTAGTGGTAGGCGCGCTCATCGGGTCAGCTTGACGTGGGCGGTGTCGGCTAGCCCGTAGTTACCCGCGCTCAGGATGCGGTCGGTCGGCCCGAAGGTGGGCGTTTTTATCTCGATTTCGGCGGGGTTTTGCACGCCCAGCGTCACGGGGACTTTGACGGCCGTCGAGTCATTGACCAGCTTCATTACCCAGAAGTGGTGCAGCGTTTCGTCGGCCAGCACGCAGGCGGCGGGCAGCGTCTGGGCGTTGGGCTGCCTGGTTTGGGTGAGGCGCACTTGCACGATGAGATTTTCGGGGATGACGCCCGGCGGGTTATTCGGCCGCACCAAATACACCTCCGACTGGCCGGGGCTGACGCTGGCCAGCGGCGCGAGTACCGTGCCCGTGAGGCGGGTGCTGTCGGGCAGCACGATGGTGCAGCGCGGGTTGCCCTGCGCCAGGGCGTGGTACTCGTAGGGCAGGTTGAGCTGAAACACGAGCTGGCTGCTTTCGGCCACCGTGCACAGCGGGGAGCCTTCGAGCAGGTAATCCCCCGACTGCTGAATATTGAGCACGCTCACAATGCCGCTGGCGGGGGCCGTAACGGACACCAGCCCGAAGCCCTTGAGCGAGGGGTCGATGCGCTGAATGGAGCCCCCTAGGGCCCGGCGCTCCTTGGTTTCGAGGGTGAAAAGCACCTGGCCGGCCCGCACGCGGTCGCCGAGGCGCACCCGCACGCCCGTGACGTAAGCGGCCACCGGGGCCGTGACGGTGCTCTTGCGCGGGTAGGTGGAAGTGGCCGGAAACGTGCGGTACTGCGTCAGACTTTGGGTGGCCACCGTGACGGCCTGCACCTGGGCGCGGGGCGGCGGGCCGGCGGCCTCGTCGGTGGGCGCGTTGGCGTGGCAGGCGACAAGCAGGCCAGCCGACAGCCCGCCGAGTAGTCGAAATAAGAATCGAGAAAGCATAGGGAGAAACCAGATACCTGTGAGAAAATAGCCGGCCCGGTCCGGGCGCGGCCTGGCTACCAGGTCCAGTAGTTGTAAGCGTTGATGAGCAGCAGCCGGTTGTTTTCGAGCAGCACCAGGTCGCGGGTGGCCACGGCGTAGTTTTTGAGCACCTGCACGTAGCTCACCACCGAGAGCTGTCCGGCAATGACCTCGCGCTTGTAGGAGTCGAGCACCTGGCGGTAGCTGGCGATTTGCTGGCGGGCCAGGCGCTGGCGCTCGTCCAGCTGGCGCAGCTCGTAGAGCAGGCGCTGCTGGCGCACGGGGTTCACGGTGGCGAAGTTCTGGCGGTAGGCGCGGGTGGTTTCGAGCAGCACGCTGGTGCGGTCGCGGCTGAGCTGGCGCTGGTGGCCGTCGAAGAGGTAAAGGCTGAAATTCAGTCCCGCGCTCACCCCGAAGCGCTGCGGCAGGTCGGCCAGGGTCACGGCATTGAGGCCACCGTTGGCAAAGGCGTTGACGACGGGCCGGTAGCGCAGCTCAAACACGCGCTGGTTGGCGGCCAGCGTGAGGCTATCGAGCCGGTAGCGCTCGGTAAAGCCCGAGAGGCCGGGTGCCGGGCTGCCCGCGCGCAGGGGCAGATTGGGTGGGGCCAGCTGCACCTCCGTGGTGTCGCCCAGGCCGCAGAGCACGTTCAAATCGAGCAAATCGCGGTGGTAGGCCGTGCGGTAGGTGTTGAGAAACAGCTGCTGGGTTTCGACCTCAATGCTGAGCAGGGCGTAGTCGGACTGCTTCAATAGACTAGCCTCCACGAGCTTGCGCACCAGCAGGCGCTGGCGGTCGAGGATGCCGAGCAGCTCGCGCACGTAGCTGAGCTGGTCCAGGTCCTGCCGGCAGAGGATGTACTGGTCACCCACCAGCTTCTCCAAATCGTGCAGTGAGAGCCGCGCCAGGTTTTGCTGGCTGAGGGCCAGGCCCTGGGCCTGCTGGGCGTAGGCCGCGAAGCGCTGCTGGTTGAAGAGCGGCTGCGTGAGCTGGGCGTAGCCCTGGTAGAGCGCGCCGTTGCTCAGGGCCACGTCGTAGCCCACGTAGTTGGTGCTGTTGTCGGCCGAGTAGCTGAGGCGGGTTTGCCCGTTGTCGCGCGTCAGCACGGGCACGGCGGTGTAGTTGGCCACCAGCGTGCCCGTGGCCTTGGTGTAGAAGGCGCGCAGGCGCTCGGTTTCGAGCTGCGCGGCCTGGCCCTGGTTGCGCACGTCGTGGCTCAGGGGGCTATTCTGGCTAGCCTGGGTGAGGTAAAAATTCAGGTCGCGGGTCGGCGCGGGCGGGGTAGGCAGCGCGGGCTGCGCCCAGCCCGCCGGACCGGCTAGCAGCAGCGCCAGCAGTAGCAACGGTCGGCACGACGCTCTGAAATAGCTGATTTTCAAGAATAACATCCGCATAGCAAAACCGGATTGACCGGTTAGGCCGGCAAGCTATCGGGCAATTCTGAGCAGCTTCGGAGCGGGGGCGCCGGAGTACGTGGTCACTACGCCCAGCCCACCGTGAAGCGGTGCCGGTTGGGCGGGGCAAACTCATAGGCCAGCGTCAGCCCGCAGGTATCGCAGATTTGGCGGCTGATGGCTAGCCCCAGCCCTACCCCACCGGCGGCGCTCAGCGCGTCCTTGCGGAAGCGGGCAAACTCGCGGCCGGCCGGCAGTGCCTCGGCCCGGCCGGTGTTTTCCACCGTGAGCTGCCCAGCGGTGAGGGTCACGGCCACCGTGCCACCCGGCCCGTTGTGCCGGATGGCATTCACCAGCAGGTTACTAACCAGGATTTCTACTAAGGTAGCGTTGGCGCGCAGGGTTACCGGGGCCGCCAGGGCCAGGGTGAGGGAGAGGCCCGCCGCTTCGATTTGCTCTTGCACCTGGGCGGTCAGGCTGGTAAGTACCTGGCTCAGCTCCACCTGCTCGTCGGCGGCGAACTGCTGGTTTTCGAGGCGGGCCAGCAGCAGCAGGCTGCGGTTGAGGCGGGCCAGGCGCTGGGTCACGGCCAGCAGGGCGTCGAGGTGCTGGGCTTGCTCCTCGCTCAGGTCGGGCTGCTGGGCCAGCAGCTCCAGCTTGGTGTGCTGCACGGCCAGGGGCGTTTGCATCTCGTGGGCCGCGTTTTCGGTAAACTCCTTCTGGCTGTGGTAGAGGCGGCGGTGCTGGGTGAGCAGGTCGGTGAGAGCGCTGTTCAACTCCTGAAACTCCAGCGTGGGTGACGCCGCCAGCTCGACGGGTGCGCGCTGGTCGAGCCGGAAGCGTCGCAGCTGCGCCAGCGTTTGGTAAAACGGCTGCCAGAGCCGCCGCGCTACCCGCTGCTGCACCAGCACCAGCCCGCCCAGCAGCACCACCAGCAGCCCCGCCTGCGCCAGCCCGATGGCGGCCAGCAAATCTTCGCTTTCCACCAATGAGCTGCGCAGCACCAGCCGGTAGGGCTGGCCCTGGTAGGGCACGGTGGTGGTGAGCGTGCGGTAGGGCTCCCACTCGTTGGCCGCTGCCAAGTAGCGCTTTTCGCCCACGATACGGGTAGGCGGCGCGGCCTCACCGGGGCGCAAAGGACGCAGTTCCAGGTCGCGGTCGAGGCGCTGCCACAGGGCCAGGTCGGCGGGCGAAGCCAGCAGCGGCAACTTGGCGGCTACCTCGTCGCGGCGCAGCAGCAGGGCCTCGTCCACATCGACGTAGTAGAGCTGTTGCAGCACGAAATAGAACACGAACGTGCCAGCCACCGACACTAGGCCGGCGTACACGAGCTGCGCGCGGAGCGTGCGCAGCAGCAGCTTTACGGAGCGCGGCGTGCTCATGCGGTGGGCAGCTCGAAGCGGTAGCCCAACCCGTACACCGTGCGGATGCACTCGCCCAGGCCCACCTCGCCGAGCTTGCGCTTCAGGTTTTTGACGTGGGTGTACACCGGCTCGAACGAGTCGAAATGCTCGGCCAAGTCGCCCGACACGTGCTCGGCGATGGTCGATTTCATCACCACCCGGCGCTGATTGGCCAGCAGCAGCAGCAAGAGGTCCAGCTCGCTGCGCGTGAGGGTTAGCGGCTGGCCGTGCACGGTAGCCGCGCGGGCCAGCACGTCCACGGCCAGCGGGCCGGCCTGCACCACGTTGGAGCCGTTGAAGCGCCGCCGCCGCACCAGCGCCGCGATGCGGGCGCTCAGCTCGGAGAGGTGAAAGGGCTTGGGCAGGTAGTCGTCGGCCCCCAGGTGCAGGCCCGCGATGCGGTCGTCGAGGGCATCGCGGGCCGAGGTAATGATGACGCCATCGGCTTGCTGGCGGGCTTGCAGCTGGCGCAGCAGCTCCAGGCCGTCGCCGCCGGGCAGCGTGAGGTCTAGCAGAATGCAGTCGTAGTCGAAGAGCAGCAATTTCTCCTCGGCGGCGGCGAAGGTGCGGGCCACTTCGCACACGTACTGCTGGCCTTGCAGGTGGCTGACGAGGCTGGCGGCCAGCTCGGCCTCGTCTTCTATGATTAACAGTTTCATCGAATGCGGGAGTAAGAAAAACAACGGGGCTAGGGTCTGCTACAGAGGCCGGCAACTAGGTTTCCGGATAACGCGGCATACTCCGATTATCCTCAACATCAGCGGGTAATCTTGGCAGGTAGTTTTTCAACCCCTACCCCATCATTCACATGAAAAAGACCTTGTTGCCAGTACTGCTGGCGGGCCTGGCCTACTCAGCCCAGGCCCAAACCCTCCAGCCAACCCAGGTGCCCGCCGCCGTGGTGGCCACCTTCAACGCAACATTCCCGGCGGTGAAAGCCCCCACCTGGGAAAAGGAAGGCGACCACTACGAAGCCGGCTTTACGCTGAACGGCGCCACCATGTCGGCGTTGCTGAGTCCGGCCGGGGCCCTGCTCGAAACCGAGACGGATATGGCCCCCAGCCACCTGCCCGCCCCGGTGCGCGCCACGCTGGCCCGCGCCTATCCAGGCTATAAAGTAACCGAAGCCGCTACCATCGTAGCGGCCAGCGGTGCTACTACCTACGAGGCGGAGGTGAGCAAGCACGGCAAGCGGCGGGACGTAGTGTTTCACGCCGATGGCACGCCCGCCAAAAAGTAGCCAACCTGGGTAACTGATGTTACGCACCACCTGCGTCAGTTTACTGGAAACAGGCTTTTGCAGTTAATCCAAATGCTTTTTCCAGCGAATGGGAGCAGGTGGTGCGTAACAGCAGCTGGGTAAGCAGGCCGGGCTCGGATGGGTCAGGCCGGCTAGGTGAGGTAGCGGCCTTCGCCCCTACCCCCCCGCCGGATGGTTGGCAGCCCCGGTTGCTGCCCCAACGGCCGTAAGGTGGGCAGATAGCGCGCAAATGCCAGGTAGAGGCTCCCCACCCAGCCGCCGGTGGCAAACCAGCCGGCCAGCACGTCGGACGGATAGTGGGCGGCCAGGTAAAGGCGCGACCACGCCACTCCCAGCGCAAACAGCAGGCCGATGCCCCACCCCACCCAGCGCCAGCGCGTACGCCAGCCCAGAATGCCGGCCGCACTAGCCAACGCCAGCGAAGCCATGACGTGGCCGCTGGGAAAGCTCGGGTCGGGCAGCTGCCGCAAGGCTTCCCCGCATACCTGGTGGTAAAAATCGGGCCGCAGCCGCTCGAAGTGATACTTGGCCAGCAGGTTAAAGGCCATGGTGCCGCCCACCGCGCCCACTGCAAAACCGACTTCGCGGTAGCGCCGCCGGTAGAGTCCCCAGCCCAGCCCGAAGGCCCCCAGCGCGTACACACTCAGCCATACCGGGCCCTGGAGGTCACTGAGCTGGGCGGCCACCGCGCACAGGGCCGGCGTGGGGCGCTGATGCAAAAAGTTGAGCACTGGCCGGTCAAACGGAAAGCCGTGGTCGGGCTGGCGGCGGTCTTCGCGCAGCTCGTGCGCCACCTCCAGAAATAGCCCCCAGCTAGCCGCCACCACGGCCAGCAGCAGCAGCAAGGGGCGATGGCAGCGCCACGCCGCAGCAAGGCTATGCAATGCATTCATTAACAGTAGCTAGTTTAGCGACCATATTCGAGCACCCGAAACGTACCGGGCACGATGCTTGGGCGCGGATGCGGGTTCTCGGCCGTGGGTGCCGGGGCGGGGCCCAGGTCGGCAGTGCAGGTGAAGAGGTGGTGCGTGGTGGGGCTCTGGGCCACGGTGCGGGCGCCGGGGGCGGTGGGGATGGTGGCCACCACCCGGTACTTGTCAGGTGCATCTTCGTGGATGACGGTGAGCGTACCCTCGCCGTTGGTGGTCACGATGTTGCCGGCGCTGGCGTCGAAGGCCACACCATCCACGCCCTGGCCGATGGGCAGCACCGCCACCTGCCGGCCGGTCTGGCTGTCGGTCACCACCAGCTTGCCGTTGGCGCAACCACTGAAGAGGCGATGCGTGCGCGGGTCGAAAGCCAGGCCGGTAGGCTCGGCCCCGGGCGCCAGGGGGTAGCGGTGGCGCACGGCCAGCGACCGGGCATCGAACTCCACCACCTCGCTCTTGTCTTCCAGATTCACGAAAATGTGGCCCTGGCCGTCGCTGGCGGGCACTTCCACGTCGCCGCCCAGCGCGGCCGTGCCCACTACCCGGCCGCTGGCCGGGTCAAGCACCGAGCTTTGGCCCCCGGCGTTGCTGAAGGCAAATATTCGCTTCGCAAATGCGTCGTAGAACACGGCGTCGGGCTTGGGGCCGGTGGCGATGGTGCCCAGGTTGCGGAAGGTTTTGAGGTCGAAGGCCACGCAGTAGTTGTTGCGCCCGCAGCTCACGTAGCCGCGGCCGGTGGCGGGCACCACGGCCACGCCGTGGGCGGCGGGCGTGCCCGTCACGGTGCCCACCACCCGGCGGGTGGCCAGGTCAATCACGTCGACCTGGGCGTTGTGGGCCACGTAGAGGCGCTCGCCGGTGGGGTCAATGGTCATAAAATCCCAGCCGCCATCGCCCGGCACCGGAATGGTGTGCAGCAGGCGGTAGGGCGCGGCAGGAGCTTGGGCGCGGGCCCCGGGCGCTAGCAATAGTGTAAGCGCGGCAGCAGCAAGCAAGTTTTTCATCGAAGATTTGAAAAAGGAGAACGCAGGAAAGACTGCCTGCTTTTTAGCGGGCGGGTAGCTCGGCCGGGCGCGCCGCCGGGCGCAGCGACTCGTAGGCTACCAGCCCGGCCAGGATGCCAAACAGAATCAGCGACGAGCCCGTGGTGCCAAAGCCCAAGCCATGCTTTTCGGGCGTCTTGGTCAGCAGGTCGCCAAACGTGGCCCCAAAGGGCCGCGTGAGCACAAAGGCCACCCAAAACAGCAGCACGCCCGGCACCCGCGTGACGTAGCGCGCCAGCACCACCACGGCCAGTAGGCTGCCAATGAGCAGCGCCCCGCCTCCAAAGCCCAGGCCCGAGTCGTCGGCCAGAAAATCGCCCAGTGCCGTGCCTAGGGTATTAGAAAATAAGATGGCCGTCCAGTAAAACAGCTCGCCCTTGCGCGTCTTGATGTCATTGACGGATAGGGACTTTTCGCTCTGCCACCATAAACCCAGCGTGAGCAGCAGCAGCGTCACGAGCAGGGCCGCGCCGGCGGCGTAACCCAGGCCCAGGGTGCGGTCCATGTAGTCGGAGAGCGTGGTGCCGGCCGTGCTGGTGGCCAGTATCACGGCCCAGTAGAGCACCGGCACGTAGCGGCGCACGGCCAGCTGCCCCGCCAGCACCGCCAGAAAAATGCTGAACAGGATGAGCGAGCTGACGCCGTAGCCCACGTTCAGGGTCATGGAAAGCAGGTCGCCGGCTGTTTCGCCCAGCGTGGTGGCGCAGATTTTCATCACCCAAAACAGTAGGGTGACGGCGGGTATCTTCTTCATAACAAGCAGTCAATGAATAGGTAGCTTAGCGCAGCTGCCAGTGCAGCGTCAGGCCCGTGGCCCCGGCGTAGTAGAGCGGCGCTACCTGCCACGAGGCTGCGCCCAGCGGCTTGCGGCCCCAGCGGTGGCGGTGGGTGAGGTAGGCCAGGTGGGCCGAGAGAATGCCGAAGCCCGCCCCGGCAAACACGTCGGATTCCCAGTGCTTGTCGTTTAGCATGCGCAGGGCGGCCACGCCGGTGGCAATGGTATAGGCCCCGACGCCGTACCACTGACTCTTCTCGCGCAGCTCGGTGTGCACGATGCTGGCGGCCAGAAACGCCTGCGCCGTGTGCCCCGACGGGAAGGCCGTGGCCGTGCCATCGGGCCGGGTGATGTTGGTCAGGTTTTTCACCGCGAACACGCTGGCCAGCATGAATACCTCGCTCTTGAGGATGACCAGGCCCAGGTTCACGTGGTCGTTTTTGCTCTCGACGCCGGCCAGCAACACCCCGCCCAGCTCGAAGTAGGGCGCGAATTGCAGGTAATCATCGACGTGCGTGTGGCGGCCGGGGCCAAAGAGGTGGTTGATGTCGCTTTTAGCATCGTAGCTGGAGTAGAAGCCGTGGCCGTTAATCGTGCTGATGCCGTAGCCGATGAGCACCGCCGGTACGACCGCCGCCCGGAAGCCCTTGCTTTGGAAAAAGCTGCGCTTTTCGTCGGCTGCTACGCCCACCGCCGGGCGCTCGTATTTGTGCAGGGTGTCGGCCGCCGCCGGGGCGGGCACCTGCTGGGCGTGGGTCGCGCTCAGCGGGCCGGCCAGCAGCAGGGCCAGGCCCGCCGCTTTTAGAAAGGAAAAGCGCATAGGCTAAAAGGCTTGAAAAGAAGTCAGAAAATCAAGACCAGCGTGCCGCCGATAATCATTGCCGCGCCCAGGCCAGTGTGCCAGGTCAGTCTCTCGCCCAAAAACACTACCGACAGCACAATGGCAATGGCCACGCTGAGCTTATCGACCGGGGCCACCTGCGACACTTTGCCCAGCTGCAAGGCCCGGAAGTAGAATATCCACGACAGTCCCGTGGCCACGCCCGACAAGCCCAGGAAAATCAGGTTGGTGCGCGTGAGCAGGCCAATCTGGTCGAGCCCGCCCCGGAAATAGACAATGCCCCAGGCCAGCACCAGGATAACCACCGTGCGGATGGCCGTAGCCAGGTTAGAGTCGACACCCTTGATGCCAATTTTGGCCAGAATGGCCGTGAGCGCCGCAAACACGGCCGAGAGCAAGGCATAAATCCACCACATAGTAAGCTAATGATTAAGGGTTAGCTGGCAGCTCAGCGAAGCGATACAAGCGGCCCGGCCCGTGCTTGCTGCCGTCTTCGCTCGACACGAACAGGTCGCCAGTGGGCGCAAACGCCAGGCCTTCGGGCTGCGGAAACAGCGCCGGGTCCAGCGTGTGCGCGGCCACGAGCCCGCCCTGCGCATCCAGCTCCACCAGGTCGTTGCCGCGGGCCGAGAGCACGAACACGTGGTGGGTGCGCGGGTGCACCGCCACGGCCGAGGGCGCAAACCGGCTCAGGCTACCGGCCTTTTGGGCGGTTTCGCCGGGGCGCACGGCGGCCGGCGAGCGGGCCAGGATGGCCGGAATATCCAGCACGTAGGCGGGGGACGCGTCGATGTGGTAGGTGCGGGGATTGAGGCGGTATACCGCCCGCTGGGTGGCGGGCAGGCCCGCACCGGGCTCGCCCTTGCAGGCCACCAGCAGCGTCTGAGTGGCGGGGTCGTAGGTGAGGCCTTCCGGCTCGTTAGCGGCGCTCAGGCCAGTGTCGTACGTAGTAGTTACGTGGCCGGCGCGCTTAAACAGCCGGCCGTCGCTGCGCAGGATGAGCCAGCCGCCGGGCACCCGCGCCACGTCCTCGTAGTCGCCGGGGCCCGCAAACTGCACGGTGCTGTCGAGGCGCTGGGTGCGCAGGTTATAGAAAAAGAGGCTGCCGGCTTCGTCCTCGATGCAGGCCAGCTGCTGGGCGCTGCCCCACGCCTGCCCGGATAGCTCGCGCAGCTCGGCCGGCACAGCATAGGTGGTGGCCGGGTGGGTAAAGTCGTAGGAGCTACCCGCCGGGGCCCCGTCGGTTGCCGGCCGGGGGTAGCCGGGAACCGCCAGCAGCGCCGCCAGCAAAAAATGTCGCATGAGCCTTACCAGGTAAGTGTGGGATGGTAAGGCAAGACTAGGAGGCAATTCTGAGCTTGTTCGGAGTGCCGCTCGTTACCTGCGCCGATAGTTTGGGCACGTAGGGTTTTTAGGTAGGGAAGATTTAAGATTCCTAAGTTTGAAAAGTTTGTGCCAAGTATTCGGCCCCCCCTAATCAATATGAGCTCAATCACTCAACCCTGCCAAGGCTGAAACTTGTCAGAATGATTTTCAGTTTGCAATTTGCAAACTGAAAATACTAACTGCTCATGCGCCATCACAATGGAATGCGACCCCAAGACATAGTCATTCTCTTCAAGATTATGTTGCTGGAAGAGGGCAGCTGGCTCAGCAAGGATTTAGCCCGCTCCTTGTTTCTGAGCCCGACGGAAGTATCCTTTGGCATCAAGCGCTGCCAGTACGCTCGACTGCTGGATAGTACCGGGCGCCGGGTGGCCCGCCGCACCTTTACCGAGTTTGTCCTGTACGGCCTGCCGGTGGTGTTTCCCACCCAGCCGGGTGCCCAGGTCCGGGGCCTGCCCACGGCCCATAGCGCGCCGCCCTTGCTGGCGCAGATTGTGGCCGAACAAGCCTACGTCTGGCCTGATGCCGAGGGGGAGGTTTGGGGGGCAGCTATCGCCCCGCTCTACCCCAAGGTGCCGCAGGTGGCCCGGGAAGATGCGCAACTCTATGAGTTGCTGGCCCTCACCGATGCCCTGCGGGTCGGTCGCCCGCGCGAGCGTCGGCTGGCTATGGATATGCTAAGCGAGATTACCCTCCTGAATCATGTCTAACCAGGTAAATCTGGCGGCCTTGCAAGCCGTGGCCCGCGCCTTGGGGCCGGTGCTGAGCCGGGTGGTATTCGTGGGCGGTAGCACCGCTGGTTTGTACAACACCGTTCCGAAAGCGCCCGAGTCTCGCTTTACGAATGATGTGGACTGCATCATCGAAGTCGTCCCGCGCATGGCCTATTATGCCCTGGAAGAAGAACTGCGTGCCTTGGGCTTTGTCAATGACCAGACGGCAAAAGTTATCTGCCGCTGGCGGGTGGGCAGCCTGGTGGTGGATATCATGCCCCTCAACGAGGACAATATTCTGGGCTTCTCGAATCCCTGGTACCCGGAAGGCTTTGCGCACGCGCTCCCTTACACGCTGCCCGGTGAGACGGTTATTCAGATTATGCCAGCCGTTTACTTCGTAGCCACGAAGCTGGCAGCTTTGCGCAGTCGGGGCATGCAGGATATTCGCCTCAGCAATGATTTAGAAGACATCGTGTACCTGGTTGACAACCGCCTCGAATTAGCCACGGAGGTTGCTACCGCTTCTGAGGCGGTGCGGGCTTATATCGCCGCTGAAATTGGGCAGCTGCTCCGGCACCCAGAAATGCGGGAAGCCATAGATGGCCACCTGCCCTACGGGTCGGGTGATGCGCGGAAGTATCTGATAGAAAAAAGATTGGCCGCCCTAGCAAATACAGCACAGTAGGAATGGATGATAAAGCAGCCGTCCTGATAAAATGCAAGGGATATACTCCTTGGTCGGGGAATTAAGCTTCAACCATCAAACACCTGTTAAACTAAAAAGAAGCGTAGAAAACAGGTTTTAATCTACTAAACTTAACACTCCACTGCCGTCAGCACTTCTTAAGGGAAAAGAATGTGCGTTAGCCCCTGCTGCTATTCGGCATTTCCAACCCGGCTCTGAACCGGCAGATTCGGGTTGCCTGGCAGCGATGGAATTGCGCGAGGTAGCCTCCCGTATCTACTCCGCAGACTTGGCCACGGCGCCGGAAGTACTGATTCGCAAGAACTGCTGCCAGTGGTGCAGTACCCGTTGCGCCACTGGAGGGCTTAGCGTATAAATCCGCCCTTGTATCAACGGCTTATTCCAGCCTGACTGACTGGGTGAGACAAATCAGCCCATTTTTAGTGGTAAGGTAAGCTTGGCGTTGTTTTCCGTTCCTACTATCGTGCGCCCCCTTTTAGTACGACAGCTAAAAATCAGTTGAACGTTGCCCTGCGTTTTCATGTCGACCCCACCACGAAGGAAGCAGGTCAGCCTTTTAGGCATGGATAGTCCTTAAAGGTAGACCATGCAAAGCGGTAAGATTCAGGAAATCTTTGTTTCGTTTATTTCGTTTGTAAGTTTACAACGATAATCAATATGACTATGGAAGCCATCCTTGAGAAACCATCCCTGCGGGACCAGCAGGTGGCCAGTGCTTCGCTAGACGGCTTCGCGCTCGCCTTCGCGAAAAACGGACCTGAGCGCAACGGTATAAACATCCGCATCCAGGAAAGCGGGACCGACATTACCATTCCCCGCAAGGCGCTGGAATTGCTGCAATTCATTCTCTCGAGCATGGCGCAGGGGAAAGCGGTTTCCCTGATTCCCTCCGATTCAGAAGTAACGACCCAGCAGGCCGCCGACATGCTAAACGTGTCGCGGCCGCACCTAGTCAAGCTGCTGGAGCAGGGCGCGCTCCCTTTTAAGAAGGTGGGCAGCCACCGCCGGGTACTGCTGGAGGATTTGCTCGCTTACGAGGCTAGGCAAACGCAACAGCGGGAACACCAGCTGCAACTCCTCGCAGCGCAGGCGCAGGAATTAGGCCTGGGTTACGAATGATTCACTCGCCCCGGTTCATTGCCGTGCTTGATGCCTGCGTGCTCTACCCTGTGCCCATCCGGGACCTGCTGCTGAGCCTGGCCTCGGCCGGGTTGGGGTGGTCTAGTTACGCTGAACAGTTTAGGGCGTTAAGTTGAAGAAGCTGTTGGTGAGTATGATAAGGCGTCTGGTAACCGATGCTAGAGTGCAGGCGCTCGCGATTGTAGTAGTCAAAATAGTCGGCCACGCTGGCCTGCGCGTCGGCTAGGTCGGTAAAAACGGGCCGCTCGCGGCCTTCGAGTACCTCCGTTTTGAGGCGTGACCAGAGGCTCTCAGCTTGCGCATTGTCGTAGCAGTCACTGCGGCGGCTCTGCGAGCGGAGGGCCTGGTGGTCGTGGAGCAGCTTGCGGTACACCTTACCGCAAGCTGCTCACCGCGGTCGGAGTGGACAAGCAAGTCAGGTGTGGGTGGCTGAGCCCAAAAAGCGCGCTGCAAGGCGGTGGTAATCAACTCCTCCGGCATGGTGGCCATGACGTGCCAGCCCACCACCTGCTTGCTGACCATGTCCTGGTACGCGCACAGGTAGGCCCAGTTCCCATTGGCCAGTGGCAGGTAGGCGATATCGCTGACCCAGACCTGGTTAGCTTGCGTCGGCTTGGGCTGATTGAGTAGCCGGTTCGGCGCGCAGCGCAGCCCGTGGGTAGAGTCGGTGGTGCGTGGGGTGAAAGCCTTGGGCTGCAGCGCGTGCAGGCCCCGGCGGCGCATGGCCCCACGTAGGCGCTGCCGCCCGATGCAGTAGCTCTTGCGGCGCAAAGCGACCTGCAGCCGGCGCGTGCTGGTCATCGGCATATGGCGCTTTCGGGCGCGGCGCCGCGACATTGAGCAGTGCCGTACCGCTGGCGCGTGAGCATTGATAAACTCTGATAATCATTTTGTTAGGGCTAGTGCTAGCGTGGAAACAAAATTCTTCACCAAGAGTATAGTAAAGATGATGCTTTTCAGAAATTAGCGATTGGTATACCAGCGGCGTCGAAACCAGAAGGCAACGTTTACCAGCGCAATCAGGGCCGGTACCTCAATCAGCGGCCCGATGACACCGGCAAAGGCTTGCCCCGAGTTGAGCCCGAACACGCCGATGGCCACGGCAATGGCCAGCTCGAAATTGTTGCCGGTGGCCGTGAAGGCGATGCTGGCATTTTCGGCGTAGTCGGCCCCGAGCCACTTGCCGGCCGCGAAGCTGAGCACGAACATGATGCCGAAGTAGAGGGCCAGCGGCAGGGCGATGCGCAGCACGTCGAAGGGAAGCCGCACGATGGTTTCGCCTTTCAAGCTGAACATGACCACGATGGTTAATAGCAAGGCAATTAAGGTAATTGGGCTAATGGCCGGAATGTACACCCGCTCGTACCACTCGTTGCCTTTGAGGCGGCGCAGGATGGTGCGCGAGAGAAAGCCCGCCGCGAAGGGGATGCCCAGGTAAATCAGTACACTCGGGGCAATGTCGCTCATGCGGAGGTTCACGGCGTAGCCTTTCAGGCCGAAGTGCGGGGGCAGGACCGTGATAAAAAGCCAGGCCAGCACGGCGTAAAACAGCACCTGAAAGATGGAATTCAGGGCCACCAGGCCGGCCGCGTACTCGCGGCTGCCATCGGCCAGGTCGTTCCAGACCAGCACCATCGCGATGCAACGGGCGATGCCGATGAGAATCAGGCCCATCATGTACGCGGGCTTGTCGGGCAGCAGCCAAATGGCCAGGAAGAACATGAGCAGCGGGCCCACTAGCCAGTTCAGCACCAGCGACAAGCCGATGATGCGCGTGTTTTTAAAGACCGTGGGCAGCTGCTCGTACTTGACCTTGGCCAGTGGCGGGTACATCATGAGAATCAGGCCCAGGGCCAGCGGCACGTTCACCGTGCCCACCGAGAAGTAGTTCACGGCGTCGTTGATACCCGGCACGAAGTAGCCCAGGGCCACCCCCAGGGCCATGGCCAAGAATATCCAGAGCGTCAGCCCCCGGTCGAGGCCCGAGAGCTTCTTTTGGGCAAGGGCCGTTGGGGGCGGCGTGGGGAGGGAGTGCGGAAGCATAGTTTTGAAAGAAAGAAGTTAAGCGACGCCCACGGTCGGGCTGCGGAGCTCCAGTTGCACCGTGTTGCGCCACACGCCGTGGTGCTGGCCGATGCGTTCGCGGTGCCCGATGACGCGGAACCCGGCTTGGGTGTGCAGGCCAATGCTGGCCGCGTTTTCCGCGAAAGTGCCGGCTTGCAGCGTCCAGATGCCATTGGCTTCGGATGCCTGAATCAGCGCCTGGAGCAGCTGCCGGCCCACGCCTTGCCCCCGCGCCTCAGCGGCGATGTAGATGCTGATTTCCGCCACGCCCCCGTAGACGCAGCGGCCCGAAACGGGCGAGAGCGCCGCCCACCCCAGCACTGTCCCGTCGGGGGCCAGGGCTACCAGGCGGCTATGCGCCAGGTGGCCCTTGTCCCAGGCTTCCCACGTCGGGGCTTGGGTTTCAAAGGTGGCGTTGCCCGTCGCAATGCCTTGCTCATAAATGGCCCGTACGGGCGGCCAGTAGGCAGCGGTTAGCGCTTGCAGTTGCAGCATAGAACCAAGGGGTTAAGGACGAGGCCAGAACAGGATAATGCCGATGCCGATGAAGCAGACCAGGCCCCCGATGATGTCGAATCGGTCGGGCTTAAAGCCGTCCACGTACCAGGCCCAGGTAATCGACATGACCACGAACACGCCCCCGTACACGGCGTAGGTTTTGCCAAAAGAGGTCGTCTGCCAGGTCGCCACCCAGCCGTAGAGCACGAGCAGCACTGCCCCGAGTACCCCTGTCCACAGCGGCCGGTCGGCTTTCAGCCATTGCCAGAGCAAGTAGCCCCCCCCGATTTCGCAGAGGCCAGCCAGGAAGTAGAGGCCAAGGGTTTGCAGAGAATTCACGAAGAAGCAATTAGTTAGTACGCCTTGCGCAGCATGTCAGCGTATTCGTTGGGCAGCGGTGAGGCTTCGACCGCCTGTGCGGCCTGTTCCACATCGTAGACCACCCGAATAAATTCGGCGCGCACGCTACTGGCGTCGGTGAGGCTGGTGTTCTGGTCGAGGTGCAGCAGCAGGTAGGCGGCGCGGGCGTCGCCATCCTTGGGCTTGCCCACCGAGCCGATGTTGAGCGCGTGCCGGTAGCGGGTTTCGCCCTCGTGCTCGTAGGGAATGGCCCGGTGGTAGGGTTTATGGGTGTGCCCAAAGAGCAGAATATCCGCCCCGGCCCCTTCCAGCAGGCGCGAAAAGCTGCCTTCCGGAAAGTCCTCGAACAAGTATTGGTTGATGCGGCGCGGCGAGCCGTGGACCATGAGCAGGCTGAGCGTGCAGGGCTCGTCCTGGAAATCCAGGCGCATGTGCTTGGGCAGCAGGCGCAGGTACCGCCGCTCGTCGTCCCCCACAATGGCGTTGGTGTAGGCGATACTTTGCGCGCCCAGGCCCTTGTCGGTGTCCGTTTGGTAGGCGCAGCCGCAATCGGAGCTGGCCAGGCCAATGCCCTGGTCGTAGTTGCCGGCCAGCGTGGGGATGCCCCGCCGCCGCACCTCGTTCACCACTTCATTGGGCCAAGGGGCATAGCCCACCAGGTCGCCCAGGCAAAACACCAGGTCCGGCCGGCGCTGGTCCAAGTCGGCCAGCACCGCTTGCAGGGCCGGTAGGTTGCCGTGCACGTCGGAAAAGAAGGCAATCGTCATCGGAAAGAATGGAGGAGGAGGGATGGAAAGCAAAACGGCGCAACCCGAGGGGCTGCGCCGTGGGAGGCCTTAGCAGCACCCGCCGCCCGGCGTGCAGCACGCCACTTGCAGTTGGGGCAGAGCAAAGGCGGCGTCGGGAATGCCACAGGCATCTTGCGCCAGGCAAGCGGTCTGCTTGGGCGTCAGCACGAAGTCCTTGCCGTCGAAGGTGAGGCCGAACTTGCCGATGGTCGCTTGCTGATACTCCACTTCAATGGGCAAATCTTCGCTGCCCAGAATCTTCTCCGACAGGTCCAGGATGTGCAGGAATTTTTGCGGGGCCAGCCGGTGGTCGTAGTCGCCGGCTTCCCAGAGCTGGAAGTTGGCCACGGTTTCCTGGCGCTCGACGCCGCCGCAGTCGATGAAGTGCTTGCTCACCAGGCCCACTTCCGTGACGTGGAAGTGCGCCGGCAGGTATTCGCCGGTAGGCAGGCGAAAATTCACGGCTTCCAGTCCGGCTAGGGACTGCTTCATTTCGGACATATTCATAAAAAAGCGCTTTTAGTGAGATAGTTAGGGTTAGCAGGCGCAGGCATCATCCGGCCCGCAGACCGGTCCCGTCGCGGTGGCCTCGATGAAAAAGGCCGTGAACTGTTGGTGTACCTGGTTTAGCAATTCGGTATTGAGGCAGTAGCAGACCGTGAGTCCGTCGATTTCGCCGCGAATCAGGTCCAGGGCCTTCAGCTCCTGCAGGTGCTGGGAAACGGTGGTGCGCGAGAGGGGCAGTTCGGCGGCGATGTCGCCCGAGATGCAGGTGGTCTTGCTGGCCAGCAACTGGATAATGGCTACCCGCGCCGGGTGGGCCAGCGCCTTGGCCACGCGGGCAAGCTGCTGCTGGTCGGTAGTAAAGGCGGCAGTTTTGGCGTAGGTCATGGCTAACTATGAAGTATGTCGCAAATATACGACAAAGCATGACGTAAGTATACGTCATGATGAAAGAGATTTCTGTCATTAAATGGGCTGTGCAACCCTAACGTGCGTTTTTCGCCGTTGAAAGACTTGCTGACTGAATATAATTGCTGCGGGCAACGTGCTAGTGGCGCGAAAGCAGACTATTAGCGCAACTCCAGTCGGGACCGGAGCGAATGGGTGACCGGGTAGCTTTATTGAATTGAATTTTTCCCGACAGCCCAGGTATGGAGTGGACTTCGCAGCAGCCAAATTTTACGAATCAGGCCTTGCCGAAGCATTTCAGCTTCCGGTTCTGGCTGGCGGCCGGGGTGGCGGGCGTGGCGGCGGGCGTAGCCGCCGGACTGCTCATGAAGCTGCTGCGCCTGGTGCAGCACCTGGCCTGGGCCTACCAAAGCGGCGATTTTTTGAGTGCCGTGGAGCACAGCTCGGCCCGGCACCGGGTGCTGCTGCTTAGCCTTGCCGGTGGGCTGACGGCCGGCGGCCTATGGCTGGCGCGCCGCTTCTGGCCCAAGCCGGGGTGGGGCCTTTCCTCCGGTATCTGGCTGCACGCGGGCGCGCTGCCCTTACTGGCTTCCCTCTACAATGGGGTGCTCTCCGTTATCCTGGTGAGTTTGGGCGCGGCGCTCGGCCGGGAGTCGGCCCCGAAGGAGGCCGGGGCGGCGTTTGCGGCCAGCCTGGCCGACCTGGGCCGCCTCACCTTGCCCGAGCGCCAGCTGCTGGCGGCCTGCGGGGCCGGGGCGGGCATGGCCGCCGTCTACAACGTTCCTTTCGGCGGGGCGCTCTTCGCGCTGGAAGTGCTACTGGGCTCGCTGGCCTTGCCCGCCGTGCTGCCGGCGCTGGTTGTCTCGTTCATTGCCACCTGGGTGTCGTGGCTGCTGCTGCCGCAGGCGCCCACTTTTGTGGTGCCCGTAGCGGCCGTTACCACGGGAATGCTGGTGTGGAGCGTGCTATTTGGGCTGCTGGCTGGGGTCGTGTCGGTGGGGTACGTGCGGCTGATTGGGCGGGCCCGGCGTGCCAAGCCCACCGGCCCGGCCCGGCTGTGGCTGCCGCTGGTCGTATTCGCTGGCCTGGGGCTGGCCGCTATTGAGTTTCCCGAGCTGCTAGGCAACGGCCGCAACGTGGTGCAACAGGCCATTGACAGCCGCTTGAGTGTGCTGCTGTTCGCCGGGCTGCTGCTGCTGCGTCCTCTGGCTACGGCCGCTTGCCTGCGCACCGGGGCTCCCGGCGGGCTGTTCACGCCCACCCTGACGTTCGGCGCCTTGCTGGGCGGGCTGGCCGGGCGGGGCTGGGCCATCGTTTGGCCAGCAGCGGTCCCTAGCTCGTCGCTAGGGGCTTACGCCGTAGTGGGTGCCGGGGCGATTCTAGCCTCGGCCACCCAGGCGCCGCTTTCGTCTATCCTACTTATGCTGGAGCTCGGCACCCACGTCGATAAGCTGCTGATGCCCCTGCTCATTGCCACTGCGGTGGCCACCCACGTGTCGCGGCGGCTCGAAGCCCGGTCGATATACGCCGTGGCCGGTCCTCCTTCAGAAGGCACCCCTACCCCGGCCCCGCAGGGAGATGACTGGCACGCAGCCATCACGTCCTGAGCACAAAAGGCGCTACGAAGCAGGCCCTGGCGCCAACCCAGCAAGGTGCTAGGTCGGCGCCAGGGCCTGCCAAGGTCAGGTAGCTACCAGTTTAGGCGGGTACCGGTCCGAGCGTTTCGCGTAGCTTGGGTCCATCGAAGGGCAGGCCTTGCAGTGGGGCCAGCAAGCACAGGTCAGCGCCACCCATAGCCAGGGGCAACAGGCCTAGGGCAGCCAGTCCCCAGTTTTTGCGGGCTTGCACCAGCCCGGCCCCTAGTAGGGCCGCACCGATGGCAACGCGGGCCGCACGGCCTGTTGGAGAAGCGACTAAACGCAGGAAGTTATCCATAATAGTGGCAGAAGTTAAGTGACTATTGGTATACGCCGCCGCTGGGCAGGTGGTCATGCAAGTAGCATCCAGCAGCGCTGACCTTAACGTAGCTAAGCCCGCAGTTAGCTGACTCGCAGCCGGATGCTATCAGCCTGGCCGGCCCGAATAAATCCCCAGCCCGATAGCAGTAGCAGCACGCCGAAGCCCAGGAAAGCGAGGTCGGCGGGCAGGTGGTTACCCGTGTACTCGTAGACGTGGTGCAGGCTCAGAATCTCGTGGTCAATGGTGCCTTCCACCACGTTAAACAAGCCCCAGCCTATCAGCAAGCCCCCGAAGAACGTGCGGCCCGACCATGGCACATCGGTCTGGGCGCCAGCGCCCCACAGCAGGCGCAGACCCAGGGCCGTCATTATCCAGACGGCCGCGTGAAAGATGCCGTCCCAGTACATGTTCACCTTAGCATCCACGAGGTTGTTAGGGGGCATTTTACCGGATAGCATGTTGTGCCACTGCAAAATCTGGTGCAGCAGGATGCCATCCACGAAGCCGCCCATGCCCGCCCCCATGAGGATACCGGTGGCAATTAGCGGAGCGCGGTGGGTGCGGCTGGCCGGAGCAGAGTAGGTTTCCAATATAGTGAAGGGAAGGATGATGAAAAATAAAGGAGCAGCCCGCCGCCGATAAGCAGCAGTACGGGCAGCAGCATGAGCAGCGCGTTAGCCGCGTAGTGCTGGTTATGAATAGCCGCCTGCACTTTGGGCCGGCAAACGGTGCAGGCGCCAGCCGTGTGCGCGCCAGTCAGCAACGCGACCAGCAGCAGGGAGAAGAGCTTCGACATGGGCGTAGAAATAAAGACTAACTGCGCAGACTACGGCCTGACGAGTCGTAATGTTATTTCTGCAAGCACCTAATTAATTCAGGATGAGCTTATAATCAAAGCAAAGGTCGCCACGGCAAAAGGCTAAGCATTCGATAATCGCTGCTGAATCAACGTTGAGTTCTGCCCCGCCTCAAGCCTATTCAAAAAAGCATTTTAATCCCAAGTCAGGAAAAGCAAGCACCGCAATGGGCGGCTGCTTACAGCAGCAGATTTGACCACCATGACATTGTATGGGCCTGGGGGAAGAGCTTGCTAGCTGAGACTAAAAAACGACAGATAGTAAGGTCATGTGCCCCTAAATTCTGGTAACTGCCAGCTTGGGTAAGCACAAACCTGCTTGTTGTATTCTAGCGCGTTACATAGCTTATACCCGGCGCTACTGTCTGCTTTTATCGTACTTCCCCTTCGAAGTATCCGAGTGTCCCAGCCGCATGGAAACGGCAAGCGATAGCTCCGGGCCACCCGGCTGCCGGGCTTTCACCAGTGACCGAATGTTCTCGGAAGGATTACTTGGGCTTAGGTATTGAATAGGGTCGGCTCCGACCACCACGCCGTGCCCCAGGGCGATGGCGAAGCCCAGTCGCTGCCCTGCTTGCCAGCGCAGGCCCACCCGTATCTGCCCGACTACGCAAGCATGAATATCTAGTTGGGCGGTTTCCGGAGGGAGCAGTCCCCCCCCGTCAGTCATCGTTACCGTTACCTTATCACGGCCAACACAGTAGCTCAGGTTAGCCCCCACGAAGGTGGCAAATTTGGCGTCCTCTCCTATATAATAGCGCGCCCCCACCCCAGCTTTGAGACCGCAAAAGTCGTATCCTAGCCCAGCGCCGGCGTCTAGATGCTTAGCAATTCGGCGGCCATAGTCAACCCCCCACCCGTAGGGGCCATTGAGGCCACCGCTTAGGGTAAGCACAAAGGGCCGAATAGGCGCTAGCGAATCAGCCGGGGCTGTTAGCAAGGCTGCCCGGGCCGAAAAATGCCCCAAGAGTAGGCTACCGAAGATGATGGCCCCGCTCCTGAATGCGGTGCGACTAGCTGGTAAGTAGGGGTGGGACATATCAAAGCAGAGATAAGTGTTGATAAACCTTGAAAGGCCGCTGGACGGCGTTCCACTAGGGAGTTGGCCGACTTAGCAAGCAAATCTTAAGCGTGTTAACTATATGCCCACCAGCGCTTTGCACAGGCGCGACAACAGTGCCAGCGGGACGCTAGATAATCAGCAGCACTGTCCCAACTACAATGAATAAAGCCCCCAGACTACCTAGCCGGCTAAGATGCTCACCCAGAAATAGGACACCCATCACTAAGGCCAGCGCCACACTCAGCTTGGTCACGGGCACCACCTGCGAAACGCTGCCTAGCTGCAAATTTTTAAAGTAGCAAAGCCAGGAGAAGCCAAGCGTAAGGCCCGACGCGGCCAGAAACAGCCAATTGCTGCGCGTAAGCCCCTGCATTTGCCCCTGCGTACCCCGCCAGTACACGACTCCCCAAGCCATCGCCAGCGCGACTACCAGGCGAATAGCAGTAGCCAAGCTTGAATCAATGCCGCGCAGGCCAACTTTAGCCAGGACGATGGTTAAGGATGCGAAAGCGGCCGAAAGCACGGCATAGGTCCACCACATAGCCAAGAATTCACTGGATTAGTACGGGTAGCCAGCTCCTTAGCGGCTGGCCAGCGCTACCTGCACGGGCTCGTCCTTGCCGATTTCCTCGTTGCCAGCCTTCAGCACCACGTCGCCGGCCTTGAGCGCCCCGAAAACCTGGACCTGCCCGGCGTTCTCGTCGCCCTTTTGCACGTCCACCAGCTCGGTTTTGCCGCCCACCACCCGGATGACGTAGGTGCGCTCGGCGGTGCTGACCACGGCGGACTTGGGCACGAATAAGCTGCTCTTGGGTGACTTAATCGGAATAGTCGCGGAGGCAAACATGCCCGGCTTGAGCTTTTCGCCGGGATTACTGATGTCGATTTCCACCGTCTCGGCGCGGGTGCCGGGCGTCACGTTGCCGGCTACCCGGTCGATTTTACCCGTGAACTGCTGCCCCGGAAAGGTGCGCACGTTGAACTGCACCGGCGCACCGGCGTGGATATCGCCCACGTAGGCTTCGGGCACGGCCACGCGCAGGCGCAGGCGGCTGAGCTGCTTAAGCCGAAACAGGGGCACCGCGCTCTGCCCGCCGCCCGGCCCCACCAGCGCCCCCGGCGCGGCGTTGCGCTCGGTGATAACGCCGGCCATCGGGGCCGTAATGCGCAGGTAAGCCGCCATCTGGGCAGCGGCCTGGTAGTGCGAGTGGGCCGCCACCACGTTCAGGCTGTCACTGGTGGCCTGCGTGCGGGCCTGGTCGAGGGCCAGCGGCGACACGGCCCCGGCGGTGCGGGCCGTTTGGCGCAGGCGGCGAAAAGTGCCCTTACTGGCCTGAAAGCCCGCCTGGGCCACGCTCTGCTTGGAGCGGGCCTCACTCAGGGCGGCGGCCATTTCGGGCGCGTCCAGCTCGGCCAACAGCTGGCCCTGGCGCACGTGGTCGCCAATATCGACGTGCAGCGCCTTCACGTAGCTGCTCACGCGGGGGAACAGGTCGGTCTGGAAGTAGCTGTCCAGCTCGCCGGGCAAACTCAGGCTCTGGGCCGGCTGGGTGGCCGTCACGCGCACCGCGTCGTAGCGCACGTCGGCCGTCGTTGGCTCGGCCGTGGCCGACTGGCTTTCCTGCGCCGCGTCGGGAGAGTTGCAGCCGCCCAGGGCCGCGGCGGCGGCCGTGATACTCAGGCCGGTGAGCCAGCGCCGGGAAAAAGCGGGGAAATTCATAGGAGGAAGGGCAGTTTTAAGGAAAAGATTAAGCCAGCACCGGCTGCTCGCGCAGGTTGTGCTCGGTGGTCGGGGCCTCGTTGCCGTCGAAGTTGGCGCTCTCGGGGTCGTCGGGGTCGAGCGAGACGGAAACGAAGGTGGTTTTGCGCTGCACGGCGGCAAACACCACCGGCAGGATAAAGAGCGCCGCCACCGTGGAGGCCAGCAGGCCGCCAATCACGGCCCGGCCCAGCGGGGCCGACTGCTCGCCGCTCTCGCCCAGGCCCGAGGCCATGGGTAGCATGCCGGCCACCATGGCGATACTCGTCATGAGCACGGGGCGCAGGCGGGCCGCGCCGGCCAGGCGGGCGGCGGCCACCGCGTCGCGGTAGCGCAGGCGCAGGCTCTCGGCGTTGGTGACAATGAGCACGGCGTTGGCCACCGACACACCCACCGACATAATCACGCCCATGTACGATTGCAGATTCAGCGTCTGGCCCGTGAGCAGCAGCAGCAGCAGCGAGCCGGCCAGCACGGCCGGCACCGTCACGAGCACGACCCCCGCTACCTTGAGCGACTGGTAGTTAGCGGCCAGCAGCAGTAAAATAACCACGATGGCCAGGCCCAGGCCGGTTTGCAGGCTGCTCAGCGTTTCGGTCAGCAGCTGGGCCAGGCCCCGCAATTGCACCACCGAGCCCTTGGGTGGCGCGCCCACGGCCTTGATGGCCTTTTGCACGTCGCGGGTTGCGGTGCCCAGGTCTTTATGGTCGATGTTGGCCGAGACGGTCACGATGCGCCTAGGGCCGATGCGGTCAAACTCGCCGGGCACGTTGGCCGTGTGCAGGGTGGCCACGTCGCCGAGGGTGGGGCGCGTCTGGCCCGGCACCAGGGGCAGGTTCTGCATGTCGGCTTCGCTTTTCATATCCTGCGAGGCCAGTTGCACCTGCACCTGGTAGGCAAAGCCCTTGCTCTGGTCGAGCCACAGGTTCTTGGCCGTGAAGCGGCTGCTGCTCGTGGCCGCTACCAGCGACCGGGCAATCTGGTCGGGGGTGAGGCCAAACTGGGCGGCCCGCTCCCGGTCCACGTTCACCTGCACCGTGGGGTAGCTCAGGGGCTGGTTTACCCGCACGTCGCGCAGGTAGGGAATCTGCCGGAGCCTAGCCACCAGCTTGTCGGCATAGCCTTTGCCGTCTTGCAGGCTCTTGCCCCCCACCAGGATTTCGATGGGCGTCTGGGCCCCCTGGCTCATAATTTTATCGGTCAGCTCGATGGGTTCGAAGCTCAGTTGCACGTCGGGCAAGTGCTGGTGCACGGCCTGGCGAATCTGGTCCTTGAGGTTATCCAGGTTCTGCACCTTGTAGTCTTCGGCCAGGTTTACCTGCAAGTCGGCTTCGTGCGGCCCCGCGTTGAAAACGTACAGCGCCGAGGTGCCGTAGGAGCTGGGCGTCATGCCCACGAAGGCCGACGAGATGGCCACGTTCTTGGGCCCCACAATTTGTCCGATGAGCTTGATAACCTCCTTGGTGCGCTCCTCGGTGCGCTCGATACGCAAGCCTTCGGGCGCGATGAGACGCACCTGAAACTGCTTGGAATGGGTGATTTTGGGCATCATGTCCTGCCCGATAAAGTAGAAGCAGACCCCAATCACAGTTGCGCAAACGACGCCGTATACCGTGCCCACCAGCACCCGGTGGCGCAGCAGCTTATCCAGCGTATTTAAGTAGGCCAGCTTCACCCGCTCGAAGCCTTTTATTTCCTTAGGATGGGTTTCCTCGAAGGTTTCCTGCTGCGCGTCGCGGGGCTGGCTCAGGTCGGGCAGCAGGCTCAGTTCGTGCTCCGAGGTGTGGGTGTGGCCCTTGAGCCACCAGTTGGCCACTACCGGTACGAAGGTTTGCGACAAGGTGTAGGAGGCGATAATAGCGAAGCCTACCGAGAGCGACAGCGGAATGAACATGCCCCTAGGCACGCCCGACATCAGAAACGCCGGCGCGAAAACGGCCAGAATGCTGAGCGTGATGAGCAGCAGCGGAAACGACACTTCTTGGCTGGCATCCAGGATGGCGCGGGCCTTGGTTTTGCCCATTTCCTGGTGCTGGTGAATGTTCTCAATTACCACCGTGGCCTGGTCCACCAGAATGCCGATAGCCAGCGATAAGCCCGACAGGGTCATGATATTAATCGTCTGCCCGCTCAATTGCAAAAGCAGAATGGCCGTCAGAATCGAAACCGGGATGGTCAGAATCACGATGAGCGACGAGCGCAAATCGCCCAGGAACAGGAATACGACCAGGCCCGTGAGCAGGGCCCCCAGCCCCCCTTCGAAAGCCAGGCTGTGCACGGCCTGGCTTACGTAAATGCTCTGGTCGAACTCGTAGCTGAGTTGCACGTTGTCGGGCAGCAGGGCGCGCATCTCGGGCAGCTTGGCCTTGAGCGCGTTAACCACGCTCATCGTGGAGGCGTCGGCCGACTTGGTAACGGGGATGTAAACCGAGCGCTTGCCGTTGATGAGGGCGTAGCCCACCGGCACATCGGTGGCATCTTCCACCGTGGCCACGTCGCGGATGAATACCGTCGGCCCTACCCCCTGTCGCAGCGGGATGTTGAGAAAATCGGGGATTTTGTCCAGCACCGTGTTGCTGGGTGTCAGCACCATATAGTTGCCCATGCCCACTGAGCCGGCTGGTGATACCTGGTTGTTTTTGACGAGGGCCGATACGATTTCGTCGGGCGTGAGCTGGTAGCTCTTCATCTTGTTAGGGTCCACGCGCACCACCACCGTGCGCTCGTTACCGCCGAAGGGCGGCGGGGCCGAGGCCCCCGGAATCTGCGAGAACAAGGGCCGGATGCGCGTCGAGGCCAAATCCTGCATCTGCCCCAGTGAGGCCGAGGTGCTGCTGAATACCAGCTCACCAACCGGCAGGGAAGAAGCGTCGAAGCGCACCACCGTGGGCGGTACCGTGCCCGGCGGCATGTAGCTCAGCACCCGGCTCACCTGGCTGGCCACCTCGCCGGCCGCCTGGGCCATGTTCACGTCCTCGTAGAAGGTGCACTTGACCAAACACAAACCCTGAATGTTCTTCACTTCCACGTCCTTAATGCCCGACACGTAGAGCATCTGGTTCTGGTAGCGCGTGGCGATGAAGCCTTCCATCTGGGCCGCCGTCATCCCACCGTAGGGCTGGGCGATGTAGATGGTGGGCAGGTTGAGGCGCGGGAAGATGTCAATCGGGATGCGGCCCAGCGACAGCGCCGCGAAGACGAGGACTCCCAGCAGGGCCACAATAACGGCAATCGGGCGGGCTAATGCAGTCTTTATCATTTCAGGTAGAACTAGTAGCTAATAGCTTGAATTACAGCTGCCCGAGCAGCGGGGCCAGGTTGCCGTCGGTGGCGGCGCGCAGCAGCAGCGCCCGCCACACATTATTGACGGCAATAGCCTGGTCGTTCTCGGCCCGGTTGAGCACCAGCGCGGCCTGCGTGAGCACTACCAGGTTGTCGAGGCCGGCGTTGTAGCGGGCCTGGGCCTGGGTGTAGGCGCGCTGGGCGGCGTCGAGCTGCACGGGGGCTTCGAGAGCCGCCTGGCGCACTAAGTCGAGTTGCAATTGCGCGTTTTGCTGCTGGGTGCGCAGTTGCAGGGCCTGCTGGTCGTAGTCGGCCTGGGCCTGCGTCGAGCGCGCCTGCTGGGCAGCCACTGCCCGCTTGGTATGAATGAGCTCCGTGACGCGCCAGGTCAGGGCCGCGCCCACCGCGTAGTTGTACACCTTAAAAGGCAGCCCCGCGCCCAGGCTCGGGTCGATGGTATAGGTGCCGTCGGCATTGGCGGCAGAAGCCGTGCCCGAGCCCCGGCCCCAGGTAGCGCCGACCACCGAAAGCGTGGGCCGGCTATTGGTAGCCAAAGAATTGGCCAGCGCTTCGCTGCTGGCCACGCGCTGCTGGTAGGCCCGCAACGTGGGGTGGTAGCGCAGGCTGGCGGTGTCAACCCCGGCGGGCAGCACGGGCAGGCGGGCAAAAAACTGGGTGGAGTCGGTGAGCACTAGCGCCTGCACCGGGGTGCCTAGCAAACCCGCTAGCCGCACGCGCTGCTGCTCGGCCTGCTGGCGGCTGGCCAGCAGTTGCAACCGGGCCCGCGACGTTTCGGCGCCGGCCGTCGAGCTGTCAATGCCGGCCTGGATGCCCGCTTGCGTACCCGCCCGCACCACGCGCTGCACGGCCTGCGAGCGCCGCAGGTTGGCTTCCTGCAAGGCCACTGCCTTTTGCGCGGCCAGGGCCAGCAGGTAGGCGTCGGCCACCTGCGCCTGGTGCGTAAACAGCTCCTGGTCGTAGTCGGCCTGCGCCTGGCTCACCAGCGTTTGCGCGCGCTGCACGTCGGCCCGGTAGCGGCCAAAGGTCACGGCCGGCCAGTCGATGTAGAGCATTCCCTGGCTGGTCCAGGCCGCCTGACTGCTGGTAAAGTCGCGCACGCCCGACTCCGTGATGCCCAAACCGCCAATCAGCGCGCCCCGCGCCTGGTTGGAAGTGGCGTTGAGGGCCTGCGCCTGGGCCGTGAGCTGGGGCAGGTAGTTGGCCCGCACCGTGCGCACGTCGGCGGTGGCGGCGGCCACGCCCGCCTGCCGGGCGCGCAGGGCCGGGTAGTTAGTCTGGGCCACTTGCAGGGCCTGGGGCAGCGTCAGCGGCTGGGGTACTTGGGGCAGCTCGCGGGGCTGCTGCGCCTGGGCAGGCAGGCTCCCAAGCAGTAGGCCGACCAGCAACAGGCTGGGACCCGCCAGCCGGGGGCAAAGAGAAAGAGCAGCGGAAATCAGCTTCATGCCGCAAACCTCCCCTTGCCCTATTATACTGACATTAAAGCCAAATTAAAAGATATTAAAAATGGTGGAGCGCGACTTTGACTGAACGGAGCAAGCGGCTCTCTGTGTAGGGCTGTTACCCCGGCGCTCATCGCTTAGGGTCCTGCTAGCCTCTACGTCACTGCCAGCAGCGAGTAACCTACGGAAGTAGTGGCCAGCGCTTATGTTGGCCCGAGATAGTGCAGTGTGGATACGGCCGGTTGACCAGCGACACCGGCTAAAGAAAGCACTGCTAATAGAGCCTAATGACTTAACTTACCACGTAATGAAGAAGATACTGGCAATTGATGGCGGGGGCATTCGGGGTATTGTGCCGGGGCAAGTGCTGGTGGCGCTGGAGCAGAAGCTGCAAGCCAAATCAGGGCGCCCAGATGCCCGGCTGGCCGATTTCTTTGACTTTTTTGCGGGCACCAGCACCGGAGCCATTCTCAGCAGCATTTACCTCTGCCCGGCGGCCGGGTCCCCCACTAAGGCTCGCTTTTCGGCCCAGCAGGCCGTGGACCTCTACGTGCAGAATGGGGGCAGCATATTCAGCGTCTCGGTGTGGAAGCGCATCGAGTCCGGCAACGGTATCCTGGACGAGAAGTACGACGCGGCGGCGCTGGAGAAAGCCCTGGGTACCTATTTTGGGGACTTGCCCCTGAGCCAGCTGCTGCGCCCCTGCCTCGTGCCGGCCTACGATATTGAACACCGCCGGGCGCATTTTTTCGCGCAGCACAACCCGGCACTTTATGGCCCCAGCTACGACTTTCGGGTGCGCGACGTATGCCGGGCTACCTCGGCGGCCCCTACCTATTTCGAGGCTGCGCGCATCCAGTCGCTAACCAACGAAACCTACGCCCTGATTGACGGCAGCGTGTTTGCCAATAACCCGGCCCTGAGTGCCTTCTCAGAGGTGTGCAACGCGCAGGGCGGCCCTACGACGGCGGACCTGTTCATCGTTTCGCTCGGCACGGGCGGCCAGCACAACCCCTACCCCTACGCCACGGCCAAAAACTGGGGAGCGGCCGGCTGGGTGCGGCCCCTCATCGACATCATGATGGACGGGGCTGCGGAAACCACGGACTACCACCTGAGTCGGCTATTTATGGCCAGCGGCCACCGCGACCAGTACGTGCGTCTTCAGCCCGAAAACCTGGGGGGCGCCAGCGCGGCCATCGACGATGCCTCGCCGGCCAACATCCGCGCCCTCGTGGAGCTGGGGACTGCCACGGCCCGTAAGTTCGATGCCCAGCTGGAGCGTATTGCCGCCACAGTGCTGGCCGACGGGCCTGACCCCGTGACGTTTGCGTTTGCGGCGCCAGTGGCCGCGCAGTAGCCGCCAGGCTAGGGCATGGCCACTGGCGCTGGGGCGGCCAGTGGCAGCCACACCTCAGCCACGGTACCGCCACCCGACCGTGGGTACAGCCGCAGTCGCCCCTGGTGCAGCCCCACGATGCGCTGGGCCAGGGTCAGGCCGATACCGAAGCCCGGCACGTCGCCCACCGCCCGGCCCCGCGTCAGGGGCTGGAAAATGCGCTCGGCTTCGTCGGGCGCGATGCCGGGCCCCCGGTCTTCGATGAGCAGCCGCACGGCAGCGGGGCCGGCCATTTCCAGGCGCAGGGCCACGGGCTGGCCGCTGGAATACTTGGCGGCGTTGTCTACGAGGTTGCCCAGGGCCGTGCGCAGCAGCTGCGCGTTGCCGAGCACCTGCGGAGTCTGGGCTTGGTCGTCTATTTCGGCGCTGATGTCCAAGTCAACCGGCTGGCCGGGGCGTTGCTGCTGCGCGCTGCCCACCACGTCAAGCAGCACGTCAACCAGCTCCAGGGGCTGGCCGTCTAACTGACTGGCCCCGTCAAGACGGGCTAGGTGCAGTAGGCCGTTGGCCAGGGCCGTGAGCTGGTCGAGTCCGATGACGGCCTGGGCTATCCCTTTTTTCAGGCTGGCCACGTCCGAGTCGTAGGCCAGCGACGTTTCCAGCCAGCCCTTGATGCGCGTCAGCGGCGTGCGCAGCTCGTGCGAGGCATGCGCAATAAACGACTGGTGGCTTGCCACTAATCCTTCCTGCCGGGTCAGCAGGTCGTTGAAGGCCGCCGCCAGCTTGCCCACCTCATCGCGGGGGTTCTGCGGACGTAGCCGAAAGGTCAGCGCCTGGGCTTCGGCCCGGCGCAGCTGCCCGAGCAGGGAGTTGAGCGGGGCCAGGGCGCGGGTGGCAAACAGCAGGCCCAGCGCGCCCACTAGCGCGACAGCTACGAGGTTGCCATAGAGGAAATAATTGAACAGCCGTTGCTGCTGGTCGTAGCCCTGCTGGTTGTAAGCGGTGACGACGGCCACAAACTGGCCGTCAGCGTTGGGCCGGCGGTAAGCCAACGCAACCCCCTCCTTGGAATGCGGATGGCCTGGGGAGGGATACGAAAAGTAGACATGCCCCCGCTGCCGCGCCTGCGCCAGCAGGTGGGCCGACGGTAGGTAGTCGGCGTCGGCACTGGCGTACAGGCAGCCGTTAGCCGGCGTGTAGACCTGCTCGGCCTGCTCGGGTAGCGAGTTGAGCATCGTGCCCGCAATAGAGTCGTTGAGGGCCAGTAGCTGCTGCGTCACGGCTGCCTTGCGTAATAGCCGCCCGGCAAACGACTGCTGCCGGAAGCGCGCCGAGCTCACGTATACGTAGCCCGAAAAGACCAGCAGCAGCCCGCTGACCAACGCCGCAAACCAAAGCAAAAGCTTGTGCCGAATCTGCATCGCGCCTAGCCCTGTAGTAAATAGCCCGCACCCACGACCGTGTGCAATAGCTTCTGCCCGAAGCCCTTGTCTATCTTTTTGCGCAGAAAGTTCACATACACGTCAATCACGTTGGTGTTGGTGTCGAAGTGCAGGTCCCAGACCTTCTCGGCAATGTCGATGCGGCTGACCGTGCGGCCCTTGTTGACCAGCAGGTATTCGAGTAAGGAATACTCGCGCGTCGTGAGCTCGATGCGCTGGCCGGCGCGGGTCACGGTGCGGGCATCGGTGTCCAGCTCCAGGTCGGCTACGCGCAGCACCGCGTGCTGGCCCCCGTAGGCGTCTGAGCGCCGGGCCAGCGCCCGGATGCGCAGCAGCAGTTCCCGAAACTCGAAGGGCTTGGTCAGGTAGTCGTCGGCCCCGGCCCCGAAGCCGGTTTCCTTGTCTTGCATCCCGTCCAGGGCCGTGAGCAGCAATACCGGTTGGCGCGGCGAGTGCTGCTTGATGTAGCGGCACAGCTCGAAGCCGTTCAGGCCCGGCAGGTTTACGTCTAGCACCACCACGTCGAAGGGCTGCTGGTCAAACAGGCGCTGGCCCATGATGCCGTCGTAGGCCACTTTCAGGTCATAGCCCTCGGCAGCTACCCCTTTCTGGATAAAAGAAGCCAAGCTGGTTTCGTCTTCGACGAGCAAAATAGTCATGGTGCAAAAGTCGGCTGGCTCAATCAGAATCAGATGAAGGATAGTTACGAAGTGTTAACGTCAACTTCTAGTGGGTGGCTTATACAAAAGCGCATCTGATGTAGCCCAGTTAAAACGAATAACTCAATGATGTGGATTAGCTCCAAAAAGGTGCGCAATTCGGATACCCCCTCCCCTACCCGGGGTTCTCGTTACAACTGGATACTGTTGGCGAATTGGTTTTAAGCCATTGCTGGCGGAATCAACCGCTCAAAGGCAGCCTGACGCGTCTGGGCTAACGGTACCTCGTTTAACCAGTTAATGATACGCGACAGGTTCATCGCCGCGGCGATGAAGACGTGCTGTAAATGGGTTTTGGCCAGCCCCACGTAGCGCGAACGGCGCATGCCAAAGGCTCGGACCCCTTGTGAGATGGTGCCTTCAATCCCCGCTCGCTGATTATACAGTAAGGGCCAGTCGGCCTGACTGTCACGCACTCGGGCCGCCTGCAAGGCTTGATAGTGCGCATCGGCGCGCAGCTTAATAGCCCGGCGTTTCATGCGCGTACACTGCGCGCGCACGGGACAAGGCCCGCGGTGCTTACGGGAGAACTTGATGAACACGCGGGGTTAGCCTTTTTCCAGCGTGTGAATCCAAGACTGAGACGGATGTCCTTGGGGACAAGTGGCTTGCTGCGTATCCCAGTCCACCTGGAAATCCGCTGCCGCATACCCTTGCCCCGCCAAAGCTTGCCATTTCTGGTCTTTGCGGGCAGGCCCCACTAGTTCCACGTGATGGCGTTGTTGACTCTGGACCAGCAACTCGGCGCTCACGTAAGCGGTATCAACCAGTTGCTGAGCTGGTAGTAACGACTGGTCAGCCAATGCTTGCTGAATCTGCGGCAACGTAGTCGAATCCCCCTCGGTGCTGACGGTCGTGGCTACCTGCGTAATCAAATGCGGTTGGTCGGCTTCGCAGGTTTCACTCAAATGGACTTTATAGCCCACCCACGTCGTGGTGCGTTTGCGACTAAAGCGCGCCTCCAAGTCGTAGGGAGAACTGATGAGTTGCGCGCAGGGAGGTAATTCGTCCTGATTCTCCACGCGCCAGATAAGGTGGTCGTCCATCAGGCGAAACTGTTGCAGCCAGACCCGGCGCAGGATATCAAGGGCCGGCAGCTGCCACAGCAAAGCGGCCTGGTCATCCCGCTCTATTTGCTCTAGGAGCCACCAGCCGTCCTGCCCGACTTGCTGCGCGTAGGCTACCCGCGCTGGTTTGGTATCTGGCAGGCGATAATCATCGGCTCGGGGACCGTACCGGGCGGCCCACTCCGGCTGGAGGTGGCTGGCCAACCAGTCGGGCAGGAGCGTGGCCAAGCTATTGAGGGTAAAGCGCATAGTCTCCGCCACGCACTCCAAGCGGTTCATGGCCCGGACACGGGCCAGCACATGGGTCGAGTCCATTCGCTGTTTGCCTCTGGCTTTGAGCCACTGGTGGTCTTGGCAACAGGACAGCAGGTGATTAAGGAGTCGTTCCTCGGCCTTGCCGGCCACTAACCGCTGGCGAAATTCAGACAGGACGCTAAAGTCAAACCCGGGGTCGGTCAACTCCAAGCCCAGCAAATACTTCCAGTCAATGCGACTGCGCACGGCATCGGCGGCTTGGCGGTCGGAGAGATTTTCGGCGAATTGCAGCAGTGTCACCACCGCCAACTGCCAGGGCGCCTGGGCCGCTTGCCCCCGTTGCGGAAATAAGTCGGCAAAGAGGGCGTCGTCATAGAGGGTGCCCAACGTATCGCGCAACTGCAGATAGCGATTGCCGCGGGGGAAAGCCGCCTGCGCTACCTGGCGCGTTTGGGGCGGAACCGGCGTACTGGGTTGGGGGTGCAGGCTCATGAGCAGAGGCGGTTAAGGTGCCTCCGAAAATAGCCTTTCTTACTCCAAAACCAATTCGCCAACAGTATCCCGTTGTAACGAGAACCCCATCATGCAGGGCGCGGAGTAAGGGTTCGTGCGTTGTAAAGAAAAGCGGCACTAGCCAACTGTTCTTCGAAAGGTAGAAGTCAGATGGTCGAGCTAGGTCGGACAGTCTGAAAACATAATCGGAGTCGAAAAGCGCGTCTTATGTGCAGCAGTTTGAGCCAGGTGCCCGCCACACGGCGAGCGCTACGCCAAGAATCATGACGACGGCGGGAAGGCGTGAGAATCCCAGCAGGGTAGTCCAGGCCGGGCTAACCGCCGTGCGAATAGGCAGGAGCATCGCCTCAGAATTTCATGCGCTGAATACGCACGGCGTTGAGAATGGCCAGCAGGGCTATCCCCACGTCGGCGAAGACGGCTTCCCACATCGTGGCCAGTCCACCAGCGCCCAGCGCTAGGACAAGAGCCTTCACGGCGAAGGCCAGCCAGATATTCTGCCACACCACGTTATGCGTGGCGCGAGCGATGCGCCGAGCAGTGGCAATCTTGCTGGGGTGGTCGGTCTGAATCACCACATCGGCCGTTTCGATGGTAGCATCCGAGCCCAGGCCGCCCATCGCAATACCCACGTCGGCCAGGGCCACCACGGGCGCGTCATTCACCCCGTCGCCCACGAAGGCCAGCTTGTGGCCCTCCGTTAGATACTGCTGCACGTACCGGGCTTTGTCTTCGGGCAACAGGCCGCCGTGCGCTTCGGTGATGCCCAACTCCTTGGCTACGCGCTGCACGATGCTGTCCTTATCGCCCGAGAGCATAACGAGCTTGGTGATACCGTCGGCTTTCAACTCCCGGACGGCCTGGGCCGCGTCTTCCTTCGGGGCGTCGGCCACGGTGAGGTAGCCGGCGTACTTGCCGTCGAGAGCGGCCACCACGATGCTGTCGGCTACCTGGTCTACTTCGGCCGGGTACGCGACGTTGAACTTGCTCAGCAGCTTGGTGTTGCCGGCCAGTACGTCGCGGCCGTCCACCCGGCCGCGCAGGCCGTGGCCAGCGATTTCCTCCACGTTTTCCACCGCCACGCCCGCTGCTGCCTCCCCCACGTGGGCGACGACGGCGCGGGCGATAGGGTGGGTAGACTTGGTTTCCAAGGCTCCAACCAGCCGCAGCAGTTGCGCGGGCTCGGTGCCCGGGGCGGGCTGCACCTGCTGCACGGCAAACACGCCCTTGGTTAGAGTGCCAGTCTTGTCCATCACGACGGTATCAATCTCGCGCAGCACGTCCAGAAAGTTGGAGCCCTTGAAGAGAATGCCTGCCTTGGAGGCGGCTCCGATGCCGCCGAAGTAACCCAGCGGAATGCTGACAACCAGCGCGCAGGGGCAGGAAATGACCAAAAACACCAGCGCCCGGTAGAGCCAGTCGCGGAATACGTAATCGTGCACGACCAGTAGCGGCACCAAGACCAGCAGCGTGGCCAGCCCCACCACAATGGGGGTGTACACCTTGGCAAACTTGGTGATGAACTGCTGGGTCTTGGCTTTGCGGCCCACCGCGTCCTGCACCATTGCCAGAATCTTGCTGAGCTTGGTATCCTGAAAGCCCGCCGTGACGGTCACCCGCACCAGGCTTTCCAGGTTAATCATGCCGGCCAGCACGGCGTCGCCCGGCTGCTTGGTTTGCGGGGCCGACTCGCCGGTCAGGGCGGCCGTGTTAAAGCTGGCCGCCGTTACGTTTAGCGTCCCGTCGAGGGCCACTTTCTCGCCGGGCTTGATTTCCAGGACGTCGCCCACCTGCACGGCGTTGGGGTCGAGGACCTGATTCTGCCCGTTGCGCACTACCGTCACTTCGGTAGCCTGAATTTCGAGCAGGGCCTTGATGCTGCGCTTGGCTCGGTTCACGGCCGCGTCCTGAAACAGCTCGCCCACCGTGTAGAAGAGCATCACGGCCACGCCTTCCGGGTACTCCCCGATGGCAAATGCGCCGATGGTGGCGAGGCTCATCAGCAGAAACTCGTTGAACACGTTGCCGCTGGGAATGCTCTGAATGGCCGAGCGGATGACTTTCCAGCCCACCAGTAGAAAGGCCAAGCCATACCAGAGTGGGCGCACCCAGCCCGCGAAGAAGCCCGTCTGAAAATGGTCGAGGGCTAAACCGCCCACCAGCAGTACCAGGCTCAGGCCTGGCAACAGATAGGGATTACCTTCTCTCACGTGGTGGTCATGCTCCTCGTCATCCGCTTCAGTAGCCGCTGCATCGGCTAGGGTAGCCGGGTTGCCTGTGAGAGGCTTGGCGGGCACGGCGCAGCACGAGTCACCCAGCGGGTCGGCGGTGAGGCGGCGCTTAGGGGTAGCCGACGCGGGGGCTTTAGCTGGCGCGTGGTCATGGCCGGGTACGTCGTGGCCCTGAGGTTCGGCTGCGGCTTGGGGCGTGAGCTGCTCGCGGTTGAGCGCGCCCACGTTGTCGAGGTTCACCTGCTTGGCGGTGTTCAGCTCCTCGTTGGTATCGGATGAAGTAGGGTCAGGCATATAGATTAAAGGCAAGGATTTAAGAGAAGGGGAAGGCAGTGGGCCGGCTACCATTCCACGAAAAAGCTGGCGATGCCCACGCCCACGCGTACTACCCCCGTCAGGCGACGCTCGTAGCGGGCAATGCCGGCCTGGGGCAGGCGGAGCAGGCCCCGAAACCGGCTACCAGCAGTACCTAGCAGCAACGTAGGCCACTAGTTAGCTACCAAAAAGACTACAGGAATAACTTGAGGCCGCCATTGACGACCGTCCCATCCAGGGGCGCCCATACCTCGCGGAACGAGGGCCGTTCCACCGGGGGCAGCACGACCGCTTGGTAACGGTCTTGCCGGATATTGAGCAGGTTCTCGAAGTTGACAAATACGCTGAAGTGCTGCCAGCGCCGCTCGCCCATGAGGCCCATGAGCCAGTAGGCGCGCGACTGTTCCCCGGTGGACAGCGGCTTGCGCCCCACGTAGTAGGCTTCCACGCCGACCCGCAGCTTGCCTTCCTGCTCGTACACGCCCACCAGGTTGACCCGGTGTCGGGCCGTTAAGGGAATGGGGCTGTTGTAGTCCTCGCCCGCGTAGCGGCGGCGGGTATCCACTAGGCTATAGCCCGCATAGAGTTGGAAATCCTCGTAGCCCACGCGCACGTTGGTTTCCAGTCCCCGACTCACGATGGGGCCGTTGGCGTTCGTAAACTGGTACCCGCCGCTGGTTGGGCCCGGCGTAATGATGGCCGGGATATCCAGCACCAGCGCGTGATTAAGGCGGGTATAGAAAAAGAGCTGGTTCACGGACACGTCCAGCACCTCAAACAAGGTGGTGCGGTAGTTCACGTCAAAGTTGCCCCCCTGCGAGGTTTCGGCCTGCGCCGCTGCCTGGTCAATCGGCAGCACGTTGCGAAAGCCCAGGCTTTCGGCCTCTTCCGTGAAAATAGTCGGGGCTTTGTAGCCTAGGCCCCCGCCCAGTCGGGAGGTCAGGTGCGGCGAGAAGCGGACCAGCGCCGAGATGCGCGGCAGCACGAAGAGTCCAAACCGGTTGTGATAGTCCCCGCGCAGGCCGGTTTCCAGCGTCAGCCAGTCGGTGGCTTTAAAGTTGTTTTGCAGGAAGGCCCCGGTGGTAACGTATTGGTAATTGCGCCCTATAGCCGCGCCGTTTTCCGTAAACTGTTCGGTCCACAGGTTACCCCCACCAATCCATTCGGCCCGCTCCCCGGTGTGGGTGTAATTGGCCTCTGTGAAGCTGGCCACCTGCCGCCCGGCAAAGCGGTAGTCGGGCTGGGTCAACACCCGGTTGAAGTAGCTCACGCTGTTCTTCACGGTCAGCAACGAGTGGGTAAAGCGTTTGTCAAACTGTACCTGGGAGGCCAGGCGGTCGGAGAGGTTGCGCTCGAAGTAGCGGTGCGTCTGGTCGGCTTGCCCGTCGAGCACCTGCATGTCGCCCCCGATGCGGTTCTCCCAATTGCCCATGCCGCCCACGGTGAGGGTGGTGGTGGGGTTCAGGTAGAAATAGAGCCGGGGATTGACGGTGTAGCGCTCGTAGCGCGGCACGGCCGAGAAGCCCGTATGGCCGGGGTCGTAGGCCCGCTGGGTGTTGCGGGCAGCAAACAGGGTCACGCCGACCTTCTCGCTTTTCTGTCCCCAATACCCGCTCAGGTCCAGCCCGCCCGCCGTGGTGCCGTTGGCCAGGAAACTCAGCTCCGGCTTCTCGCCGGGCCGCTTGGTAATCAGGTTGACCAGGCCCGCAATGGCCCCGCCGCCGTACAGGGTAGAAGCGGAGCCCTTAATGACTTCGACTTGCCGCAGGTTGAGCGGCGGGATTTGCAGGATGCTCAGGCCCGCCGCGAAGCCGGAGTAGAGCGGAAAGCCGTCTTGCAGCAGTTGGGTATAGCGCCCGTCCAGGCCCTGAATGCGAATGTTGGCGCTGGCCGACACCGGCGAGGTCTGCTGCACCTGAATGCCGGTGCTCTCGTTGAGCTGCATGCGAATGTCGCCCGGCCGCATGTTGGCCTTTTCCTCCAGCTCTTCGCCCGTAATGGCTTCGATGCGGGTCGGAATGTCGTCAATGCTGCGGTTGCTGCGGGTAGAGGAGACCACCACCTCCTCCAATAGCTCGCCCTCGACGGGCACCAGGCGCACGGTGAGCGTGTCACCTGTAGTGGGCAGCGTCAGGCTGTCGGTCCGGCTTTGGTAGCCAATAAACGAGGAAGCGAGCGCATAGCGGCCGGGGGCCGGGAGGGGTAGCGCTAATTTACCCGCCACGTCGGCCGCCGCGCCCGTGTTGCCGGGTAGTAGCCGCACGGTGGCCCCCAGCAGGGGTTTGCCGGTGGTGGCATCCTGCACCGAGACGTGCAGGCGTTGCTGGCCCCACGCCATAGGCATAGAGGCAAGTGTCACGCCAAGTGACACTAAGATGATTTTCATGAAGGATAGGAGTGATTTGCGTAGTCAATAGCTCCCCGCTGCGCAATGCGGCGGGGGAGCGACCTAAAAGGGACTACACCAATCGGGGCGGCTGCCAGATACACGCCGCTACTTCCAGCGTATCGGGCACCCGGTACCCCGGCAGTCGGGCCGGGGAGGCGGGGGGCACGAAGCGAGTGACGGGCACAGCCCAAACCGGAGCTGGCAGGGTGAAGCCCGGACAAGTGGCACACACGCTAAACGGCGAACAGCTTTTGCAGTCGCCTTGTCCATCGGAATGGGGAGGCGTCCCCTTCGCTACGGCGGCCGCTGTCGGTTCGTCTTGGCATAGGGCATCGCAGGGTACCCCAGAGAGCACCAGTACATACATCGCCAAGAAAAGGACCAACAGCCTCATGGGGTCAAAGGTACTGAACTAAGCAATGGGGCGCTAACTAAGGCCAATTTGTGGCAGGTTTGATGGCCCCAGATAGCTCCCAAGTACAATTCTGTGTAGCCGTTGAAAGTAGCACAGTGGCAAGACCTGTCCGATAACTCCCTTTTTGCAATTGTAAACCGGACTATGCTTTGTTGGTGGTCGGCACCGCTGGCAGCCATTCCCGTAGCTGCTTAATGGCTGATTGTAAATCAGGTAGTTGAGCAGTGGGCGCATCGGCGCGAGCCACGAGTTGCGCGAGCAGCCATTGGCGTTCTTCCAGTTGGCGTAAGCACGTCCACAGTGTGCGCGTTAGGTCCTGTTCGGAGGCTGCTGTTAGTTGTTCGGGCGAAAAGCTATGCCCCAGGGTGCACCGAAAGGTAGCGGTCGGTTGATGCAGCGTGAGAACAGCGCCGCAGGTGGGACAGGTAAATGGAATGGGTTGGTTAGCTGACAGCATACCTAGGGAGAACGAAAACCCGCCGCTAGAGTAGTATCTATATTAAATAAATCCTACATTTAAGATCCCTCACTAAGAGGCCGAAACCCGCACTTATTCCAAGAGCGGGTTTATAACTAATGTTATGTTATTGAATTAAAAGAAGGATACGACTAGCTTTATTTGGTAGCCCTTTCTCCCATTTGTTCAATTCCATAAGTGTGAGGTGGGTATAACCTAAGGAGAAGGCTATGTTCCCTCGGCTGACTTACCGGACTACTTACCGTGAAAGGGCGGTTCCTGGTCGGGATTTGTGTTATAGAATCAGGGTTTTGTGTGGTTTCGAGCTAGCGCGTGCGCTCGACCTTTGTAGTGGAAAGCAGGCCCCGCTTTAGCGCCGCCGAGCTGACCTAAGTGGCGCGTAGTAGATACCAAGCTAGGGACTTGCTACGCCTACTGAAAACACACCCATTATCTTAATTTGACCGTTATCGGCTAAGCAGCGGCTTAGTTAGTAGCTCGGGACCAGGCTATTGCTGGGCTTGAACCCGGGTTGGTTAGTCTACCTAGACCACCTGCCATGAAATCCACTGATTTTCAGGTACTGAATACCGTCACGGACTACACCCGCTACTACGGGTTGCCCGCCCCGGCGCACCCCTTGCTCACGCTCATTAACTTGGCCGAGGTGCGGGAGCGGACCTTCCCGGACCCGGTGGTCTCGCATCTGTATACCGTGGCTCTCAAGCGCGGGCTGAAGGGCACCATGTACTACGGCCGGCAGAACCACGATTTTCAAGATGGCGTGCTCATGTTTTTCGCCCCGGGCCAAGTGGTGCAGTCCGAGGCTGACCTCGATATTTCCGAAATGACGGGCTGGACGCTGGTATTTCACCCCGACTTGCTGCGCAAATATCCCCTAGGCCAGAAAATTAGCAGCTACCGGTTTTTTGCGTACGAAGTCCACGAAGGCCTGCACCTCTCGGCCAAGGAAGAGCAGTTGCTCGACGGCGTGCTCGGCAGCATCCGGCACGAGTACGAGCAATCCATTGACGCCTTCAGCCAGGACTTGTTGGTGGCGCAGCTGGAGGTGCTATTGGGCTACGCCCAGCGGTTTTACCACCGCCAGTTTCTCACCCGGCGCTCGGCTGAGCACGACTTGCTCTCTCGCTTTGAGGCCCAGCTTACGGCCCATTTCGCCCAAGCGAGCAACGCCCCGCTGCCCACGGTGCAGCAGTTTGCCGAGGCCCTGCACGTCTCACCCGACTACCTGAGCGACATGTTGCGCGCCCTGACCGGACAGACGGCCCAGCAGCACCTGCACCACGCCCTGATTGAGCGCGCCAAGCACCTGCTGCTCAGTACCTCCCTGACGGTCAACGAAACAGCCTTTCAGCTCGGGTTTGAGTACCCGCACTACTTCACGCGCTTGTTTAAAAGCAAAACGGGCCTTACCCCCGCTGCCTTTCGCTTTTCGGCCCACTAGCAGCGGCCCGTACCGGACCGTGGTCCCGCAGCTGGGTAGCAAAGGCTACCCCCTTCTCAGCCGGCCGCCTAGCCCAGGACCTCTTGCTACCCGCCCAGTTTAAAGGATTACGCTACCTACCCGGCTTTTGCCGAAAAGGTGGGCGGTAGTCCGCATGTCTGTTTTCTCAACCTAATCTTTCTTTTACCATCATGGCAACCAATGTCTTGCATTCGGCACAAGCCAAATCAATCGGCGGCCGCGACGGCCGTATCGAATCGACCGACCACGCGCTCACGCTGGAACTGACGATGCCTCGCACCCTGGGCGGCCGGGCCCGCGCCGGCGCGACCAACCCCGAGCAGCTCTTTGCCGCCGGCTACGCCGCCTGCTTCGGCAATGCCATCACGCACCTCGCACGGCAGGCCAAGGTGAACGTGAGCGAGCTCACGGTGGACGCGCAGGTGGACCTGACGCAAAACGAGGAGAACCTGTTTACCCTGGTGGTGGCGCTGCGCACCAGCCTACCGGGCGCCAGCCAGGCGCAGGCGGAGGAAATCGTGGCCCAAGCGCACCATATCTGCCCCTACTCGCGCGCCACCCACGGCAATATTGTCGTGACGACCACCGTCACCACCCACGCGGAAGAGCCAGCTACCCCAAAATTGTAATCATTTCACAACCAATCTAATGAATAACGTAGCAGCAGTGGAACCCACTTTTTCGCTGGGCGGTGACCTTCCCGTTAATCGGCTTGGCTTTGGCGCCATGCGCGTGCCGGGTCCTGACCTCTACGGCCCCCCAGCTGACCGGCCCGCCATGCTCACGCTGTTGCGGCGGGCGGTAGCGCTTGGCGCCAACTTCATCGACACGGCCGACATGTACGGGCCCTTCGTGTCGGAAGAAATCATTGGCGAAGCGCTGCACCCCTACGCGCCCGGCGTCGTTATCGGCACCAAAGGCGGCCTGGTACGCTTTGGCCCCGGCGGCGAGGGCTTGCTGAACGACGGCACCCCGCAGCACCTGCGCGACGCGCTGCACGGCAGCCTACGCCGCCTAAAACTAGCGCGTATCGACCTCTACCAGCTGCACCGTCTCGACCCGCGGGTACCCGCCGAGCGCACATTTGCCTTCCTGGCCGAGGCCCGGCAAGAGGGCCTGGTGCGGCACCTAGGCTTGTCGGAAGTATCGGTCGAGGAAATCAAGCTCGCCCAGCAGCACTTTCCGGTGGCCTCAGTGCAAAACCGCTACAGCCTGTTCGACCGCGAGCACGAGCCCGTGCTGGACTACTGCCGCGAGCAGGACATTGCCTTCATTCCCTGGTTTCCCATCGGCGGGGGCGACGTGAAGGATACGGAAGTTGTCCAGCAGGTGGCCGCCCGCCACCAGGCCTCGGTGCGGCAGCTGGCCCTGAGCTGGCTCTTGCACCACGCCCCGAACATCCTACCCATCCCGGGCACCCGCAGCATAGACCATTTGGAAGAGAATATGCGGGCGGCTGACTTGCAGCTGACCACCGAGGATATGCAGGCGCTCGATAGCATCGGCTAGGGCCCGGGGTCGCCTGGCACGCCAGTCATGCGCGCCAAGCGACCCGATTTCTGGTGTTGGCGCAAGCCAGGCCGCTAGCGCACAAAAGTCAGATTTGCAATTTCTTACACGTTCTCATGAATACGCTCCCTCAAGTAGGCCTAGGTAGCCAGGGCCTGCACGTTCCGGTCCAAGGCCTGGGCTGCATGGGCATGACGCCCTTTGCCGGCACCGGCTTGTACGGCCAGCCAGATGAGACCGAAGGCCTCGCTACCATCCACCGGGCCCGCGAGCTGGGCGTCACCTTTCTGGATACGGCTGACATCTACGGCCCGCTGCTCAACGAGCGGCTAGTGGCCAAAGCCACATCCGGCCAGCGCGACCAGTATACCATCGCCACCAAGTTTGGCTTTGAGCTAGACGACCAGGAGCAGATGACCGGTGGCTTCAATGGCCGCCCCGAGTACCTGCGCAAGGCCATCGAACGCTCGTTGCGCAACCTGAAGACCGACTACGTGGACCTCTACTACCTGCACCGCCTCGACCCGGCTACGCCCATCGAGGACACGGTGGGCGCCATGAGCCGGCTGGTGGAAGAAGGCAAAGTGCGCTACCTGGGCCTATCCGAAGTATCGGCCGACGTCCTGCGCCGGGCCCACGCCGTGCACCCGCTCACGGCCCTGCAAACCGAATATTCGCTCTTTGACCGGGGCGTGGAGGAAGACGGCATGCTCCACCTCACCCAGGAGCTGGGCATCGGCTTTGTGGCGTATTCGCCGCTGGGCCGGGGCTTCCTGTCGGGTGAGATTACCAAGTTTGAAGACTTTGACGCCGACGACTTCCGCCGGGGTCTGCCTCGCTACCAGGGCGAGAACTTCCAGAAAAACCTGGAGCTGGTACAGAAGGTCCAGGGCCTGGCGGCCCAAAAGCAGGTAACGGCCGCTCAATTGGCCCTCGCCTGGGTGCTGGCTCAGGGCGTGGTGCCCATTCCCGGCACGAAGCGCCGCACCTACTTGGAGCAGAACGTAGCTGCGGCCGACATTACCCTAAGTCCGCAGGAGCTAGCCGAACTGGATGCCGTGCTGCCGGTGGGCAGCGTCAGCGGAGCGGCCTATGCAGCCTAAGTGGTAGCGCTTTGTAGAGGCTAGGGATAGACAGCCCTGACATAGGCGCAGTAGTTGGTAGTCTTTGCCAGGAGTAGCGACGTGTAAAAGGTGGCTCAAAAAGGTGCGCAATTCTAACACCCCTCCCCTACTCTGCCTAGGCAGGTAAAATGGGCGATTTTGGCGGGTCAAGAAGTGGGTTCTGAAAGTTTTCAGTACTTGAGTTTGTGACCCGTATTTGCTGAGCCACTTGCTATAGGGGTTATTGTCACAACCAGGCGAAAAGTGTTTGCCTCCTAAAACGACCATTTGGTGAGACGCTAGCAAAGTGTATGAATAAACAGTGCTTTGTAGCTAATGGCAATTTTCTGCCCCGCTGTAACGATAACCACATTCTTTATTGTGACCCTCGCCTACCGGATGCACGAAAGCCTGCTAATTGAAACAAAACAACAAAAAAGCTGTTTTAATCGCATAAAATAAACACTTTGCTCCAAGTAGGTCATCTTAATGGAAAAAAATGTGCGTTGGCCTCTGTTGGTATTCGGGACATCTGACCCAACTCTGAACCGGCAGATTCGGAATGCCCGCCAGCGTGGCGAGCTGCGTGAGGTAGCCTCCCGCATCTACTCGGCGGACTTAACTACCGCGCCGGAAGTGCTAATTCGTAAGAACTGGCTGCCGGTGGTGCAGCACCTGTTTCCGGGGGCGCTTATCAGCCACCGCTCGCAGCTGGAGGGCCAGCCTACGGCCGAGGGGCACCTGTTTTTGACCTATAAGTACACCCGCAACGTGGAGTTGCCGGGGCTGGTGGTGCACTTGCTGGAAGGGCCTGACCCGCTGCCGAGCGACGCGCCCTTTGGAGATGGCAGCTTACTCTTCGCGTCGGAGGCCCGGGGCCTGCTGGAAAACCTGCAGCCGGCCCGTGTCCGCAAAGGCGGGGTGAGCAAAGCACTGCCCCTGCAGCACGTGGAGGAGCGCTTGGAAATGGTGCTTCGCATCCGCGGGGAGGACGGCCTGAATGCCCTGCGTGACCAAGCCCGCGAAGTGGCGGCAGCTCTGGATTGGCCCACCGAGCTGGCGTTGCTGCAACGCATTGCCGGCGCGCTGCTCACCACCCAATCCAGCAAAATCCTAACTTCCCCGGTGGCTCGGGCCCGGGCGTTGGGGCTGCCCTTCGATGCCGGCCGGCTAGCCCTGTTTACCACGCTGCTCAGTGCGCTGCACGCGGCGGTGCTGCCGCGGCGGCCGGACCCCGCGCCCGTGGCACCTCCGTTCTATACCGTGGCGTTCTTCGAGGCCTACTTCTCCAATTTTATTGAAGGCACCGAGTTTCAGGTGGATGAGGCGCACCGCATTGTAGAAACCGGCCAGTTGGTCGGGGGCCGGCACGCCGATTCGCACGATGTGCTGAGCACCTACCAGCTGTGCAGCAACGCGGCCGAAATGCGGGTGGTCCCGCAATCGGCCGAGGACTTGCTGGCTATTCTGCAGCGGCGGCACGCCCAGCTGATGCGCGCCCGTCCCGACAAGCGCCCCGGCCAGTGGAAAGAGTACGCCAACCAGGCCGGCCTGACCAGCTTCGTGGACCCCGGCCTGGTGCGCGGCACCCTGCACGAGGGCTTCAAACTCTACCGCAGCCTGAGCGAGCCGCTGGCGCGGGCCCTGTTCATGATGTTTCTCATCAGCGAGGTGCACCCCTTTGACGACGGCAACGGCCGCCTGGCCCGCCTGATGATGAATGCCGAACTGGTCAGCGCCGGCCAGTGCCGCATCATTGTTACCACCCACGCCCGCGAAAGCTACCTGGATGCCCTGCGCCGGTTGAGCCGGCAAAGTGAGCCGAGCCTGTACATCCGCATGCTGAGCGGCGCCCAGCAGTTTGTGGCCACCCTGCAGCCAGATTCTTACGAGGCAGTGAAAGCGCAGCTGGAAGGTCAGAACGCCTTTACAGAAGTGTCGTCGCAACTGCGCTGGTAGTAGAAAGGCCACTTGATAACAGTAGCCACCCAACTACACTAGCCACATAATGCGCAGCAAATTATTGTCTTCGCTGCAGTTGAAGCTAGTCCCATAAATTGCCAGGCATTTTCTTTACGCTGGGCCGGTCCTGCTCAGTCATCTTCCTAAGCCATTTCATGGAAACCCCGCGCCGCCCCAATTCTCGACCCAAACCGTTCGAGCCTGCTACCCTGGACCAGAGCATTATCGCCATGCCCCTGCGCCAGCAGCTACAGCATGAGCAAACACGGTTGCAACTACAGGCCGAAAGGGATGAGTTGGCGTTTGCAATAAAAAGGATTAGCAAGCTTGATGGGCTTATTGAAAAAGACCGTACGCCAAGTGTCGAGTTGCGGGCTCGTCAAAAGGAGATGCGGGGCATCCAAAAGAAATGGCGCACGGCGGGTTATGCCGCTGGCCCGGCCGAGCTGTTCAGCATTATCATTGACTTAAACCTCGAATATCCCGACGGAAGGGCGGGAGCCATGCAGTGGATACTGGCCACTCTAGCGGAGTTAGTACCCCAGCTTACCCTGGTAGAATCGCACAAAGGGATTGGGCTGGGCGCGGCCGACGACCCCAAAAACCGCTACATGCAGCAATACCTGTTCGTGAAGCTGGAAGCGGCCGTGGTGCGGGAGTTGGTGAGGCGCGACCGCCAACAGGAGCGCCAGGCTAGCGCGCGCACCGCCGACAGCACTCTGCACACTAGCCCACGGGCCATCTACCACGTTTGGGCCGATTTCAAGATTCAGGCCCTGCTGAATAAATCCGTGGCCACGGTGAAAGGTGATGCGGCCCACGCCGCCTATTCCGCCTTTGGGGAAGGCATTGTATGGGGCGTGATGGATTCGGGCATCGACCAGCACCACCCACATTTTGCCAAGTACCGGAATTTGGATTTGCCCGCGCCGCTCACCCACACTGACTTTACCAACGCGGTCCCAGGCCTCAACGGGGAGTCAGCAGCTGTGCGCGACGAAGCGGGTCATGGTACCCACGTGGCTGGTATAATCGGGGGTATGTGGAATGACCCGGACCAGCCGCCTTCCATCTACACGCGGCAGCGCGACGAGGAGGGGAACGTGACATTGGCGCCGGTGGTCACGAACACCATCAGCGGGATGGCCTCGAAGTGCAAGCTGCTGAGCTTGCGCGTACTGGACGAAAACGGCGAGGGCGAAGCCAGCAACTTAATGGCCGCCATCGGCATGATTCAGGAGCTGAATGGCCACGGTCGGCACCTGCTCGTGCACGGGGTAAACATGAGCGTGGGCTACGGGTTCGACCCCGAATGGTTTGCCTGTGGGCAAACGCCCCTCTGCAGGGAGGTAGACCGGCTGGTGCGCTCGGGGGTGGTCGTGGTGGCAGCCGCTGGCAACACCGGGTATGGCGTGGCCCAGAGCCAATTCAACGGGGTGATTTCGTCGGGCTTGCCCTATACCATCAACGACCCTGGCAATGCGGAGCTGGCTATTACCGTGGGCTCGACGCACCGGGAAAGGCCGCACACCTATGGCGTGTCCTACTTTTCCTCGAAAGGCCCTACTGGCGATGGCCGTCCCAAGCCCGACCTGGTCGCCCCCGGCGAAAAAATCCTGTCCTGCGCCGCCGGCACCATGTGGCAGGCCATGCGGGACCAAGGTGAAAACTGCGACTACGTGGAGGACAGCGGCACGAGTATGGCAGCCCCGCATGTGTCGGGGGCGGTAGCAGCCTTTCTCTCCATTCGGCGCGAGTTCATAGGCCGACCCGAGCAGGTAAAGGAGATTTTTATGAGCACGGCCACCGACCTTAAGCGGGAAAAATACTTCCAGGGCACTGGTCTGGTAGATTTGATGCGGGCCATCCAATCGGTCTAGCACCGCTTCTGGAAAGTGTGGTTCGTCAGGCAGGTTGTAGCGAAACAACGTGGCCTTTTTGTTAGCCGCTCATCGTCTTGATAATGCGGTTTTTCAGGTACAACATCTCGCAACGTTTTGCCAGGCGAGCCAAACGATGACGTTGCTTTCAGTGCGCTATTTTTCAGCTATTTATCATGGACGGTTCGCAGGATCCCCCGCTCTTTCTTGTCGAATTTGCCAAGGATGGTACGCTCTTCAACGTAGCGCAGGCGACGGCTTTGCTCAGTGGCTTGCACGCCGCCCAGGCCACCGATTTACTGGTGATTTCACACGGTTGGAACAACGATATGGCCGAAGCTCAAGCACTGTACAAAGCTTTTCTGGACCAGGTACGGGCCGTGCTGCACATGCCCCAGGCACAGCTGAACCTCACTGCTCGCCGCCTGGTGGTGATGGGGGTGCAGTGGCCCTCAAAGAAATTTGCCGATGCGCAACTAATGCCTAGTGCCGCGGCCGGCCTCAATTCGCCCATCAGCAATGCCATGCTGGTGGCCGAACTGGAGCGCCTCAAAAGCACGGCGGACAACAGCGCACTGGACCCTAATCTTAAGGGTACTTTCGCTGCCGACGATGCCGACGAGCGCCTCACCCAAGTTCAGCAGTTGGTGCCACAACTGGAAAGCAGCCCCACCGCCCGCCAGCAATTTGTGGACCTGTTGCGTAGTCTCCTGCCCACGCAGGGTCAGCTAGCGGATATCGACGCGGCCGAAACATTCTGGACCCTAAGTGGGGAAAAGCTATTCGACCTTTACAAGCAGCCCGTGCCCACGACGGCACTGCCTGCCGGGGCCGCCTCACCCCCGGTAGCAGGACACGCGGCCGGCATCGGGGGTAGCTTCTTGGGGGGCATAAAAGCAGCGGCGATGAATATTCTGAACCTGACTACCTACTATCAGATGAAGGAGCGGGCGGGCAGCATAGGCCAGATTGGCGTTAATGAACTGCTCCGGCGCATTAGAGGCGACCAGTCACTAAGCAATCTCAAAATCCACGCGGTGGGGCACAGCTTCGGCTGCCGCCTGCTCACGGCGGCCACTGCCGGACCCGATGCCCAGCATAGTGTCAGACTCGACTCCATGACCTTGTTGCAAGGGGCTTTTTCGCACTATGGCTTCGCCGACAACTATGATGACAGCGGTCATGCCGGCTTCTTCCGCCGGGTACTCAGCAACCGTACTGTCAGCGGGCCCCTTGTGGTCAGCCATACCCGCAACGACAGGGCGGTGGGGACGATGTACGCCTTGGCATCGCGCTTGGCCGGTCAGGCCGCCAGCGCCATTGGCGACGCCCATGACAAGTTTGGTGGACTGGGCAGCAACGGTGCCCAGAAAACTCCGGAGGCAGTCACGGGCCAACTGGAGGCCGTGGGTTTTCCCTACGCTTTTGCAGCAGGCCAGGTCCATAATTTAAAAGCAGACGCGTACATCCACGGACATTCCGATATCTGTCATCCCGAAACGGCCTATGCATTCTTGAAGGCGATGGCGACTACGTGAGTATAGAGCCGCTTAATCTCGTTACGTTCCGCGCTGCTAGGTATGGCCTCAGCTAACGCCTGACGCTGTCAGCGGCCGAGCAAGGCGGGTGACAGGCCCTGGGCACGGGCTTACGGCGGTTTGTCGGGCCCCAGCGGCCACCTAGCGCACGCTCTCGGCCTTGAAAGCGGGTGTACATTTTTTGCGGGTCAGCGGCGAGTCATTGTGAGTGCTTTTGTCGAGCATGAGCAGTGGAAGGAAAGACTTGGCCCTGCCTGTTTTTACTCGACCACCTCAGCTTGCCTACTTGATGGTCCAGAAAGGTGCGCAATCCTGCTACTCTTCCCTTCCCCCATCGAGACACTAAAAAGCTGGTTTTTAGCGAGTCAAGGTCAACGTTAGCAGCGGTCTGATTGGAATTAGTGTACATACTGGGGAAGCTAACGCGAGCAGGTAAGGTAGCTACTTCTTCCAGTTCACTACAAGTACCCGTTGCTTCACTAGCTAACCCAAGTTGCGGCCTATAAGCCGACTTGGTCCAGAACGTGGGCAAAGATGAAAAGGGCAATTTTTAAGGCAAAGCCCGCAGCCGTTACGGCGTGAATTTGCTTGGGAAAGCGGGCGGTGAGCTGACTGAAACAGGTTTCGATACCCTTGCGAAAATACTGTATCAGAAAGCGTTGCGCCGGATGATGGGGCCGTTTGCTGTCCTTACGGCGGGCGCTTTGCTGCTGGCTCCCACTGGCTTCGTTGAACAGGTCTTCGGCCGCGTAGTCCGTATAGCCGGCATCGGTGTAGAGGACGCTGCCGGCGGGCAAATCCAGGGCCAGGCCGCGCCGGCCAGTCTGCTCTGACTCGGCCCCGGCATGAATATAGAACTCGACGGGCAGACCGTCGCTGGTAGCGACTACCTGCACCTTGAGGCCATAAAACCAGCTGCGCTTGCTGGCGCAGCGGCCGTGGTAGGCCTTGCCCGTCAGCAGCCTACAGCGCGGAATGCGGGTATTGTGGCACACGGCCACCGGAAAGGAGTCCAGCACGTAACGGGCTTCGGTGTGCAGCTGTTTAAGCACCTCGCCCACCAGGGCGAAGAGGGCCAGCAGCGTGTCGGTGAGCGCATGCAGGCGGCGAGTAAAACCACTCTTATCCAAGCGATTCTGGCCCCAGTGCTGCTCCATATAGTGCTTGGCTACCACCAAATTGCCGCCGAAAAAGCGGGTAGCTACCAGCGCCGTCGTCAGCACCTGGGCATCGGTCAAGCGCCGGCCTGATGCTGGGGGCCGCGTGCCAGCCGGGCGAGTAAAGCGGAGTAAATCATCGAGCAGGCAGTACATTGCAACGGTCTGTTCGCGCATGGGCAAGGTCAGGTTGGGAGGTCAGAGACCCAAACCTAGCCTGTTCACGCCGAACAGACTTTTTTTATGCCCCCATTACGCCGCAACTTGGGTTAGCTACCTTCTTCGAAAGGGTTTTCTGCCCCTGGCAAAACGCACGACCTCTGCCAGTTGGAAACTTAAGCAACATTCAGCGTCTGTTTACTCCGGACGCTCCCACCCATCTGTTAGCAAATTTTTGGGATGCTAGGCGCAGCGGTTTAGTGGCTAACCAGGAGTCATTTCCTCTGTCTTGCATAGGTAGCATGTCCCTTTAAGATGCTGGCCTTTGGGCGGTTACATGTATTGTGCATGTTCTAATAAGTTTGGTAAGTTTAACAAGTCAAGCTTATTCAATAAGCTAAAAAACTGTTATCTCGAACATAACATCACTTGTACGATTGTTTTGCACTGCAATGGCTGTAAAAGTGGTTGCTGTGTATCCGTAGCAGAATCAGTCGCCTGTTTACTTATCCCCGCAGCAGGGTGTGTTGCGTGAACACCACTATAGTTGTTCCCGGTTTAGTTCGTGCATAGTTGCGGATGCGGCTCGTTGCAACGCCAACAGCTATGAAAAGACGGTGCACAGTGAAGCACTTTTAAAGCTTATCGGGCTTATTAAGCTTGCTGAGCTTATTATATAAGCCCGCTCGATTTTATCTAACTGGCTCGGCAGCTTGACTTTACACGCTATATCACAGATGCCATGAAATCTATATGGAACCCGTAATTACTGATTCAAAAGTATAATAAGTTAAACTTATTAAAGTAGGTGCAACGGGTTGGCATTGGTCATACACTGCCTTTGGGTCAGCGTACTTCACTATTAAGTCGCTTCAAAGGCGACGGACTAGCTAGCGCCGCTCTTTGCTGACTGGTCTGGCCAGCACATCACTGTGGTGGTGGGTATAATCGGAAATAAAGAAGGGGGAGTCATCTTACTTCAAAGCAGATGAAATGGTTTGGATAAGCCTAGCTTATTTAACTTATTATGATTATACAGCAATCTCAACAAACCCAACAGACTAAAATTATTTATTTTAGTATTGACTGTCAAATAATTACAGATAAAATTGCTCTGAAATTTGAATTAACTTACTCAATAAGTTTGGTTTGTTTGGCAAGCCTGGTAAGTTCAGTGTTATTTGTTGTGTACTATTGCGAATCGTTAAGCAATTGTCCGACCATGAAGATTATCACATTCGCCAATCACAAGGGAGGAGTTGGTAAGACTACCTCAACCTTGAATGTGGCTCAAACACTCGTGCGGGATGGCCACCGGGTCCTGCTGGTTGACTGCGACGCCCAGGGCAATCTTACGCAGTCGCTCCGCCTACCGGCGACGTATCCTGACCTAGGCCTGGTGCTCAGCAAGAAGGCTACGCTAGCGGAAGTAGTGGTTCCTTTGAACGATAAGCTAAGCCTAGTAGCGGCAACTGCTGAGCTGGACTTTCTGGAGAAGGTACTGGCCCAGCAGTTCGGCTACGAGCACATCTTACGCACCGGGCTAGAGCCCTTGCGCAGTCAGTTTGACTACTGCCTGCTCGATACGCCGCCTCGGCTCTCCGCGCTGACCTACGCTGCGCTGGTGGCCAGTGACCGGGTGTTCATTCCGTGTCAGCCTGAGTTCTACGGCTATACTGGCTTAACGAACCTGCTCGACGCCTGCGCCCGCGTGAGCGAGCACTTCAATCCGCAGCTGCGGGTGGGTGGGCTGTTCTTCACGAAGTACTCGCCCAAGTACCGGCGGCGGCTGCACCACGAGATAGTAGAGCTTATCGGAGAGCGCTACGCAGCGGAGCAGTTGGTGCTCGACACCACTATCCGTGAAAACGTCTCCCTTGCCGAGGCGCAGATTCAACAGGAAAGCATTTACCACTGGGCCCCGGCCAGCAATGGGGCCCACGATTACGAAGCCCTCACCCGCGAAATTCTTGCCCGTCTATGAACAGCAAACCCAAGCGCCCGTCGCTGACTGCCCTGCTGCGGGAGCAGCCGGCCGCACCTTCGCTATCACCAGAAGAGCAACAGCGCATACAGGCCGAGAACGACCAGAAGCTGTACGGCACTCGGCTACCGGTTGCGTCTGCTCCATTGCCGAACCTTCCAGCTACCATCCTACCGGCAAACGTAGGCAGTGGGGGAGAAGAAGGGATAGTCGGTGACCGCTGGATTCCCTTTGGCACCTACCTGCATGACCAAGTGTATCTGGCGCTTAAGCAGGCGGAGTTCTGGGAGCCTGGCTTTGAGATTCGTAAGTTCGTGAACAAGGTCGTGTCAACGGCCCTGGCCGAGCTACCCAACTCGCAGCAGCCCTTACCTGACGAGCAACTGGTGGCAGTTTTGAAGAAGATAAACCGCACAAAACCCTGATAATCATTAGTATAAAAAAGTATAAGGCGCAATTTTTTTTCTGACGCCTTATACTTTTTTATACTTTACAGGCTAACTAAGTTGCAACAAAAAAGACGTTCTTTTAAAAGCTAGCTTTTTTTTATTGTTACTTATATTATATAGTATTACAGCCGGCGCAACTAACTGACTCACAGTTTCCCCAAGAGGCCGGCTGCAACACAATAGACGTGAGGCTGCAACAAGAAAGACGTAGGGGTGCAACACAATAGACGTTAACCTGCAACAATAAAGACGTTGACTGGCCATTAGGGTGCAACAAAAAAGACGTGGGTGCAACAAAATAGACGTTAAGCATGGAAGAGCCCGATAAGATTGTTGCTCAGCACAATGCCCTCATTAACGCGCGGTTCAGCTTCCTGCCTCTGCAGATGCGACTTTTTCTGGCGCTGCTGGCCCGCATCGAATTTGAAGACGCGGACTTCAAGGAACACTTCGTGCCGGTCAGCGAACTGGTGTTTGACCGGCGCGGCGGGTCGGCCTATGAGCAGGTGGATGAGATGTGCGAAAAGCTGACCCAGTTCACCCTCTACATTGAAGACCTGGAGGATGGAACCCGGCGGCGGCGTAAGAAGCCCAACTACCAGTACCTACCACTCATGTCCAAGGCAGAGTACCGGGGTGATTTGGGCGGGGTGCTAGCCATCTTCAACCCCCTGATTATGCCCTACCTGCTACAACTGCGGCAGAGTGGCAACTTCACGACAGCAGCCCTGGCGCAATTGCGTAAACTCAAGAGTCCCTACTCACTGCGCATCTATTGGTTACTAAAGGAATACGCTGATTTTGGGAAACGCACGATGAGCGTTGACCAGCTACGCTTCGTGCTCAACATCGCTGAGCACGAGTACCCCCGATTCAGCTCACTCAAGGCGCGGGTACTGGACAAAGCGCAGGATGAGTTAGCTGGTACCGACCTGCCCTTCACGTTCGAACTAGAGAGAGAGAGCCAAGTGGTAAAACGTATCAAATTTCTGCTGCACCTGACAGAGGGTGCAACAAGAAAGACGTTGGCCGTAGATAACAACGCTCCCGGTGACAACCCGACGGATTGGGGGGCCTCTCTGCAGCAAGTTGGAGTAAGTAAGCGCAGCATTACCCAGATTGCCCGGCAGTTGGAAACGGGCGAGTACGACCTAGGCTACGTGGACTTCGTTTTAACGAGGATTCAACGGCAGCACAGCCTGGGTAAAGTTAAGAAGCTAGCTGGCGCTATCTACAAAGCACTAATAGAAAAGTATTTACTTGAAGAATATCTGGAAAACCGGAAGCAAGCCGAGCCTAAGAAAAAGCTGCTACCAGCAGCCCCGGTTGCAGAGCCAGAGATTGCCTTCAGCATGAGCGAGGTCCAGGATATCTATGATAATCCTGGCCCCTTTTTAAAGAGCAGGCGCAAAGGGGAAACCTTCGCGCAACATGTGGAGCAGGTTTACCTGGCCGATGGTTTCGTAGTCGAGCTACGAGCTGGCGAAGAGTGGCTGGTTAAGAAGTAGTCAGCAAAATTAAATGTATTTTAATTTCAAAGCTTTAACATTGGTCTTTGGTCAGCCATCCTATACAGTTGCTATTTAGAAAACAAAACTTGTTGAACGTATTCTTTAGCCCAACTAGCCTCCTTTTGCAGTTGTAGCGCAGCTTGCCGCCGTTCTTCCTGCGCCTTCTTTCCCTCGATGACAAATACCCGATTACAATATTTTACTTTGTCGTCAATGCGGTGATTGCTACCCTGTTTCTTTTCCCAAGCCCGAATAAGCTCATGCGTACCCGATGGAAAAAGAACTGGTAGGTAGGTCACAATATTACGGTCAGTGACTTTAAAGTCCCGCAACCAGGCGATGACTTTGGCGACCTTTTCGTGGTCAAACCAGTGTGCAGGAATACGAGTTGGTACGATGTTGATTAGGTTAAAACGCAAACCCACAATTTTCTTACGCCCCGGTCCTGTCTGGTGGGCATGTATGGGTTGATACGTAAAGGCTAGTGGGGTTGAAGCGAGTTCTCGCTGCGCATACTCCACCGTGCGTTTAATCAAATCCTTAGTTTCAGCCAACTTCATTCGCAATTTACCTGACTCCTCTTTGATAGGTTGGCCAGATTCATCCAACTCCGGACCACAATCCATTAGCTGACGGAATTCTATTAAGGAAACTTCCCACCACCCCGTATCTCTGAACGTGGAAAGAATCTCATAGAATCGCATAGCGTACCAGCTATGCAGATTCATGTAGCCATCTAGCTTACAAATAGTATACTGGCCACTTATCTGCACGAAATAAGGAGCTAGCTGCGGATTAAGCACTATGGTGATGACCCCCCTATCAAGCCCTACTCTCGTTTCTTTAGTAGAATCAAGAAGCGGCAAGAGGTACCACGCCTTGGTCTGAGGGTCTTCAAATTCCCAGTGAGTGAGGGACATCTCCCGCAGAGCATGCTTCGCAAAAGAGCGGGCTGACACTTCTGTAATTTCTGTGTCGGCCACTATATCCGATACCCGCAGCTGATAAGACGGCCGCAGTTGCTGGTCGTCGCGAGTAATCTGTTCCAAGACCCGCGCCAGAATCCGTTTGCTGTACACCGAGATACGGCGCTGATGCGAAAACGTCATAAGACGACTTTGTCTAACCTCCCGAGTACTCGTCGACGGCTCGTAAGTTAACGCAAAGTCTGCCACTGGTGGGCTAAGAATAGGTGATGCCGGAGCACCGGAAATAAGCGTGGGCGAAGTCATCGATTAAAACCCTAGGTCGCCCACATTATAAGGCATAAAAAACGGAGTTGTGGAAAAGTTGCACCTTTTTTAGGTTTAAAGAAGTCCTTTTTCTCGTTTAAAGAAGTCCGTTTATTCTGGAATAACTTGTTTAAAAAAGTCCGGTTATGGACTCGAATTTGTTTAAAGAAGTCCGATTATTGATTTTATTCCTTATTAGTTACTAGTTAGTTTCTTAACGGATGAAAATACTAATAAGTAAAAAGTACTTACTAGTTAGTTTCGTATGCGCGAAGAGCTTTTAGAAGGGCAGTTATCCACATCGAGTGATGGAGGCGAAACCAGATCGCCCAAACAAAAACAACCCGCCGAGAGCCTTTCTAACGCAGGTAGGCGATTGTACTTTTTTGCTATTTTATTTCATTTGTCAGCAATCCGAAGATGGCTACTTTTAAAGACTACTTTCTCTGCAACTAAATTTGTTAATCACCCGCGCTCCCAAAAGATGAGCGTAGGCACTGGGGTAGAAGTAAGGCCGACACGTGGCGCACATCACTTCTCCCAAACTAGGCTACGCAGCCGAGATACCTAATTTGGACATATAGGCCGTGAAGAATGTCAACCTGCGGAGAGACGGCACCTAAACCGTTACGAGCAGAGAATCTTCTGATTCCAGCAGGTGATTTTGCTCTAGCGACTGTAAGTTGAAGACTGAGTTGTAGTAGCCCGGCTCAACACAGTGACGGCGGTCTAGCAAACCCGTTGCGGGTGTGTACTGAATGACCTATTGAGCAGTCACGCGCCTTTCGTCCACGACTACTGACGCCAATCTGGCTATCAATTTGCAACTGATGAGAAATCACCCACGCAAACCTGCGCAGAACTAGTGCTGCGTCAAGGAAGTCAGCCAACAAAACAAAGAGGCTGGAGTTACGGGCGTATGTCCCATCCTCTCACCTCCTTTCTGCTGTCAGCCGCCGACCAAGCCGCGCTGGAAGACTTCACCCGCACGGGCTGCCGCCCGGTACGGGCCGTGCGCCGCGCCCAGGCGCTGCTGACCTTGACCAGTGGTATTGGCCAGCAGGCAACAGGTAAAGCCGTGGGCCTGGGCCGTCAGGCCGTGAGTCAGCTGCGCCGTCGCTACGAAGAGGGCGGGTGGCAAGCCGCGCTGACCGAGGTCCCACGTAGCGGAACACCCCCGCGTTTCGATGGCCCGCAACGCGCCGCCGTAACGGCGCTGGCCTGCACACCCGCCCCACCGTACACAGCCGCTGGACCCTACGCCTGCTGGCCGACCAAGCCATGGAATTGGGCCTAGTCGACACCATTTCCCACGAGACGGTCAGCCAGGTGCTCAAAAAAACGAGTTGCAGCCCCACCGCCAGCAGCACTGGTGCTTGGGGGCGACGAACGCGGCGTTTGTAGCCCGCATGGAAGATATACTGGCGGTATACGAGCAACCCTATTAAGGGTCGCACGAGAGCAGGAACAGAAAACCCCGCTAAGGAATTATTCGGCGGACCAATTTCAGGGGTGGGCCAATAGACTTAAGGAACTACCAGCAGCGGTGTGCCTGCTCACATAGGAACTGTAAAGGCTGCTGCCAGAATGGTAAGAATAGCTTTGTTCGCTGGTTTTTGTCTACCTGCGCAAGCCATGTCAACTATCGGACTACCTGCCTCACTTATTCCTACCTACTCGCTAGCGCAGTGCAATCGGCAAGGCCACGCGCAGTTCTATATCGCGGCGGGCGATAAGGGTGGGCTGGTGCCCCAGGCGGAGTTTCTGACGCCACACCGCAAGGATTATATGCAAGCGCATATCCAGCAGGCAGATACTATTTACTTCACGGCTCCGCACCAGGTGCGGCTGGTTGAGCAAGCCCCCCGGCGGGCAGCATTGCTGTGGGGTTCACGGCCGAGTTTCTAGGACTGGACCAACTAGCCGGTAGCGTGCCGCTACCACTGCCGCTGCTGGCTTCCGCCACTCCCATTCCCGCGCTCCGGCTACAGGCCGCTGACCTTGCTTTCTTGGAGCCGGTGCTGGCTCATATGCAGGAGGAGTTTGTGCACCAGCGCTCCTGGCACCTGGACATGCAGCGCGCCGCCCTGCGCACGGTACTCATTCACCTGAGCCGCCTCCACCAGCAGCAGTATGCCGCTATTCCTACGACCGAGCCGACGCTGCTGGCCAGCTTTACGGCCCTGGTGGAAATCCACCACGCCACCCAGCACCAAGTGGCGGAATACGCCGCCCTGCTGCACCTGAGCCCCGGCTACCTCAACGAGCGGGTGTGCCAACTCAGCGGGCAGCCGGCGCTGACCCACATCCGCGCCCGGCTGGTGCTCGAAGCCAAGCGGCAGCTCTTTCATACGTCCCGCAGCGTGGCCGAAATCAGCTTCGCCCTCGGGTTCGACGACCCCTCGTACTTCGGGCACTTTTTCCGCCGCGCTACCGGGCAGTCGCCCGTCGGCTATCGCCGGGCGGCCGGTAAAATGTACCAGCAAAACGCGGAGTAGTCCGAGTAAAAGCCCGGCGGCCATTTGGACCTTTGCCGAGTACTTCGGCGCGCTGGTTGGCGCACCTCATTTACCTCGCTTATGTCTTCGCAATAACTCGTTATCACCAGCACTACCGGCCACATCGGCAGCCAACTCGTCCACGCCTTATTGGCGCAGGGCCACCGGGTCACAGCGGTAGCCTGACCTAGCGAGCGTATTAGTGCCCTCGGGCAGGCCGGGGCCACCGGCGCCGCCGGCGACCTGCTCGATGTGCCTTTTCTCACGCAGGTGCTGCGCGGGGCTGAGGCCGCTTTCCTGATGATTCCGCCTAATGGTAAGGCGGAGATGTGCTGGCCGATATGCGGCAGGGCGGCGAAGCTATTGCGCAGGCGGTACAAGCTTCCGGCCTGCGGCAGGCCGTGAGTTTGGGCAGCGCCCGCGCTGACTAGCCCGTGGACAACGGCCCGCTCTTCGTGGAGCAGGAAGCTCGTCTCAATGCCATTGCGGGGTTAGCCGTGGCCCATTTGCGCCCGGCATTCTTCATGGACAACCTCCTCTCCAACGTCGGCATGATTCAGCGTCTGGGTGGCGTGGCCTCTACCATGCGCCCGGACGTGTCGATGCCGATGGTGACCACGAAGGACATTGCCGCCAACGCGGCCGAGCTACTTGGCAACGGCCCGTTAACCGGTCAGTCGGTGCACTACCTGCTGGGGCCGCGCAACTACTCGATGCAGGAGGTAACGGCCGCTTGCGGGCACGCCATCGGCCGGCCGGACCTGCGCTACATCCAACTTGCCTACGACCAGGCCCGCCAGGGCATGCTTAAGGCCGGCATGAGCGCCAGCATGGCCGACCTGATGGAGGAGATAATTCACACCCAGAATGAAGGCAAGGTAGTAGTGCGGGCCGTGCGCACGGCCGCCAGCACCACGCCCACGACCCTCGAAGCGTTTGCTCAGACGGTGTTTGCCCCCGCCTTCCGGAAGGCGCAGTAGTCAAGCTCTGTTGGTCTTGGCATAAAGCAAATCCTCCTAATCTCTTCTCCCCTCACCTTATGGAGACCATCACCCTCGCTCCCAATTCAACTCAGCTGCTCACCGTCAACCGCCTAGGCTACGGCGCGATGCGCCTCACGGGCCCCGGCAACTGGGGCGAGCCCGCCGACCGACCGCAAGCGCTGGCCATCCTGAAAGCGGCCGTGGCAGGCGGCGTTAATTTTATCGACACCGCCGATTTTTATGGACTGGATGTCACCAACCGGCTCATTGCCGAGGCGCTGTATCCCTACCCCGAAAACTTGGTTATCTGCACTAAAGTGGGCGGGACCCGCCTGCCCGACAAAAGCATGAAGCTTTTCGCGCCCTCCACTGAGCTGCGTACCAGCATTGAGAATAATCTGCGCACGCTCCGACAGAAGCAGATTCAGCTGGTGCATTTTCGCGCGATGGCGGGTCAAGCAGAGGTGCCGTTTGCCGAGTCGATAGGCGCGCTGTACGACTTGCAGCGCGGGGGTAAAATCCAGCATGTGGGCGTAAGTAACGTGAATAT
>CAXUKA010000002.1:0-76969 GCA_964251335.1 uncultured Hymenobacter sp.
GCATAGCACTGGTCATCCAACCAGACCGCTTACAGGCCACGAAGTGCCTGTTTTAGCGCGCTTAACAGCGGCGCGTACAATATCACCAAGTTTACACAGCTACAGAGAAACGATCTGACTACGGCTCCCTGAGTGCAGCAGTCCCTTGAATTGAATGAGATTTAAAAAAATCAAAATAATTCTTTCCCACAACAAAAATATTTATTCTAAATAATTTAATAATTATACTGTTAAGTTAATTGCAATGCACAGATTAAGAAGGGTTTTGGTTCTTATTACTCGCAATTAAATAGAAGTTATTTATATATAATTTATCTATTGTATTTCCCTATAAGTGCAAAATATAATCCTGTTATTTCAAATAATTAAAAGGTAAATATTTTTTAGTTAATTATCTGAAATACAATTTATTATCAAAAAATATTAATAAATATAATCATTTATTAATTACTATTCTATACCGTTGATAATGCAAGATTTCGAAAAGGCCATTTTATCTTTGTGTATATAATACACAAACTATTGGTAACTCTGCTGAAGTATTACAAGTGTATTGCCTATTTCTATGATACCGGCACTCTGCCATCTCGCCTCTTCGCCTGCCCTTCTGCACGCACCCGACAACGGAATAAGCGGCATCGATCTGGTCGTCCCACTGCTAATGGCTACCTACATGTGCGCTTGCTTTATTGCGCGCAAGGAAGTTCAACTGCTCTCCAACAAGGCAGTGACTGCTGTGGGAACGCCTAAGCAGCCTGCGCAGGTACTGCGGGCTCTGGATGGGGCGACGCGTCGGCCTCAATTGATAGGTACCGAGAGTCAAGCCGCCCCATTCCCTTCTTTTGCTGGTGGAACTGGTTCGATCTGGCTAAAGTGCGGGGAGGTGTGGGTAATATTGCCCGTACCTTATCAACTCGATGAGCGGCAGGCGTATGCCGGCCACACCAAGCAGGCACCTAAGCAGCAGAAAGCGATGGGGGGCGCGGCAATATGCTAACGCAAGAAGAGGTTATGCAGGCGCTCGTCGAATGTGCGAAGAGCCTTGCGGAAGCGCCCAAATCCCGGTTGGACACTTCCTCCGATGACGAGAAGCAGTCAGGTCGCAGCAGCCAAAAAGGGGCCGTCTCTAACAGCGGCTCGCACCTCGACCAGTTGCTGGCAACGCGCAAAACCCTGCAGGAGCGGGTAGCCGGCACTATCGCCCACCCCGAACCGATCCTGAGCCAGAACGGGCAAGGTGTCATTTGGCCCCACACCATCAACCTCATTCAGGGGCAGACGGGCACCCATAAGAGCCGGGTCGCGGAGCTCATCTGCGCCATCCTCATCGCCCAGCAGGAACTGCATGGAGAAACCATTGGGTTTGCCCTTGATAGCCCCCCTGAGCGCCCCTACGCAGTTTGCTACGTGGACACAGAGCGTAACCTGCAGGACCAGTTTATTCAGGCCATTCAAACGATGAAGACGCGCGCGGGGTATGTGCACCACGAGCACCCCACCCACTTCGACTACAATTCCCTGCTTGATATTCCCCGCACCGAGCGGCTCGAAGCCCTACGGCAGTACCTCGACCATATCCGCAGCCGGATGGCCGGGCACCTGGTAGTTATCCTCGACCAACTGGCCGACTGCGTGGCGGACTTCAATGATCCAAAAGAAAGTATGCTGTTGACCGACCTGCTGAATGTGATGGTCAACAAGCAAGATGTCACGTTTCTATGCATTATCCACGAGAACCCCGGCGGCTCGAAAGCCCGGGGGCATTTAGGGACGGAGGGCGCCAATAAGGCCAGTACCGTCCTGCAGATCGGCTTCCTCAAGGCGGCCAGTGGTACGCCCAGCGATGTTATTCAGCTGAAGTACATCAAGCGGCGCTCCGGCTCGCCGAACCTGACTTTCCGGGTGCAGTACGATGCTGAGAAAGGTGAGCTCGTGTGGGCCGATAAGGACGCGGAGAAAGCGGCCCTGGATAGCCGCAAGCTAACGGCCATCCCCTCTGCGGTCATCGCTGAATTAGGTGCGATACTGGTTAAGCCGCTGCCAGTTAGTAAACTCAAGACCCAATTGAAAGAGAAGCTTGAAGCAAGTGAGAAGACTATCGGCTACCGGCTCGACGAACTGATCGCCGCGCAAACGCTCATACCAGATGTCAACGGCGTGTTATGCACGCTCAAGCAGGAAAGCAAGGGCACTCGCAAAATGTGCTTACTGGTACCAATCCCTCAGGCGGATAGCGCTGCAAATCAAGAACTCTCCCTAAACTGAGCCGAAAATCAAAAAAACGACGATTAGAGGTTTCGCGTGCGGTAGCGCAGCGGACGCACGCGTGGGGGTTCGGGGGCTAAGAGCCCCTAATTGGGCGGCGAGCTTGCGTTTGTCACGTGCCATACTGGAAACCGGAAAATCCACTATACGGCCTTGCGGGTTTCCACTAGCACTAAAAAGCCCCCACTCCTTCGCGGAGCGGGGGCTCTTCGTAGAGCCGGCTTACTGGAAAGGAGAAAACTACGTATATGACTGCTTCCCGTTTCCACTAATCGAAGGCTCGCCGCCCAATCAGGGGCTCTTAGCCCCCGAACCCCCACGCGTGCGTCCGCTGCGCTACCGCACGCGAAACCTCTAATCGTCGTTTTTTTGATTTTCGGCCTATTTGTACGCCCTGATGTCCTCGCAGTCTAGGAAGTAGATGACCTCTAGGACGTCAATATCCGGGTCCGAGAGCGGCATAAAGAGCACCCGCCGAGCCACCCGCACGTCCGTTGGTACGTAGTGGTAGTAGTTGCTGGCGGTTAGCTCATCGCCGACGACAGGCAGGGCTCCCGTGCGCGCGTAGAAAGCGCGAATAATGATTTGCAGTTCCTGTTCCAAGGGCTCTAACTCCGCATAAGCCGCTTGCTCTTCGTACTCCGAAACCTCCGTAATGCGGGCCCCACCCGTACGGCCACAGTACCGCAGGAAAGGCGTGAAGAAGTGATTTTCCCACATGATTTGAATGCGCAGGGTAGGGCTAATGGCGAGGGCGGCGGCGGACATAATAAGGTAGGAAGAGGTAGCAAGAAGTGAATAGGGGGCTATTCGAAAGCGCAGGCCCGGTGAAGGCGAATCAGTTGGCGGCGAGAATTGGCAGCGTGGTGTTGGCGTAACGATAGGCTTCCACGCCCAGGTAATACTGCACCTCCTTTCGGAGCTCGCCCCCTACCCGCTGGGTTACGAAGTGACGTTGGTCCACTTTGAGCTTGAGCGCCCCAATTAAGAGCAGGTCGCCCGGCGCGGGTAACAGCTGACTGCCATGATACAGGTCGGCCAGCACATCAAGTGCCCGGTGCGGGCCTTGCTGCACACCGCTCAAGGCAGTGCTCGCGGCCTCGGCCCAGAAATCCAGGGGAGACGTGGTGGGGGCGAGCACTTGGTGTTGTTGCCACTCCTTGATAAAATCAGCCACCCGGGCGGACCAGTGGACAACCAACGTCAAATGGGGCGTAAGCGAGATAGATTCTGCGTCGTAGGGCATAAGTTGTAGGCGGAAGGTTGATAAGGAAAGGCAGCTAAAGGCTGGGGTCAAACACGACGAGCAGGTGCGGCTTGTGGTCTTTGCGCAGCGACTCGGCCCCGATGGCGACCGATACCTTGATGCGCCCGTAGGGCGTGCGCCACAGCTGTTTGCCCAGGCTAGGAAATTGCTGGTCGTAGCCGCGTACGGTCGCGTCCAATGCCGTCAGCGGCAGCACCATCATGGCCAGGTCACACTTGTCTTTGGAAAAGCCATAGATGAGTAGCAGCTCGTTTTTGGTATCCTCAAATTGGACTGTGACGGGCTCCTCAGCAGAACGAGGCTTATCTGAAGAACCCGCGTAATGGTAGAGGCCCTCTTTAAAAACGCTATCGAGCACTTCCAGCAGGCACATGCCAAAGCGTTGGCCAACGGGCTCTATCGCCTCGAGAGGAAAGGCTTGCAAACGCAGCACCAGCAGACAAAATAGGGGCAGTAGGTATTTCTTCATAGGCACGATACAAAGGCAAAAATAAGCAAGATTCAATCAAATGCATCAGTAGAGATGCTTTTTGATTTTACATCTGAGTTGAGCTTGCCACCGTGAAACATGCGGCCGGTATCTTGGCTTTTGGCCACCATCTCCGACGGCTTCGAAGAGCGCGTAAGCTCACGCAAGAAGCCCTCGCAGACTATGCTGAAATCTCCCGGCCCACGGTACAGCGTATTGAAAAAGGACAGGCAGCTCCCACACTGGAAGTACTGCTATCGTTGGCCTTAGTGCTACAAGTGCCCTTGAAGGATTTGGTAGATGCGCCTGGTATTACGCCACAGGAGTCAGAGCTGAGGTCGAAATAGCACGCCTTTAGTCAAGGTAGCTTATGCGGGCGTTCCTCGAATCGAGCTATTTTGGGCTGAGTTATGCACCGGCTGGGGGCTCCTATTAGGAGGGCGGGGGGAGGTATTATGAAAAGAAACGCGATTTCCAGACCGGGTACCCCTCGTGTAGCAGCGCCTGAACATTTTAGAAATGGGTAGGGGCCCGGCGGCTTGGAGAGACAGAATGAGAGCGAGAAAGCGGTTCGGCAAGAGGCGGGTATTCTCTATAAGAATACCCTAAAGTGCCTTTTAAGGGCCTCCAGCAATGTTTTCTGGTAAGCTGCGCACACTACTGCGCTCAGGTGGCCCCCTGCCACTCGCCTACGCCTTGCAGCTGCTTTCAGGCAGCTTTGGGGAAGCAGCTTTAATTGCGTGAGGTGGTCGCTTGTTCGTAGCAGCTACTTTTCAGGTAGTAGCCTGTAAACATTCTTCACATAATAGCTGGCTCAAACAAACTCAATTCGCTCCCAATCTCTCTGATATATTATTGTAAAAAAGCATTTTATACCTTATCCAAAATACAGCAGCGCTTGCTTTTATAATTGTCTGCCGATTCATCGGATGGGGGGCAAAACTTACCTTTACCAAGCCATTTTTTCGGCTAAAATCACTGCTTTTTGGCGCTTACATTACCAAGCTATGGATTGCAGCTGCGCACCTCACTGCAAATAAATCCGCCCAACTAGGCTTACCCTAGTCGGTTAACTAAACGCTGCCCGTGTTGCTCGCGACTACCATCGGCCAACGCATACTCCTTCATAGGATGAGGTGCGCAGAGGCACGCAACAGGTACCTAGCCCCTTTTGCCCCGTGAATAAATTCAGCACCAGAGGGCTCAGCCATAGGTCCGTTGGAAGGCCGGTCACAGGCAATGGCTCCAGCTCCCCTACAAGGTAAGTACCCACCTCCGGAACCGATTTTAGTAACCAGGTCAATGCTGTATTAACAGGATGACCTGATGCTATGACACGGCACTGTTATAGATAAGCTGGCTGACTTAAATCAAAAAGACAGGATCAGCTACGGCGTACTTTTTGGGATCTCCCCTTATGCCGATGTTACGAAAAAAGGCTTGCGTCCCGGGCTTCCCTTTGGGAACAGTTCACCGCCTTGCCCTGGTACGGCTTCGGCGCCAGCCTAGGTACACGAGGAGACCGACTAGGCCTAGGGCGAGGAAAGCGACCGTTGGGACCACCCGTAGCCCGATGCGATACCCACTCCCGGCTGGCGAATGAAACATGTCGTGTGAACAGCCAGTTTCGAGCACGAGCAGCGCACTAGCCAGCACAAGGCCGGAGCGAGCGGGGATGGTCAGGAGCGAAGGCATAGGTACCGGCGAGATAAGACAGGGCTCGAAACTAGCATTGGAACCACTTGGCTGCCTTGCCTCAGTTAGCACACATCTACCTAAGCTACAATACGTTGACTTTTTTACATTCTATAGTGGGTGGACTACAACACGTAAAAAGGGTTTGCCTTCTTTCGCTCGTTCTTTCGCTGCCCCAGTCAGGGCTGCTTTTTTTGTCGTCAGGGCCTACGGGGCCGCGTAAAGAGAAAAAGTTAGTAAAAACGCCTAGTTTAGAGCCCTCATCCACCCGGCTTCTGCCCCATGGCCGCCGCCCATCTCCCCGCTCATGAAGCTTGCCGACCTCCTCGCCCTGCTTTTGTCGACCACAGCCTGCGCCGGGCAAGAACGCGTCTCGACCAAGGTATTCCCAGCCGTGACCCTGGCCAACCGCATTACCTTCGCCGAGGCGCAGTTTACCCAGCCCCGCTTCGGCTGCGGGTTCCTGCTCGTGCACGGGCCGGACACCTTCGCCGTCACGGCCAAGCACCTGCTGAAGATCATCAAAACCAAGGAGATGACCAGCGTATCCTTTGGTCGCAGCATCACCGAGTGGTCCTTCTTCGCCCTGCCGGCGCCTGAGCAGACGGTGCGCACCGCCCGGTTACTGAACGAAGACTCTGGGGCGTCGTTGCTGGACAAGGCCACCTACGACCAGGACTGGCTGGTGTTCGCGCTGCGCGCCAACCACGCGGCCGTAACGCCCCTGGCCTTCCGCACCGCGCCCTTGCGTCCGGGCGAAAAGCTCTACGTGGTAGGCTGGACCCGCCACCAGGCGCAAGGCCCCCAGCGGGTCTACGAGTTCGACTATTACAAAACGGTGGGTCATCGCCTACTGCTCAAGGACGTGCTCGTGCCCGAGTTCTTGGGCGGGCTGAGCGGCGCCCCGCTCGTGGACGAAGCCGGGGCGCTGGTGGGCCTCGTCTCTAATAGCACAGTAGATCCGGTCACGGGCACTAAATACTTTTCTCCCTGCTCGGTGGACGGCTTGCGCGCCTTTGTTGAAAGCTACCAACACGCGAAGCCTTGAGTAAAACAAGTTAAAGAGCGAGGCGGGCCAGGGGTGGTAGCGATAGCCATATTCTCCCGTCTGTGAACGCTTGGCAACTAGCCCTCCCCAGATGCTAGCAGGTCGCTGCCCGGGGCCGAAAGCATTGACGAACTACCCTGGAAGGACGCGTTTCGCCCCCCAATGGGCGCTTGGTTCCTCGCTAAAGTACCACGCCGGCCGTGTCCCAGAGCGAGGCCCAAAACCGTCACTTTTCCGAGGCTTGTTTTCGAAGCCACGTTATGTAATTCGACTTTGCCTAGAAATCAAGAGCAAAACAATACTCTTCGCACTGCCGCAAAAGTGCTATTTGAAGAATAGCGCCGCCACAAGTGGGGTTCCTGCTTAGGCCTTGGGAACGAGCACCCTATTACATTTGATGGCGATGAGAACACTACTACTCTTAGGTGGACTTCTAGCCTTAGTGGCTTGCTCAACCCCTACGGCTAAACAGCCCATAGTTCCCGAAGAGCCGCTACTTGCTGAAGCCACGCCTATGGAAAGGCCGCACGCTCAAGCCCGGAATCAGCCTAGCAAAGAGGCGCCAAACACCACCTTAACAGCTCCTGCTACCGCTTGGTTGACGCCGAATCGAATGACACCTTTCGCTTTTTTGGAGACGATGCAGCAGGCAGCTAAGGGGCACCTGAGCATAGTTACCATGGCAGATACGTTTGCAGAAAATTGGCCCCGCAAGTCAGATGTCGATTCCCTCATGAAGCTTATCCGCTCCAAACGAAAGTGCGCCTGCTTTGTGAATCCCTACTCGTCTTATATTCCACATGATAGTGCGGATGTGGGAGGATATGCCATTCGGCTAGTTAAGGCCTATAGACGGAAACAAAAGGTGCATTTTGGGCTTTACGCCTGCCCAAAAACCAATCAGCAAGAGGTCGCTACCCTAACTGATTGGTGGGCAAAACAAGATTAAAGTATAACTAACTACAAGCTCAGCCCTAGGCGTTTTACAAAGGAACCTTTAAGTAATGACTAGAGAAGAGAGCGTGACGGAGTTGGCTCGGCTGGCTTACACGGCGCCTACGCTCCAGAAGCCTGCCCAGTGCGTAAGCTGGCCCGCCTCGTTTACCCGCACGTAGCTGTGGGCCGTCAGCACTTCCTGGCCTTGCTCGTCCAGCTGGGTCCATTCGGCCAGCCCTTGCCCATGCTGGGAGCGCAGCCAATTGAGGCGGAAGCGACCGCCCGCAAACTTTCGTTGAAACCCGCCGATGTGGGCTAGCAGATTACGTAGCCCGCTGCCGCTGGCCCCTGGGTTCGAGTAGGCGATGTGGTCGGCTACGCTGGCCCGGAGCAGACGCTCTTGTTCAGCGGGGGAGGTAGTGGCAAATGCAGCTAGATACGTTTCCACCAGGAGACGAAGCGTGTGGTCGGTCATAAGATGGCCCCTGGGCGGGGTAGGGAACGGGTAGGAGAAGAAAATTGACGTGGACAAAAGTCCCTACCCACCGGGACTGGCAAAAGGTTAAACCCCGCCTTTATAGGGTAAAAACCCGTCAGGGTACCGCCGCAATGCCCCAGCTAATTCCCCTGTAATAAGCGAAACTGGTTGGGTGTCAAGCCCGTCTGCCGACGGAAATACTTACTAAAATTGGTGGGTTCGTCGAAGCCGAGGGCAAAGCCAACTTCCTTGCTGGAGGCGGGCGTGTGGGCCAACAGGCGCTTGGCCTCCAGCGTGAGGCGCTCCGCAATCACCTGCTTGGGCAGTTTGCCTAGCACGTGGGCCGTGGCCTGCGCCAAGCGTTTCTCTGTCACGCCGAGCTGGGCTGCGTAGTGATGCACCGCCCGCTGCGTCAGAAACTGTTGTTCTACCAGGGTGCGGAAGCGCGTGGTGTCGCTAAGCTGCGGGCTGCTGGCAAGGGGGCGATAGCCCTGCCGCCGCTGCGCCCGCTCCGCCAGCAGCAGAAAGGTGTGCACCGTCTGCTGCAGGACCAGGGGCTGGTACGCATCGGGAACCTGGGCTAGTTCGGTCGCTAGCTGCGTCCACAAGGTAGTAAAGTCGGTGGCCGCGCCGTCCGCTAGCACGACCGGCCCCTCCCGCACCTGCTCAAAGAGACTGGTGGTGTGCAGAAACTGCGCCGCGGCTTCGCTGCGGGCAAAAAAGGCCGCCGTAAAGAGGAGCAGCTGCCCCTCGTAGTCCGCCGTCAGGTCGAAGGTGTGCACGCGGCCCGGGCCGACGAAGAGCAGGCTGCTCGGCGCGAGCGGGACAGGCTCAAAATCGATGGTGTGGCGCGCGTGGCCGCGCTGCACCCACATAATTTGATAGAAGGCCGCGCGCACGGGCGCCAACAGGGCGGGGGCCTTCGTGTCCAAAATGCGCCGCAGGGTAGTCAGCTCAAGCCCGGCGGCCACGTCGGAGCGAAAGGCAACGGTGGGGATGGTAGCAAACATGAGACAAAGCACGGGCTAGTACGCGTACTGCACGCGCCTCGGCTGCCGCTCGCGCTGGTAACGGGTCACTTTGTAACGGCTTGTTACCCTTCCTCGACCCGAAGCAGCGCTAGCGGCAAAGGCTGGCTGCTCCGTCCCGCCTGGCGAAGGCTAAGTAACGTTAAACGATTCAAGAACTTACCTAACTCAACAAGGGGCAGGCGGTGTGGCGCAACTAGAGCATTCGAAAAAACCCTCTCTAAAACGGCCTCGAAAAACCCTGTTTTCGGGGCCGTTAGCGTGTGTAGCAAAGTCGTTCGAAAAAGAGTAGTTTTCGGAACAGACCTCCAAAAATCATCCATTTCCAAGGCATTAGCTCAGCAATCAGCTAGCGTAAAAGAGAATCAGGATTAGTTAGATAAATACTTAAAAAATCAGCAAACGAGTCTGCTACCACCCATCGCTCAGAAACAGTCTGAAAATGCAAGTAGATACAGGGGTCGGGTTGGGCGCGCTGAAAGCCAAAACTGCCCGCGTTGAGACTGTAATCGGCAAAGCAGATTAAATCAGCTGGGTGGTCCGCTAGCTCCCGCATGATGCGCGTAGTAGACCAAAAGCAGAAGAGGTCTTCATCCCACTCGAACTCAACACACCCGTTCATCTGGTGTAGATAGGCCCGAAAGGAATCGTCGAACTGAAAGGCTGCTGCCTGTTCTACTAGACGTAGTTCTTCCACTGTGGCCCCAGGATTATACGCTATTCCGTAGCTCCGCCACTTAGCTGCTAGGTTAGCCAATAAAATCTGAAAAGATGAATACATGGCGAAGTATAGCTCATCCCGCTTCCAATTCCTAGCTACCTAAACCCCTCCAAAAAAGGGCCATTTCTTGGAGAGGTAGAACAAGTGTTCCTGTAAACAGCCTATAAGCTCTGAGCTACAAGGCCTTTCTGCCTACATTATTTGGATGGTGATTTCTACTTCTACTCTGACACTTAAAACAATAGCATAAGTGACTGCTATTTTGATTGCAAATATGATATCAAAAGAGCAGTCACTTATGCTATTGTTTTAAGTGTCTTTTTTAGAACTCGTTTTGATAGCACGCTTAGCTTCCTGTTTCAATAGCATATCAATGGCCTCAAGTATCAAAGAGTTAACGGAGATAGTCTCCCGGCTAGGATTTTCCTCTACTAATCGGGCTTGCTTACGCACATCTTTAAGCGCAGCTAACTTATCCAATTTTGACTGATAAAGCCTCAGTGTGAAAGCGGTCATACCATTATCAACCTTTGCTTGCGCTTTCTCGGTGGGAGTACTACCACCGGCCTCAATAAATGACTCAGCCTTACGCATAGATGTAGGCATAGGTGGACTAGGCTTTTTCACGGGTTAGCAGTTGTAAGTGGTTGAATAGAGAATTAACTTCAAAGGTGGCCTTAGCATCTGGCGGAGTTAGCTCTAGCACTGAGAGTCCAAGGGCCAGTGCCCGGTCAAAGACAATGCGATTACCGATAACTAAGGGTAGGAATGTAACGTGTTCCAAATTGCCTAAATAAGCAGCAGCGTTCTGGCCGGCCGCTCCGCTTAAGCCGTAGGTATCGCTCCGCGAGATAAATGAGAATGCTTGTAGTCTGGGATTTACTTCCTGTGCCTGACCAATTAACTCATCTACCTTTTGACTAGTCCAGAGGTCAGCGGCCCGTGGTGGAAATGGTGTTAGATAGATATCAGCGACAGTTAGTGCTGCACGTTGGCTGGTAGAGTCAGTACCACCTACATCTACTACAACATCATCATATTCTTTGGCTAGGGGTAGTAGCTGTTGGTGAAGTTTGGCGCCAGAGAGGGATACTAGCTCCAATGGGGGCTGTCTACTAAAATCCCGTCGTACTTCATTGAATAAGGCTGCTGTTCCCTGAACGTCACCATCACAGTACAATACGCGGCGTTTCTGTTGAAGTAGAAATACTGCTAAATTAGTAGCCGTTGTAGTTTTTCCACTACCGCCTTTATACCCTCCAACTACGTAAATCATAGATATTTGCGTTTTACGAATGATATTACAAAAGATGTCATTTTAGAAATCTTTTGTAATATCTATTAAGATTTCAAATATACTACTAAATTTGCTATCAGTTATGATGGCAAATCCACGTTCATTTTTGCTTTACGTGAACCACCCCTACGCCTCGCCATCCTCACGACCAACTAATCAAGCTGAACTAGCCTACTCGCATGTTGGATGCCTGAGATGTAAAACATGATGAAGATGCGCATCCTTTAATCATGTATATACATCGGTTGCCCCCCTGGTGTGCGAAGCTCTACGCTAGAAACTAGTCCTATATCAGCCTCTAAAAGCTTAAAAAAACTTAAAAAAAGAAGGAGGCTCATTCCTTTTCTTTAAAGAGATATTATTTAAAATTAAGAGCTGCGTATGTACTTGTTAATCAAGATGTTATTTGACCAAAATACGAAAGATGTACATCGGGGACACGAAGGATGTACATAGGGGACAACGTCAAATACGAAAGATGTACATCGGGGACACGAAGGATGTACAAGGGACTGTCCCCAACTACGAAAGAAGTACATTGGGGACAATCCTACAGGAATCAAGTCACTTTTCGCATATAGCTTCGCTATTACTATTCTATTCGGTTACATGCAATCCGCTTCTATTAAAGGCGTTAGTTTCGATAAGTCCAAGGGCAAATGGAAAGCCCGTACCCAGCGGGATGGCAAAACGGTGCACGTCGGGCACTTTGCCACACAGCTAGAGGCAGCTGCTGCTGTGGAACAGGCTAACTACTTGGCTAACGGTATCGAGACTACCAATCTACAGCCTGTACTACCAGCTGACCATGAAGCTATTGTGGCTCGTGCTCAGCGTACTAAGGTTGTAGCGCAGCACAATACGTTGGTGGAGACGCCTACTACGACTACCTTATTAGAAGCCAAAATATTTGCACTCATGCTACGATGCATTCGTAGGGGAGATTTAGAAGCTCCTACGGCTGTTATCCCACTGAATGAGTTATTCCCTAGCTATGGTGGGCACCAACACGAATTGCTAGAAGCAGCTATGTTGCGGATGATGAGTGCTACTATTCGTGTACCGGAACTGAATGAGGAGGTAGTTCATCTAGTATCGCTTTGCGACTCAATGCGTTATGACCCGGAGACGAAATTGTTAATAGCTACTTTCGGTAAGGCTGTAACTCCATATTTAATAAATCTGGCAGGCAACTTTACTACAGCTGATGTAGACGAGCTACTCGCTATCAAGAGCAACAGTACGCATACGCTTTACTGGCTATTTCGCTCTTGGCAATTCAAAAGTCCACATACTGTGAGTGTGGATGAATTGCGGGAGTTGACGATGCCTAAGAAAAACCAATACGGACGTTACTCTGACTTCCGTAATAAGGTACTGCAGCCCTCAGTAGCGGAGCTCAATGAGTTGAGTTTCGATATCACTTACACCGAGCGTCGCCAACGAGGTAAAGCGGTCACCTATATCACGTTCAATATTGGTAAAAAGCCACAGCCAGTTAAACAATTAGAGCTATCGCTGGAAGTGGTCCCCTCAACTGTAGTAATGCCAACACCAGTTGTCATACTGACACCGCTACAGCAGAAAGTGCAGACGCGTCTGCAGAAACTAAAGCTCACGGAGGCGCAGATTCGCAAAGTGCTTCAAGTAGTGACTACAGAGGCCGAGCTAACGAAGCTGCTAAAAGAGACCTTTCCTATCCTACGTGACTTTGAGACGAAAGCTAAACCAGGGGAAAATGTAGCGGCAGCTACCATGGCGCTGCTGAAGAGTACATTCCCGGCTATATGGGCGGCTAACTAGCTACTAATCAATTGGTATAAAATAGTATTTAGCGCATCAATACAGCTTTTGTGCCATTATAAGCTAGCTGATAGGGTGTGCTTTACCATGTTTTCTGACTTCGCTAGCCTAGCTACTAGTCAGGTGTTGCTCTCTGCCTAGCTGTGGGCAGAGCGTATAGGCCGCCACAAGCGCGCTCAACATGTTGAGGACCTCGGCCAGCCTCTTCGGGGCGTAGACCAGCTGCCGCTGGTCGAGGAATTCAGGCGCAAGTCCATGCGCCGCAGATACTAGGGGACATTGTTTGGCGTTTCACGGGCTCCTTTTCTATAGTCCACTCCTTAGGTTTTCCGATTATGAAACGACTATTGCTCGTCACTAGTGGATTGCTCGTTGCCGGTGCCGCACAGGCACAGCTGGGCGTACGAGCCGGCGGTAATCTGCTCCACACCACTACCTCGTCCTCGTTCGTGAATACCCGCAACGGGGTTGGGTACCAAGTAGGTGTTTACTATCAGCAGCCACTCACTAAGCGCCTCTCGCTGGTGCCGGAAGTGCAGTTCAGCCGCGAACAAGCCCAGGTGCACCTAGATAACTACACACTCATTTACGGGCAGCCAGTAAGCAGCGAATACCGCCTACATCTGTCTTACCTTAATGTGCCCGTGCTGCTCCGCGTAGCCCTCGGCCCCCTCTACCTGGAAGCTGGCCCGCAGATTAGTTTACTGATGGGCGGCTACGGCAGGGGCTATACTGGTATTTTAGTGAGTGGCACTACTACTACCACTACCCTCAAGGCAGACCAAGCCGCTACTAACCGTTTCCGGCGCTTCAATGCGGGTGCGTGCGTTGGCGTTGGGCTTAAACTGCCTGCCGGTCTAGGGCTGACTGTGCGCGCCTACCAAGGCTTCGTGCCCCTTGAGCGTGACTACGCGTATCAAGAAAATGGCCTGCCTGCTTTAGGAACCAATCAATACCGCCAGACCCTTCAAACCTCCCTCACTTATCAGCTGCACGGCGGCTAAGGTGGCGGCGATTCTGGCGGCGATTTTTTCGGGGCATCCTCCCATACCTTGCCGGGCTACACCCGCAAAATCTGCTCAACACTTAAAATAAGCGGGGTAGGGTAGAAGCAAGCCGGGTGGTGTGGTAGAAGAAATGCCCTAACGCGACCACCACAACGACCTCTACGCTAGCGTAGAGGTCGTTTCTTGTTTTTAGATGGCGGTTTCGGCCGACTATGGTGGAATTTCTGCGAAGGGAGCCAGCCCATAGCGGGCCGTTTTCCCTTTCCTGTCTAATTAGAATTTAGAGTGCCCTTGCCAGTTGCAAGCAATCTGTTACTATTGCGTTTGACTGTTTCTAACTAACTTCAGCAGCTACGACTATGGAACGTCTCCTCCACCACCTCACTCAAGTTTTGATAGGCCTATCAAAAGGGATTGCTTGCAGTATGGGGATCTTTCTCTAATACGCAGCAACGTTTATAAAACGTTATAGACTGCGCGACTCGTCTACCGCAAAACCAGCTCGTTTCGCCCTCCAATAAAGGGTATAGAAAACGCCCCCCAAAAACCTGCGTTTTTAGGGGCGTTTAGGCGGGTCTGGAAGTCCTCCAAAAAAAGGTCATTTGAGGCCGCTGCTGGCTCTTTCACAGTGGTTGAATGAACCTTCAAGCACTGTGAAAGACCTGGCTTAAACAAACCTGCTGAGATGTGACAGTGGCGTTTATAACGTTTATTAAATGCTGGATTGGTTAACGTTATGTGCTTAGCGCTACTAGACGCTCCTTTCGAGGATTACGAGGTTACCAGAATCTTAGATTACATTGGCATTCTTTCAAGGGAAGCGTACCTGTACGTAGGCGGTCAGGCCATTAAGCACGGGCCGCTTCATCTCCGGCAAGATGAGGAGCAAGATGCGCTGCCTTGTTCGCGGCAGCGCCAGGCGAGTGGATGACTCGCAGAGCCTGTTCGCCGTTCTCGGTCACCAGCCCCCTAGGACCAGCTGGGCTGGCAAAACATAGTGCGTTTCAGTCGCGCTAGGGCACCGAGCCGCCAACCCGCCCTCCCACCCTCCCGTAAGCTGAACCAAGCAGTTTCCATCTTTCCTCAGGTTTAGGGGCTGTGTCCACTAACTTACTCCCACTACTACCTGATGTTTACTCTTCAACCCTTTCGGGTGCCCGCGCTACTTGCGTCGGGTCTGGCCGTCGTAGCGGCCGTGGCCTGCAACAGCAGTGGCTCGACCGCCACCACCACCGAAGCGCCCACCGCCCACGAGGCCGTGGGTGACACCACCCAACGTGGCGCTACCAGCACCGCCCTGCACGCGGGCAGCATCGAGGCGGGCCGCGACGTGTACCGCTACGAAACCTTCGGCGACGAAGGCTTCTGGACCGACGCCGCCCGCATGCCCCAGGGGATGAAGGCGGCCAAGCTGACCGTGCTGCAAGCCCTGCAAGCTGGCGTGAACTTCGACGCCGACGCCATTCCGGCCAGCTTAAAAGCTACCCTCGCCAGCGAGGTCAAGACAGACCACTCGCCGGCCAAAGCACCTCACCTCAACGACCCTGGCATCCTGGACCAGCTGGTGAAGGCCAACGCCGTCATCGGCATGGTGCCCAAGGGCGGCAAAGTGGGCGTGACCTGCGCCCTGTGCCACGCCGTCACCGATAAGTCGGTGTATGAACTCACGGGCAAAGGCACTATCGGCAAGCGCATCGACGGGCCGACCCAGCACTCGCTCAATGTAGGCAAATTACTGGCTACCTGCGGCAACACCCGGGCCTTTTTCACCACTGCCCAGTTGGTCGGGCCCGATGGCAGCACCATCGGCCGCGCGCCCAAGGGCCTAACGCCCCACTCGACGGAAGCCGAGTTTGACGCCTATTTCAGCAATCCGAAGTACTACCCGGTGGGCATGTTCGATGACTCGCCCGACGGTAACGGCAATCCGGTGCACATCACGCCCTTTTTCCGGCAAGATTTGGCCGCGCCCTACGGCTCATCGGGTCAGAACAGCGATTTAAACGACTTTAACAACACCGTTTACACCGCGCTGTTTGACCAGAGCAACCTGCTTTCGCCCGGCGGCCGGCAGTTTATCCACGGCCTCGGGGCCACGGCCGGCGACTCGATGCTGGCCGGCTACCAGCGCGTGCTGGCCGCCACGGGCGTCACAGGCTACCCCTACGTGACGGCCCATTTGCAGGGCAAAGCTGGCGACCCGCCGACCCCCACGGGCAAGCGCGTAGACGAGCAGAAGCTGCGCGACCTGCAAGCTTACGTCAACAGCCTGCAAGCGCCTAAGGGAGTGGTGACCAGCCCGGCCTTGGTCGCCCAGGGCCGCGCGCTGTTCATTTCGGCGAAGTGCACGGACTGCCACAACACCAACCAAGGTATTGCCGTGCAGAGCAAGCTCGTGCCGATGAACGTTATCTGGCCGGGCTATGCGCCCAAAGTATTGGCCCAGCGCAAGCCCCCACTCACACCCATCCAGAACGCCCCCGGCACCTTCGACGATAAGATGATAGTAGTCGATGCCAGCCCCGGCGGTGGCATCCGCGGCAATGCGATGCCCCTGCTGCTGGACCTGGCGCGCAAGCCCGTGTTTCTGCACGACGACTCGGTGCACAGCCTCGACGAACTCCTCGACCCCAAGCGCGGCAAGACGTCGCCCCATCCCTTCTACGTGGTTACGCCCACGCAACGCGGCGAGTTGGTAGCGTATCTGAAAAGCTTGGATACGGCTAGCAAGTAAAGTGGCTGGCAAGTAGCGCTCGCTGCCAAGAATAGCCTACCAGTTAGTTTTAGTTTTAACCCGATTTCAAAGCCCTCCCAGCCACTATAGTCGGGAGGGCTTTTTCGGTTTTGCGCGGGTATTCAAAAGGGAAAGTGGGTAGCTAAGCTTCCCGTTAAAGAAGACTAGTCTAGCGCGTGGAGGGCTACTGGAAATGGTACCTGCTTGGATGCGGCGACCATCATTCTCGCGAATCACCTGCATGTGATGGGCACACTTCCCCTGTCCGGCCTTTTCAGACCACCTGCTGAGTAGGAGCAGGGCCGCGAACGCGACGGGGCAGCGGCTGATCCTGGAAAGGCAGTAGTTTTCCCTGCTTTCGTCCTTGCGGGGCCGTTCTGCGTTGGAGGGGGAGCCGGGCCCCGCCGGGTCGGCGGGCTGGTAGGTACCGCCCGGCGGCTACTGCCTGGTTTACTTTCCCCTTCTACTGTTCTATGGACCTGCACTTCGTTCGCCGCGGCACTGGCCGCCCCCTGTTACTGGTTCACGGCATCGGCGGCAGCTGCCGGTCCTGGAACACCATTATCGACGCCCTGGCCGCCGAGCACGACGTCATTGCCGTGGACTTGCCCGGCCACGGCCAAACCCCTCAGCTGGCCGGCGAAAACTCCATCGCCACCTTGGCCGACGCGGTGACGGGCTTTCTCACCCAGCACGACCTACTGGGGATTGATGCCGTGGGCAGCTCCATGGGCGCGCGCCTGGTGCTGGAGCTGGCCCGGCGCGGCGGGGTGCTCGGCGCGGTGGTCTCCCTGGACCCGGGCGGCTTTTGGCAGGGCTGGCAGATTCCCTTTTTCTACCACTCGGTGGACCTGTCGGTCAAGCTGGTAAAAGCCCTGCAACCGGTGATGCCCGCCCTGGCCGGTTCGGCGGTGGGGCGCACGCTGCTGCTGCCCCAGTTTTCGGCCCGGCCCTGGGCCGTAGACTCGCAGCAGGCCATTGATGAGATGCACTCGTTCGCCCACTCGCCCGCCTTCGACGAATTGCTCGACCAGCTGGCGCATGGCCAAGTGCAGCAGCCAGCGCCCCAGGGCAGCATCCCTGGGCCCCTGGTCATCGGCTGGGGCCGGCAGGACCGGGTGTGTTTACCGAGCCAGGCGAAACTGGCCCTGGAAAAATTCCCCGATGCGCGCCTGTACTGGTTTGAGCACTGTGGCCACTTCCCGCAGTGGGACCAGCCCGCCGAAGCCGCCCGCCTGATTCTGGCCGTGACCAGTCGCCAGCCCTTTACCGATGCGGCCATTGCCCAGGCTAACCCAGCACAGGCCGCGCCCGCTTTACCCACAGCGGCTGTTGTGGGGGCCGCCCTGGCGCTGGTGGCGGGTGGCCTCTGGCTGCTCTCGTCGCGTCGAAAAGGGAGGTAGTAGGACAGCTAGGAAGCGCACCCACTGCTTGGCTTAGCTTGAACTTACAGGCGCCAAGAAGCCCCGGACCAGGATCGGTCTTGATTAAAAGGGTGGTCCAACAGTTAATGCGGCGGGTTGTCAGCCGCCGGCTTGCGGTGGGCGTGGATGACGACGCCGCGGTGACGTAAGTACTTGTAGAGCGTGACCTTGGAGATGTGCAGGCGCTGGGCAATCTCGTTGACACCGAGTTGCTGCTCGCGGTAGAGTGTTTCAGCGATGATGGCCGTGCGCTCCGCTTGCTCGGAAAGGCCCCGCTGACGACCACCCACCCGGCCCCGGGCCCGCGCCGAAGCCAGCCCCGCATGGGTACGTTCCCGAATCAGCTCGCGCTCAAACTCGGCCAGCGAGGCAAATAGGTTAAACACGAGCCGGCCCTGGGCCGAAGTCGTGTTGATGGCATCGGTGAGCGAGACCAGGCCCACGCCCCGAAACTCGAGTTCGGCCACCATATCCAACAGATGCTTGAGCGAGCGGCCCAGCCGGTCAAGCTTATAGATAGTGACGGTATCGCCGGGGCGCAGACTGGCCAAGAGGCGGTCTAGTTCCGGGCGAGCTTTGGTGGCCCCGGAAGCCTGTTCTTGGAAGATGGTCTCACACCCGGCCTTAGTCAGGGCATCGAGTTGCAGGGCCAGGTTCTGGTCGCGGGTCGAGACGCGGGCGTAGCCGATGTTCATGAGGCAAAGTACAGGTTATGCGTCGCGAAGGTACTCTTCTTTGTACTTTGATTGCTGAACAAGTATTCTGTACCAAATCGACTGGTTTTGACTTTGCTCCCCCGGGTTGCAGGCAGTTGTCCAAATAGTTCACTAAAACGTTCGTTTTAGTGAACAACTAATTTCAGTGTCTCGTCCTGAAATAAGTTGACCGTTTAGTGGTAGTCCGGGTCTGCGTTGACCATTTCGGTGGTAGTCCTAAAATTACTGACTTTTGATTCGTCGGCTACGGGTGGTTTGTAGTAGTTTTTCCAGCGCCGCTCCAAGGGGCCCCAGCTGCGGTGGGCTTCATCGGGGCTTTGGTAGTTGCAGCTCAGATGAGGGCGCTTGTAATTGTAGAGAAACACGGCTCGTTCGAGGTGCAGCTGCGCTTCGTCCAGGGAGTGCACTGGCTGGTGACTCAGATACTCCTGCTTCAGAATGCCATTAATGCGTTCGGCCACGGGATTTTCCAGCGGGTCGGAGTTCTCGGTCATGCTCACCTGCACGTGCCAAGCCGCTAAGGGGGCCAAGTATTCCTGACTGCAATACTGAATGCCGCGGTCACTATGATGAATCAGATGGCAGCCAGCTCGTTTGTTGATTTGGCGTAACGCCATCTCCAGTGCGCACCGGCAGTGGACCGTGGCCAGCGTCTCGGCCACAGCGAAGCCCATGATGCGGTGCGAGTAGGCATCGGTGAGTAGCGAGATATATAAACAGCCAGCTTCGGTAAACCAGTAGGTGATATCCGCCACCCAGACCTGATTAGGCCGTAGGGGCGTCAGGTCTTTAACCAGGTTGGGGTATTTGCGGAATTTGTGCCGCGAGAACGTGGTAATGGTTTTGCGCTTGCGCCGCCGAATGAGTAGGTTATTAGCAGCCAGCAAATCAAAGAGGGCATCCCGGCCCAGCTTGATGCCTTGATGGACCAGTTGCTCCTTTAGCAGGTAGTATAGCTTCTTGCCGCCCATGCGCGGGTGCTCTTCTCGCACTTTGGCTACCAAGTCCAGTACGCACTTTTCCCGCTGCTCACTGGTGAACTGCCGGTTTTCGTGCTGATAGTAGGCCTGCCGGCTAAACCCAAGTACCCCACTGACCCGCCGCAGGCAAAAGTGCGGGCAGCTTACTCGCAGGAGTTGGACTACTTGGTAACGGACTTTTTTTCAAGGCTCACCCCGAGTTCCTGCTCGGCCACCCGGATGACGTTTTTGTAGTAGAGCACCTGTAACTCGGCTTGTTCGAGCTGTTTCTGCAACTGTTTGACCTGCCCGGTCAGCGCATCGGCGTGCTGCACTACCTGCTCGACGAGTGTCGTGGGTGGCTTTTTCGACGTGTTTTCCATGGCTTGGGTACGTGCCTGCTCTTCTTGCCGAACACGTTCCAACCATTTGGTAACGGTCGAGCGGGTAAGCACTTGGTACTTACTCATCGCCGACTCAATGGTGTGACGGCCGAAGTTAATTTCCTCGACCATTTGGCGCATTTTCAGCTCATGCGCCTCCTTGCGAAGCAGAAATAAGTGTTCCATCTGTAGGGAGGTGATGGTCAACTCATTTTAGGACAAGACAAGCGGCTTTGCGTCAGTTTTTATATAAAAACTGCACCGGCAAGTCTGCCTTGACTTTAGCCTTAAAAGGGAAGGCACAACACCAGCCCGAGGGCAAGCAGTAGACGTAGGCCCAACCTGGCACTAAACGAATCTGGTTAGGCCTCAGATGGAGTTGGCCCAGTGTCATGCGAGGCGAAACGCCCTCCGGCGTCCGAAAGCGCACGTCCGTGGTCGAGAGAAAGATAAGTCGATCCTTCTTCACGACGCCCGTGTAGCGAACGTGCTGGTAATAAAAGGTAACGCCTGGGTCCAGCTGGTTGGGACTCGTTAGCACGAGAAAGGCGGGCTCTTTCACCCGCTGCACGCAGGTCTGGTCCAAGCGCTGCCCGATTGCCACGCAAGGCCCTTTGCTGGCTGGTAGCCACCAGAGCAGGCCGACCAACTGCCCATATAATCCGCTCACTTTCCACATGGCAAAAGATAGCGAGCGCAGCGAGGAAGTCAACCAGGTATCTCAAGACCTTCTCCAATATACGGTCCTTTTTTGGAGGGCGCGTAGTTACGCGAGGAGCAATTATTCAGTAAAACTAGGGTTCTCTTTTAGAAGAGGGCGAATTGTATGACACGCACGTGGCTTCTACAGCAGACGACCACAGAACCTTCTGCCCATGCAGGAGTCGTCTGTTATTGAGAATTAAGCTACTGAATAGCGATTCTACTGCTCCTCCACCACTAGGCGCGCGGCCTGGCCGCCCACGCGCACCACGTACACGCCGCTGACTAGCTCGTGCGGCAGGCGCAGCGTGGCTGTGCCATTGGCATCGGCCGTGGCAGCTAGCACCTGGTGCCCTAAGGTATCGAATACCGTCACGGCCGTGCCCGGCGCAGCGCCGGTGAGCGTAGCCGCCTGGGTGGTCGGATTGGGGAACAGGGCTAGGCCGGCGGGGCCGTTTACCGCCACGACCCGCACGGGCGAGTAGCTGGCGGTGCCGTCCAGGTCCACTTGGCGCAGGCGGTAATACACCAGCGGGGCGGCGTAGCGGGCAATGGCTGGGTCCACCCACTGATACTTATGTGCCTGCGTGCTGCTGCCGTGCCCGGCCACCTGACCAAGGCGCCGGAAGGTGGTGCCGTCGGCGCTGGCTTCTACGTCGAAATGGTCGTTGTTTTGCTCCGAAGCCGTGGCCCAGCGCAGCAGGGCATCCGCGCCCTGTGGCTCGGCGGTGAAGCCCACCAACTCCACCGGCAGCGGGTTGGTGCCGTTGCTGACGGTGAGGCGACCTAGCGCGGCCGTGGCAAACGAGAAGCTGCGGGTGCTGCCACTCACCGTAGCGGCCTGCGAGCTGCCAGCCGCCGTCCAGGTGGCGCTGTTTAGGTTGGCGCGCCAGGCCTGCGTTTGAGCGAAGCCGCTGAGGCCGTTGTCGTCGTCCGAAAGCCACTGCAGCGTGACGGGCACGGCGGCGCTGGGCGCGACGGTGGTTTCCACGGTCCAGATGCGGTCGATGCCTTTGAGGGCGGCGTTGCCGAAGTTCACGCCCTGGCTCAGGTTGTCGGTGAGCAGGCCGGCGGTGCGCGTGATGGTCACCTGGCCCAGGCCACTGCGGTCGAGGCGGGCACCGTGACCGAAATCGAGCACCCCGCTGCCCGCCGCCCGGACGATGCGTAGGTTGCCCTGCACGTAACGGCCGGTAGCTTCACCGCTAAGCGTGGCGCCGTCGGGTAGGGTCAGGGTGGCCGTGGGGGCGGTGCGCAGCAGGCCGCTTTGCAACGTCAGGGCCGTGTTCACGAGCAGGTCGGCGGGCAGGTTCAGCAGGTTCTGGCCGCTGGTTCCCGTGTTGTTCAGCACGAGCGCGGCCACTGTGGCCGCGCCCGGCGTGAACACCTGACTGCTGGTGCCGCTGAACAGCAGCGTTCCACTGGAAGCCAGCGTACCGGCGTTACGCAGGTCGCCGGTGAGCTGCACGGTGCCGGCGTTGGTGAGGGTGCCGGCCGCCTGATTTTGCACCGCGCCATTCACGTAGAGGGTGGTGCCGGGCAGCACGGCGAGGGTGCTGCCGGCGTTGGTGAGCTGGGCCCAGCTGGCGGCCGAGGGCAGCAGCAGGGCAAGGGTCAGGAGTGCTTTCATGGAAAGGCGGGGAAATGACGGGAGGAAAACACCGGGGCGGTTTGGCACGCCCTGGCACTGCAGGTCCGCTTAGCGCTGGGCCTGGGCGCTGTCGGCCTCCAGGCGCCGCAGCCGGGCCTCGAAGGCCTCGGTGGTAGCAGTGGCCTGGGCGGCTTTGGCTTCGGCGGAAGCGGCACGGGCTTTCAGGGTTTCGAGGGTAGCCTGGTCGCCGGCCTGGGCAGCTAGCTGCGCTTTCAGAACCTCCATCTGCTGCTGCTGCTCCTTAATGGCCTCGATGAGCACGGGCGTGAGCTGGGCGTAGTTCACGGCTTTGTAGCCGTCGGTTCCGGTGTGCACCAACTCAGGCAGCACCTGCTCCAGCTCCTGGGCCAGCACGCCTACTTGCTCGGCGTGGGCCTGGCCGCCGCGCTGCACGCCCAGCGCGTTCCACTGGTAGCGGCGGCCGTGCAGGCGCTGCACCAGGGCCAGGGCGTTGGTGAGGGGGCGAATGTCCTGTTTGAGGCGCTGGTCGGAACTGTTATAGGCGCCAACGCCCGTCACCGAGCCGTTGAAGATGGCGCCGCCTTCAGCGAAGAACCTGATTTTGCGGTTAGCATTGGTGGTGCCCGCGCCCACAATATCAAGCGCGTCGGCGCTGAAGACCTGGTAACCAATTTTGCCTGCATCGGTCTGCTTGCCCGACACCCCGGCCCCAAACTCCAGCGGATTAGCGGCGTCGATTTTCATGCTGCCGGCTACGTGCAGGTTGGCACTCGGCGTGCTGGTGCCAATGCCCACGTTGCCATCATTAGTCCAGTTTAACACCGAACGCGCGCCGCCCATCTTGGTGCCCAGCACCCCGCCCAGGTTGCCGTACAGCACCGGCCCGTCAATGTTCTGGCCCAACCAGGGTTTGGTACCGGTGCTGGTGCTGGTGCCGTACCAGCCCAGGCCGTGGTTGGGGTCGCCGGCCGTGCGCAGGCGCAGGTCGTAGTCGGCCAGCACCAGAAATTGGGTGGCCGTGTGGTTGCCCAGGTTGTCGGGGCCGAGGCGCACCCAGGTCGTGCCATCATAGGCATACAGGCCGGGCGTGTTGTCGGTCTGGTAAATGACGAGGCCCGCCACGGGCGGGGCCGTGGTGCTGGCTGTGAGGGCCGTGCGCTGGGCCAGCGTGAGGCGCGGCAGCAGCAGCCCCTTGGTGGTGCTCACGATGTCGAGGGCCGCCGAGGCGTCGGGGGTGGTGGTACCAATGCCCACGCCCTGGGCAAGGGAGGTGAGTGGCAGGGCCATGACAAAGGCGGCGGCTCGCAGCGTGCGGTATAGGTTCAGCATGGGTTATTGAATTACAAGAAGATATTTGTGGATGAAGCTCAGAAAGCAGTGCCTCACAAAGGTGTCGGCCTCCGACGCGGCCTCCTAAAAAATACCCTCCCCCATTTGGGGGAGGAGTCCGCCTAGCGCGGTGGCCTGGTACCGATGGTACTTTGCACCATGAATTCACTCAACCTGGCCCTCGTCGAGGACGACCCCGAAGTGCGCGGGCTGCTCAGCGACTACCTGCGCCGGCAGCCGGGCCTGAACGTGGTGCTGGTGAGCGAATCGGCCGAGGCCTTCCTGGCCGAGCTGCCCGACGCCCTGCCCCCCGACATCGTACTGCTCGACCTCGGATTGCCTGGCCTGAGTGGGCTCGATGCGCTACCGCTCATCAAGCAGCGCCTGCCGCAGGCCAACGTCATCGTGCAAACCATGTTCGAGGATGCCGACCGCATTTATTTGGCCCTGAGCCGGGGCGCAAGCGGCTACCTGCTCAAGGGCACGCCCCTGGCCCAACTGCCCCAGGCCATCCGCGAGGTGGCCGACGGCGGCGCCAGCCTAAGCCCACTGGTGGCGCGGCGGGTGCTGGCCCACTTCAAGCCTAGCCCGCAGCCCCACGCCGCTACCCTTTCGCCGCGCGAGCAGCAGGTCTTCGAAGCCTTACTTGATGGCCTGACCGATAAGGAAGTGGCTCAGCGCCTCGGGCTGGGCCTGGAAACCGTGCGTAGCCACGTTAAAAACGTTTACCACAAGCTCCACGTCAGCGGCCGCATCGAGTTGCTGAGTCGGGCGGCGCGGGGCCAGCTATAGGAGGCGCCCGGAAAGTAGTCGCCCGAAAAATCGGCGATGCTCATCTGGCGTGCGCGCAGCCGAAAAACTGCTGCCGCCCAGGTAATCCAGAGCAATTATAACGAAGCGGTAGAGCTGCTTCAATTACGCTCCGCAGAACGCTTGCTTTCATATAGTTAGGCTTGTCAACGTCCTCAGGCCCGGTCCAGCGCCAGGCGCACGCAGTAGCCGGGGCGGCCATCCGCATGGGGGCCGGTGTGCAAGGTGGCTCCCATGGCTTGCGCGCGGCGAGCCATGTTGCGCAGGCCCATGCCGCTAGAGCGGGACGTTGGGCCGATGTCCTGGCCGTCATCGCCCACTTCCAGCACCAGTTGGCCGTGGCGGCGGCCCAGGTATACGCGGATTTCGGTAGCGGCTTGGGCATGGCGGGCGGCGTTGGTAACGGCTTCCTTGAACACCAGGTACAGGTGCTGGCGCACGCTAGCCGGCACGCCGGCTTTCTCGGATAGGTCGGCGTGGGTAAAGGTGGCCTGCAGGCCAGCGGCCGCGGCAGTTTGGCTTAGGTGCTCGCGCATGCGGTCCAGGAGCGCGGCCACCGAATCAGCGCGCGAATCGATGCCCCACACCACGTCGCGCATGGTTTGCACGGCCGCGCGGCTGTTGTAAAGGAGCCGGTCGAGGGCGTGGCGGGTATCCAGGTGGCCGGCGTGGGAGTTGGGCTCAATGGTTGAGTGGTTTTCGCTGAGCACCTCGGCCAGCATGCTTACGCGCGTGAGCAGGGCACCCACCTCGTCGTGCAGGTTGGCCGCCAGCTCGGCCCGGTGGGCGGCTTCCCGTCGCTCCCGCCGCAGCCGCAGCCCGTAGGCGCCGTAGCCCAGGGCCACGAGCAGCGCCGCCGCCAGCCCCCACACCACGGGCAGCTGCCACCAGGCGGCCTGCACCCGTAGCGGCAGGTGCAGGCGGTTCGCCGCCGGCTGGCCCAGCTGGTTTTCGGCCCGCACTTCCAGGTCGTAGTCGCCGGGGGACAGGCCGCGCAGCACCAAGCGGTGCGGGGTGGCTTGCCAGGCCAGCGGAGCCGCCCCATTTGCCGGGCGCAGGCGGTAGAAATAGCGCACCAGCTCGGGGGCGAAGAAATCGGTGAACGCCAGCTGCACCGCCACCGCGGCCTCCGGCGCGGCCGGCAGCGTGAGCCGGGGCCACACCGCAGCGGGCACCGGCGTTTCGTGCAGCTGCCCGCCCACCGTTTGGCCGACGCCGGTTACCAGCAGGCGCGGGCGCACCGGCGCTGCGCCGGGCCGCAGTTGCTCCGGCCGCAGGTGGTACACGCCGCCCAAGCCGCCCATCCAGAGGCTGCCGTCGGCATCGACAAGGGCCGAATGGCGGTTTAGCTCGGCGTTGTGCATGCCTTCCGACTCCCCGAACACGGCCAGCTGTTCCCGGGTGGGGTCGTAGCGCACAATGCCGGCGTAGGTGCCGGCCCACAACTGCCCGCCCGCCCCCGGCAGCAGCGAGGCCACAGTGTGGCTGGGCAGCCCCTGGGCCTCGTTCACCTGCCGGAGCAGGCCCCGGTGCAGGTCCACTTCGAGCAGGCCCTGGTCGCGAGTGCCCAGCCAGGCCCGGCCCGGGCCCATGGCCAGCACGGTCAGCAAGGCATCGGTGGGCAGGGTGCGCGGGGCGGGCACGGCCACGCCGAAGTGCCGCAGGGCATGGTCGGCGGGCCGGTACCACCACAGGCCGCCGTTGGTGGCCAGCCAGAGGGCCCGGTTGGCCGGGTCTTCGGCCATGTCCCACACCGTGAGCGATTTCAGCCGCCCGGCCAGCGGCTGGACGGCGTAGGACCTGACGACGCCCCGGGCCAGGTCGGGCTGGCAGAGCCCGGCCTGGCCGCCGCCCCACCACTGCCCCGCCTGGTCGTGCAGCAGGGCCTGGCTGGGCAGTGGGCGAGCGGCGGCCAGCAAGCTTATTTCGCCCGTCGCGGGGGTGAACAGGCCGTAGCCCAGGCCCTCATCTAACACGACGAGGCGCTGGGGGTCAGCCGTGGGCAGCATGGCCATAAACGTTGGCTTGATGGGCCTGGTCCGCCCGCCCCGCCGCTCCCACATCGGCAGCGGGCGCAGGGGGGCCTGGGGCGAGTCGGCGGCTTGGGCAAATAGGCCGGCGTAGGTACTGACCAGCAGCCGGCCAGTGGCCAGCCGCCGGATGGCGCGGGCACTGCCGGGGCCGGGGCTGGGTACCAGGGGCACCGCCTGCACCACGGCGCGTACCGGGCGCTGGAGGTAGCAGCCCCGCCAAATGCGCGAGTAACACCACCACACGCCCAGCGGCCCTTGCTCCAGCAAATAGTACGTCTGGTTTTGGGGAGCATCGTCGCTAAAGCGCAGTTGCTCGCGCTGCACCTGGGGGTGGGCACCGCCAGGCTGGCGCAGCTGCACCCGGTAACCCAGCGTCACAAAGTCTACCGTGGTATCGGTCATCCACGGCCGGATGATTTGCTCGGGGCCGCCGGGCCAGCGCAGCAGCGCCCGCCAGGGGCCGGGGCCGGCCGCTTCGAGCAGAGCCTGCCGGGTCACGAACCGTTGCGGCCGGGTGCCCACGACCGGCACCGCAAAATCATCGACCAGAAAATGCTGGCGCACCGCGGCATCGGGGTCGAGCTGGTACAGCTCGTGGCCTTTGCTGGAAAACCACACCGCTCCACTGGCGCGCTCCGGGGTGAACAAGCCGGTGGGGTCGCGGTCGGCGGGCAGCACCAGCTTGGCCAGGGGCCGGGCCGGGCGGGCGGGGTCCAGCACCAGCAGCTCCAGGCCGTGGCCCACCCACAGGCGATTGGTGCGGGGGTGCCACAGCAACGCGTGCACCGCCACCCCGGCGTGGAAGTCGGGGGCCAGGGGCACCTTGCGCAGCACCCCGCTGCCCGGCTCGAAACAGTACAGCCCGGTGGCGGAGCCCAGCCAGAGCCGGCCCGCCCCGTCGAAGGTCAGCGCCGAAACCATTTCGACGGGCAGGCGCGGCCCCTGGCGCACGAGGCGCTGCAGAGCCACGGTTTCGTAGCCATCGTACCGGTATACCCCTTCGTCGGTGGCCAGCCAGCGCAGCCCGGCGGCGTCGGTCGCCATCTGCTGCACCAACAGGCGGCTGAGCACGGGCTCGCGGTGCCAGGCGGCGGGCTGTCCTCCGGCCGGCTGGGGGACCAGGCTCGCCAGCAGCACCAGCCACCAGCAGGCAAGCGCGCCCCTACGCCAGCGAGCGAAGCACTGCCTGTTCAATCTCAATTCCAGGGCCGATAGCAGCGCGCTGCCATGCGCATGGGCAGTAAGAAAGCAAAAAGTCACGGGAGCGAAGAAGCTGTTTTCCTGGAGTCAGTCAATCGAATACCGCAAAAGTATCCTGTCACTGCCCCCCGTAGCTATCCTCCGAAAAAAGCCAGGGCAGCAAAAAGCCCGGCTGCTTTCCATGGAACAACTGGGCTTTTCCGCCCTGGGCATTCGCTATTTACTACACCGTCAGTCGCAAGACAACACTTCCACTTTTGCCCCGGCCGCTACGCCGCCCGCCGTCACCGCGCCGAGGGCCGGATTTGGGTCAAGGGTCCGAGCAGCGAAAGCTTGGACAGGAAGGCTGCGCAAAGGTGCCAGCCCCTCCCCCAAATGGGGGATAGACCGGCCTTGCGCGGGGGTAAATGACCCGCAGACCTTTGCGCCATGTCCCCGCTTTACCTGGCTTTCCGCGCAGCTAACCCTACTGTGCGCTAGCGGCTGCCGAGGGTCTCCAGCCTGGCTTGCGCGCCACTCTTAGCTCGCGCGGCAGGTAGTTGAACTCAACGTGGCCGGCGCGTTCAACCAAGCGCCTGCCTTCTATGAAACACTTACCCCCTTTTTCTTTCCCCTCACTTACCTAACCAGCACATCATGGCGAAATCATTGCAAGACATCACCAATGCCTGGGGCAATTGGATGAACAAGAAGCACAACGGCGGTGGCATCAAGTTTACGGCCAGCACCAAGTACAGCGACCAGGAATTCTTTCTCAAGAACTACTACGAGCGGCAGGTGCAATCGCAGATGCTGGACATTCAGTATGCGCTAGATGACATGCCCCAAGCGGAAGATAACTTAAGCGCGGATAAGGTCGAACTAAGCAACGACTCCAGCGTGACGCAAACACCCAGGTTTGAAAAATCCTACTCCACTACGCAATCCTTCGCCTGGTCGGTTACCGAACAACTCTCCATCGGCACCGAAGTGAGTACCACCGTAGGGGTACCGGATGTGGCCAGTGTGGGGGGCAAAGTGACCACCGACCTCACGCTATCCTCCACCCAGGGCGCTACGCAGTCAGAAACACAAGAGTGGAAGGCAGATATGCCCGTTCTGGTACCGCCTCGGACCATTGTAACAGCTACGTTGGTCATAAAAATGAAAAAGTACGACGTGCGGTGGGTGGGCAAGTGTAAGCTGACCGGCTATGTCGCCATTTGGTTCAACAACAAAGTGAAGCTTCCGGGGTCAGCCAAGGAGCACTGGTTGTATTTTGTTCCGATTCAGCGCGTTTTCAATGACTGCGTCAGCCACAATATCATCGACACAAAGGGGTATGAAGCTATTGGGCGGGCGGTTCTCGCGCGCACGGCTGGGGTAGTCAGAGGTAGTCAGGGCGTGGACTATAATGTAAACATCAAGGAGGTCCCGATGACACCAAAAAGCGACCTCTTCGCCGCCGCGGGACAGGCAGCCACCGCTAGCCTGGTGGCCCCCCAGCTCGGCCAGCGGGCTGCCGCACTCGTTGACCTGGTGGAAGAATACAGTGTGCCCATCGACTTGGACGGTACCAGTGCCTTCATAGGGGTTGACCCGGTGAACAGCTAGTTTCGGCACTACGTCTCTTATAGCCGCTAGCCTCGACCAGTGGGCGGCTACTTACCTGGCTTTTCGAAAGCGCCAGCCGAGAGGCCGGCGCTTTTTTGGGTTATTCAAGCAACGGCGGCAAAGCAATAATGCTTTGCCCTGCTCCCCCACTAGAGGCTGCTATCACCTAGGTAGAGACGCGGCGGTCCGGCCCTGACTTGCGGAAGCAGCAGGAAGCGCACTTTGCAGACAGTCATGGGTGCGAAAAGGCGCTCGCGAACGGAGTAGCGGCGGTAGTGGTCGGGGCTCTCGGGTGCCTGAGCCGGGCACTACTCCTAAACAGAGGGTGAAACAAACTGCGCGCACCTCCCCCAAATGGGGGAGGTGCCCGGCTTGCAGCAAGAATAAGGATAATCAGACCTTTGAGAAAGCCAAAAAAAGCTCACTTGAATACCACGTCTCTTCTGCTTTTTATGAAATACATTTATTCTTCCTGGCTGGCGCGCCCGCTGGCGGCGCTGGGGCTGCTGCTGGCCACGGCCGGCACGGCCCGTGCCCAAACCCCCACCGCCACCTTTGCCCCGGTGGCTGCCTACAGCACGGGCACGGGCAGCAATCCTTACAGCATCGCGGCGGCCGACGTTAACGGCGACGGTAGACTGGACCTGCTCACGTCTAATTATAGCAGCAGCACGGCCGGCGTGCTGCTGGGCAATGGTAACGGCACTTTCGGGGCGGTCACGACCTACAGCACGGGCACGAACAGCAATCCTTACAGCATCGCGGTCGCCGACGTTAACGGCGACGGTAGACTGGACCTGCTCACGGCCAACTCGAACAGCAACACAGCCGGGGTGCTGCTGGGCAATGGTAACGGCACTTTCGGGGCGGTCACGACCTACAGCACGGGCACGAACAGCAATCCCTACAGCATCGCGGTCGCCGACGTTAACGGCGACGGCAAACGAGACCTGCTTACCGCTAACCACAACAGCAAAACGGCCGGGGTACTGCTGGGCAATGGTAACGGCACTTTCGGGGCGGCTACGACCTACAGCACGGGCGACTATACCTACAACATCGCGGTGGGCGACGTCAACGGCGACGGCAAACTAGACCTGCTCACGGCCGGCTACAGCAATGTCGGGGTGCTGCTAGGCAATGGTAACGGCACTTTCGGGGCGGTCACAAACTACAGCACGGGCACGGGCATCACGATTCCCTACGGCATCGTGGTGGCCGACGTCAACGGCGACGGCAAACTGGACCTGCTCACGGCTATCTCCAACCTCAACACGGCCGGGGTGCTGCTGGGCAATGGTAACGGCACTTTCGGGGCGGTCACGAACTACAGCACGGGAGGTAATAGTCCCGCCGACATCGCGGTGGCTGACGTTAACGGCGACGGCAACCTGGACCTGTTAGTGCCGAACCTGTCCAGCAACAAGGCCGGGGTGCTGCTGGGCAATGGTAACGGCACCTTCGGGGCGGCCACAAACTACAGCACGGGCAGCAATCCCAACGGCATCGCGGTGGCCGACGTTAATGGCGACGGTAAACTGGACCTACTCACGTCTAATTATAGCAGCAGCACGGCCGGCGTGCTGCTGAACACCACCGTATTCGCGCCCACCCTCACCAGCCTCAACCGCACGAGCGGGCTGGTGGGCACGAGCATTACCTTGACAGGCAATACCTTGAGCGGGGCCACATCCGTGAGCTTTAATGGCACGGCGGCCACCACGTTCACTGTGGTAAACAACACGACTATCACGGCCACCGTGCCGGCCGGCGCTACCAGCGGCAGCGTGACCGTGACCACGCCAGGGGGCACTAGCAACGGGCTGGCCTTTACGGTGGTGACGGCCGCCCCAACCGTGACGGGCCCGGCCAGCAACAGCACTACCAACGGCTTACCCACCTTCACGGGCACGGCCCCGGCCGGCAGCACGGTCACGCTGTACCTGGCAATGGGCAGCGGCACGGCCCAGGCCATCGGCACCACCCCGGCCACAGGCGGCAGCTTTAGCTTCACGCCCACTACGGCCCTAGCCAGTGGCACCTACTCGGTCTACGCCACGGCCCAAAGCAGCGGCCAGGCCGTGAGCGCGCAGTCGAATACCAACCCCTTCACGGTGGATGCCACCGCGCCCACGGTGACGCTGAGCAGCACGGTGGCCAACAATGGCGCCACCACTAGCACGCCAGTGAGCTTTACGGCGCAGTTTTCGGAGGGCGTGGGCACCAGCTTCTCGGCCAGCGACGTGACGGTGAGCGGCGGTACAGTCGGCAACTTCGCGGCCGGCTCGGCCGCCAATTCCTACACCTTCACCGTGGCCCCCGCGGTGGGCACCGTGCGGGTGAGCATCGCCGCCGGCGTGGTCCAGGACGCGGTGGGCAATGGCAACCTGGCCTCGGCTACCTACACCTTTACCTACGCCCTGCCTACCACGGCTGCCCCAACCGTGACGGCCCCAGCCGCCAGCAGCACCACCAACGGCCTACCCACCTACGCGGGCACAGCCCCGACCGGCAGCACGGTCACTATCTACTTGGCGATGGGCAGCGGTGCGGCCCAGGCCATCGGCACCACCACGGCTACGGGCGGCGGCTTTAGCTTCACGCCCACCACGGCCCTGGCCAGCGGCACCTACTCGGTCTACGCCACGGCCCAGCTCAGCGGCCAGAACGTGAGCGCCCGGTCGAATACCAACCTCTTCACGGTGGATGCCACTGCGCCCACAGTGGTAGCCAGCACCCGCCAGAACCCCACGGCGGCGACCACCAACGCTACGGCGCTCACCTTTCGCGTCACGTTTAGCGAGAGCGTGACGGGCGTAAATGCCACCGACTTCACCCTGACCACTACGGCGGGCACGGTCACCAGCAGCGGCCGCACGGTAACGGCCGTGTCGGGCAGCGTGTATGACGTGACGGTGAGTGGGGTGAGTGGCAACGGCACGGTGCGCCTTGACCTCAACGCCAGCAACACGAGCATCGTCGATGCCGTGGGCAACCCCATCGGTGGCGGCTACACCAGCGGCCAACCCTATACCCTCGACCAGATGGCCCCCGTGGCCAGCATTAGTCGCCAGAACCCGACTGCTACGGTCACCAACGCTACCGCCGTTACGTTCCGCGTCACGTTCAGCGAGAGCGTGACGGGCGTGAGTACCGGCAGCTTTACGCTGAACACGACCGGCACCGCGGCGGGCACCCTGGCCAGCGTCACAACGGTGAGCAGCAGCAGCTACGACCTAGTGGTAAGCGGCGTGAGCGGTAATGGTACGCTGGGCCTCACGCTCAAAAGCACGGGCTCGGGCGTGACCGACGGGGCTGGCAACGCGCCCAGCGGGGCAACGGGTCCGACTTATACCCTCGACCAGACGGCCCCCACGGTGACGAGCCTCACCAGCACGGCTGGCACGTCGGGCAGCACCACCAGCACCACGCCCTTCAGCTTCACAGCCACGTTTAGCGAGCCGGTAACGGGCTTCGCGGCCAGCGACCTCGCCGTGAGCAACGGCACGGTGAGCAGCGGGCCGACGGCGGGCAGCGGCAACAGCTTCACTTTCCAGGTGACGCCCACTACGCCCGGCACGGCCACCACCGTGCAGGTGCGGGCCGGGGTGGTGCAGGACCAGGCCGGCAACGGCAACTTGGCTTCGGGCACATACGCGCTGACGTTCCAGGCACCTACCCTCACGGTGTCCCCAACCAATGGCACGCTGACGAGCGGCACGCAGGGCACGGCCTACTCCGTCACGTTCACGGCTTCGGGCGGCTCGGGCAGCTATACCTACGGGCTTAGCGGCAACTTGCCTGCGGGCCTGACGTTCGCGGGCAGCACGCTCGCGGGCACGCCCACGGCCAGCGGCACATTCGGCTTCCGCCTCACGGCTACCGACAACTCGGCGGCTCCGGGGCCCTACAGCGGCTTCCGCGACTATACCCTCACCATCGGCGCTTTGCCCCTGACGGCCACCGTGAGCACCACCTCGGCCAGCCCCACCAGCACCGCGCCCATTCCCTTCGCAGTGAGCTTCTCGCAAAGCGTGGGTACCACCTTCGTGGCCTCGGATGTGACGGTGACAGGGGGCACGGTGACCAGCGGCAGCTTTAGCGGCAGCGGCGCGGGCCCTTACGCTTTCACCGTGACGCCCACCGGGGCGGGCACCGTGACCGTGAGCGTGGCCGCTGGCGTGGCTAACGACGCCAATAACACGGGCAACTCGGCCAGCAACGCAGTGAGCGTGCAGTACCAGCTGCCCACCACGACGGCCCCCATAGTGACCTCGCCAGCCAACGGCAGTACGGTCAACGGCCTGCCTACTTACGCGGGCACGGCCCCGGCTGGCAGCACAGTCACCATCTACCTGGCAGTGGGCAGCGGCGCGGCCCAGGCTATTGGCACCACCACGGCCACGGGCGGCAACTTTAGCCTGACGCCCACCACGGCGCTGACCAGCGGTAGCTACCAGGTCTACGCTACGGCCCAGGCCAGCGGCTCGACCGTGAGCGCCAACAGCAACACCAACGCCTTTACGGTGGACGCCACCCAGCCCACAGTGACGCTGAGCAGCCCCAACGGCACGAGCGGCAGCACGAGTAGCACCACGCCCCTGGCCTTCACGGCGACCTTCTCCGAGCCCGTGACGGGCTTCAGTGCCAGCGGCATTACCGTCACCAATGGCACGTTGAGCAGTGGCCCCACGGCGGGCAGCGGAAATACGTACACCTTTAGCGTGATGCCCACCACGGCTGGCACCGCCACCAGCGTCACCGTGGCGGCCAATGCGGCGCAGGATGCGGTCGGCAATGGCAATACGGCTTCGGCGACCTACTCGCTCACCTACGTAGCCCCAGTGACGCTGCTGACCTGGAATGGGAGTGTGGACCAAGACTGGAACACGCCCGCCAACTGGACGCCCGTTCAGGTGCCTACGGCTGGCACCGACGTGCTGATTCCCGGCGCCGGCGTGCGCTTCTACCCGATTGTGCCCGCTACGGGGGCGGCCACGCGCACCCTGACCCTCGTCGGCCCGGGCACGCTCACGCAGAGTGCAGGCACGCTCACCGTCACGGGCAACCTGACCAGCAGCGGAGCTATCACCAAAAGTGCGGGCACCCTCGCCGTGACCGGCGAGCTGAGCAACACGGGCACGCTGACCCAGAGCGGGGGCGACATCACGGTGGCCAGCAGCTTGACCAACAGCAGCAGCGGCACTATCAGCCAGACGGCGGGCACGGTCACGGTCAATGGCAACCTGACCAACAACGGCGCCTTCGCCACCGGCGGGGGCACGGTGCTGCTGGGCGGCGGGGCCACGGCCTCCAATATCTTTGGCAGCGCGGCCATTCGCTTCTGGAACCTGACCATCCAGGCCAGCGGCGCGCAGCTCAGCACCAGCGCGGGCGCTTCGGTACGGCGCGTGCTCACGCTCACGGGCAACTTTGCTACCAACGCCAACCTGTTCACTCTCGAGTCGACCAGCACGGGCGATGCCCTGGTGGTCAACTCGGGCGGAGTGGTGACGGGTACGGTCACGGTGCAGCGCTACATCAACCCGAGCCTGAACCCGGGCCCGGGCTACCGCCACTACGCCTCGCCGGTCAGCAATTCCACCGTGGCCGACCTGACCACCAGCGGCTTTACGCCGACCATCAACCCGGCCTACAACTCGTCGGCCACGCCCACGGCCGTTTCACCCTTCCCCACGGTGTACGGCTACGACGACAGCCGCCTGAGTTTGGCTAACAACCTAGTGCCCTTCGACAAAGGCTACTTCTCGCCCGCCGCCCTGAGCGACCCGCTCGCCGTGGGCCGTGGCTACACGGTCAACCTCGCTGCCAGCGAGCTGGTCGACTTTCAGGGCCCGCTTAACAATGATGTCCTGACGCTGCTGCTCACTAGCACGCGGGCCACGTACCCCGAGGGGGGCTGGCAGCTGCTGGGCAACCCCTACCCCGCCCCGCTGGACTACTCCCGCGTGGCCGCCGCCGACCGCCCGGGCCTGGAAGGGGCTATCTACGTGTATCAGAGCACCAGTCAGTACGCGGGCCAGTACCGCAGCTACATCAACGGCATCGGCAACCCCGTGCTGCCCCTGGGCCAGGGCTTCTTCGCCCGCGTAGCCGCCGGCCTGAGCACAGCCACCATGACCTTCCGCAACAGCCAGCGCCTGACCCAGCCCACCGGCACCACCTTCCAGCGCACCACGGCCGAGCCGCGGCCCCTGGTGCAGCTCACGCTGCAAGGCGTGGGCAGCCCGCTGCTGGACGAGGCCACGGTCTATTTTGAAAACGGGGCCACGGGTGGCTTCGACCCGAGCTACGATGCCCAGAAGCTGCCCAACGTCACGGGCCTGAACCTCTCGACGAACCTAGCCAGTGGCCAACCACTCAGCATCGATGGCCAGCCCGAACTCGGCACTAGCCAGCGCACCATCCCGTTGACCGTGGGCGTACCCACGGCGGGCGCGTACGCGCTTGCGGCCAGCCAACTGCTGAACCTGAGCACCGTGCCCGTGTACCTGCGCGACCACCAAAGCGGGGCCCTAATCGACCTGGCCCAGCAACTTACCTACCAGTTCACGGTCAGCAATGCCACCACGCTGGTCACGGGCCGCTTCGAGCTCGTGTTCGCGCCCCAGCAGGTGCTGGCTACGGTCCCGGCCGCCCTGGCCCAGCAGGTGAGTGTATACCCCAATCCGGCTAAAGAACAAGTAGCCATCGAATTGCCGCTGAGCCTGAGCCGCCAGCCCGTCACGGCCACGCTGGTCGACGCCCTGGGCCGGGTAGTGCGCACGCAAGTGCTGCCCGCCGGGCTGGCCACCCACACGTTGCCCCTGACTGACCTGGCCACCGGCGTCTACGCCTTGCGCCTGCGCACCGAGGCCGGCCTGCTCGTCAGAAAGCTCGTAGTCGACTAACCCTAGCCGCCGCGGCGTAGGTGGGCCCTGGCTTACCCGCGCCGCGGCGAACTTAACCTAAGTACCGGCCCCTTGGCTGCCCCGACTGGGCCAGGCAAGGGGCCGCTTCGTTCGCGCAGCAGTTCGTCTCGTTAGCTCAGTAACCAGTCCCCGGCCCCAGGGCCTTGCCGCCTGCTGAAACGCCTTCGCCAGCCCTACGCTTGGCCCCTGTTCCCCTCGCCTTGGTCGCCCCGTCGCGCTGTGGCCGGCTTGCTAACGCTTCCCTGCTCGTGCTGCTGAGTAGGCCCAGTTGCGTCTCGAAGGCATTTTAAAAAAAGCACATCGAATAAGTAACAAACAGGATTTTGAGGATAGCGACCAGTATTCTTCCTTCTCTTGTTCCTGATTTCGTCCCTTAACGTAACAAAGCTTATACCCCACAACTTGGAAAAGTGACGGTTTTTGACTCGGCTGGCTGCTATGCATGGCGTAGTACTTTGGTGAGAAACCAGGCCATAGTTTGGCGTCTATAAGACTTCCTACCTTGCGTGTCTATGTTGCTAACCCGCTCTGAGCACCCCGCGTCCACGAAAAGGCGTGCTTTCCCCTGGCCCATCTGGCTCAGCACGTTTTTGCTGCTCGCCAGTGCCTGCAACAGCAGAATTCGGCGGTATGCGGCCTTTGAAGACTTGGCCGTTGGCTCGTACACAGTGAACCTGTACACCAACGGGGAGTGCGAAGTAGAAATGGGCCTGGGCTACCACGAAGGGCGCTACACCCAACAGGGCGACACCCTCCGCCTCACGTATCAGGAGGGCTCACTTCAGGGAATGCCCACCCGCTTGCTGCTCACGCCCGATTATCTTGTTACCCTGCCTTCGCCGCAATATCCCCGTTCGACTAGGATACGCCGGCAATAGTTGACAGACGTTCAGCAAAACAGTGATTTAAATAAGGCAACCCTTTTACATATTGGAAACGACCCTCGACAATACGTAAAACCGAAGAGTTGCCAGGTAGTAGGCTCCAAAAGCCCCCTTTTCGGATGCCCCACCTGCTTACTCGTCGGGAGCGAACCCGCTCCCGATCCGCTCGGCTGTTGAACAGAATACACGTTATTGGACACGTTTAAAATTTTGCTGGCAACAGCAACTTTCTGATATACTTTCGTTGAACTTTCACTCTTTTATAGCCTGTCTGTGAAAACGTTGCTTTTAGTAGGTGCATTGTTTTACCCTAGCTTGGTGCCTACTGATACCACCACTCTAAGAAGCCGACAGGTCCTATTGCGTAGCATCCAAGTAGTCAAGGACGGGAAGCCATTATTGCCATCGGCATACCAGCTTACTACTTCGGTTTCCGCTACTAGTGTTCGTTCTAAGGAGCTTCCTCTAGCTGTAGGCCCTACAGCTGTTTCTCCCGACACCTACTGGACAGTTCGCTATGGTACTGGGGAATATATCTTATGGCAAGTAGAACAGTATCTAGCGCAGGCCCACCGCTATGATGTGCGGTTAGAGTTGCGTTCCTCAGCGCATCCGCTAGCTTGTGTGGATTTAAGCTATAGCGACAACAAGGGAAACGAATTAGAAAGCCATACAACTATTGTGTCTATAAGTGGCGAAAAGGTCGAGCGGCCGCCCACCTGCGATAGGCTATTTCTGATTCCTGCTCAGGAGAGAAGCCATCGGTGAAGCACATATACTTTGTTACCGGTACTTATTTGCAGCGCATTCAGTAGAGTGCCCGTTATGAAGGCTGAGGCAATTGCCGCTCAACAGCGCTTTCACAGACCTTTAACGAACGGTTGATGAACGTGAAAGGCGTTGGCTTAGCAAGTGCGTCCCTAATATATTGGCTTAAGAAATCGGGAGCAGGAGCATCAGTGAGTTGCGCAGGGGAAGTAGGCAGGACTGGGATGCATGCCTTACTAGCTTTTTCAGGTTAGTTGACATTCAGCTAGTTACTAACTTTGAATTGTACGCTTCCCCGTTTGGTAAGCCAGTCGTTAGCAGAGGTTAGGCCGTTTGTTTAAATTCGATGGGAGTCATAAAATTCAAGGCCTGGTGGGGCCGTTGGGTGTTGTAGTCGAGCATCCACTCGTCCACGAGTTGGCGCACATGGGCCAGTGAGCGAAACAGGTGGGCGTCGAGTAGTTCGCGGCGAAACGAGCCGTTAAAGCGCTCGATATAGGCATTTTGCGTCGGCTTGCCGGGCTGAATCCAGTGCAGACTAATACCTTGCTGCTCACACCACTCGCTCAACTGGGCGCTGATGAACTCAGGGCCGTTGTCGGTGCGCAGCTGCGCGGGGCAGCCATGAGAGTCGACCAAGCGCGTCAGCACCTGCACGACGCGACTGGCTGGCAAGGAAAAGTCAATTTCCACGCCGAGTAGCTGGCGGTTGTAATCGTCGAGCACATTCAGCGTCCGAAAGCGTCGGCCATCGGTCAACACATCGCTCGTAAAGTCGAGCGACCAGCACACATTGGCCTTCATGGGCACGGCTAAAGGCTGCTTCACCCGGGCTGGCACGCGCTTTTTCAGGCGCCGGGATAGGTTTAGGGCCAGCACCCGATAAATGCGTAGCGTACGCTTGTGATTGATTACTAGCCCATTCTTGCGCAAGCGGTGGTGCAGTTTCCAGAAGCCCCAGCCGGGGTGCCGCCCACTTAACGCTCGCAGTGCCTGCTCCACGGGCTCATCATTGCGCCTGTGCGCTACCGGGTGGTAGCTGCTGCGCGCGAGCCCGACTAGGGCACACGCTCGGCGCTGGCTCCAGCCTTTACACACTAAGCCCTGCGCTGCCTGGCGCCGCGCCGCAGGGCTGACTACTTTTTTCGCAGTATCTCCTTGATAGCTTGATTCTCTAAGCTCAGTTCCGCGAACATCTGCTTGAGCTTTCGATTCTCTTCTTCCAAATGCTTGAGCCGGGTTAGCTCGGCCACACTAGCCCCCGCATACTTGCTTTTCCAGGCGTAGAATGTCGCCTCACTCAAGCCGTGCTCGCGCACAATCTGGGCGACGGTCTGGCCGCTGGCTTGCTGTTGCAAAATGGCCACAATTTGGGCCTCGCTGAATCGTCCCTTTTTCATTCGTCAGTCGTCAGGTAGTGAAAGTTAAGGCTTTCTCTACTCACAACTGGCCTTCTATTTAGGGAAGCGTACAGAATCACCTCCCTGCTCTGTGCCACCTCAACCTGACCCGGCTAATGAAACGCTTGCTAGTAGCTGCTGTTTTCTTGCTTCCTGCCACGAGCCAGGCGCAATACCCACCCTCTCAGGTCAGGCTCTATCTACAATTCAATGAGTTGGTGAACGGCTATCAGCAGTTAGCTGATACGATGAATCAGCAATTAGCCGTTCAATGGCCGCAGGGACAACTAGTTGAAGTAGTAGGTAGAGTAGGTAACGTTGGCCACCTATGGTTTGCCATTAGGCCAGTTACAACGGATATGACAGCCGTTTTTTACGTGAAAGCCTCAATGCTACATGGTAAAGCGGAGCTTGTCGACGACCCAAAGTATAGAGATAGGATACTCGTAAAATAATTTATTGCCCCCTGTCCTCCAAAAATGGCCACATACTGCCTCACCGGCACGTCCCACAAAACGGTTATTTTCGGAGACGAACGGGGGCTGGGCAAAAATGGCCCTAGCTATTCGACGGCGTGTCTTTTAGGGGCGTCTCCCGACTCAAGGCAACCGCTGAGCGGGGCATAGTGAGCAAGCGAGCCCCTTGCTGCCCTTTTCCGCCCCGTTGTAACGAGAACCCCTCGCCTCGCCTCGAGTACCGCTGGCCGTAATGGGGCTGGATAGGCGCCTCTAAGCGGTGGCGCTGCTAGGCAAGGTCCCGCGAGCGGGGAAGCAGAGCAAGTACCGTCAAGTAGCAAAGCAGTAAGGCCTCCCATCACTTCGAATCCCATGCTAACCTACGTCCCAACGCTGTGCGGCTGAGCTAGACCACCTTAGGAGCAAGCAGGCCTGCCCGCTCGTACAGGGGTAGGCGTTAAGCGGCCTAGTTGCCGCGTTGGTCGACAAAGTTCGGATTACTAGAATAAGTAACTAACTGTAGATTAAATATTTAGGCAAAAAGGGGGGAATTGACTCTAGGTAGCTTGGCACTGCCCTTGCCTTGGGAAGGGCAGACGAGCTACTCGTTTTTCTGTCCACTTTTTCTTTTTCTCCCGTCATGAAAGCCTCCCTCTTTTCCTTCGTTGCCGCTGCTGCCCTCTTCGCTACTACGGCCGCTTCGGCCGCTGCCGTTGACCATGACCGCGACCTGCGCCGCTTGTCGCCCCGCGAACGGGCTCGGGTGGAGCAAGCCCAGCGCGAACGGGAACGCCAACAAGCCATCGAGCGCGCCCGCTGGGAAGCCCAACACCGCCACGACCGCGGCCCGGCTCGGCCCTACGGCCACCGCTAGGTCCTCTAGCCTTCGGTAACTGAAAGAGCCCCGACTTGGTAGCAGGTCGGGGCTCTTTCAGTTGAAGCTAGTTAATACCCATTGCCTACTCGGAATATCCTCCTCTTAAAGCTTACTGTGGCGTTTATAACGTTTATTAAACGGACGTTCAATTAAGGTTATAAGCGCGGCAGCTGCTCCTGTCCTTACGTGACGGTGGTGCAGTGGCAATTACGTGAATATCTTTATGAAGCGCGCTTGGCAAGCGGCACTAACGTCCTCAACCTGTCCTTTGCTACCCGACCACCTCATGAAAGCCCTGCTACTCGCTTCCCTATCACTGCTCTGTTTACCGGCTGCCGCGCAACTACCTAGTAACGCCGAAGCTACGCCACGCCCGCCAGCCGGCTCGCTAAGCGCCTTGGATGCGCAAAATGGGTTTCGGACGTATGTGCTAGGAGCGCCTCTTCGTGATTATCCGCAACTTAAGCGAAAGGGACCCGATATGTACGTGAGCCCCCAGGAGCCGTTGCTGGAAGCAGACGCCCGGCTCACGAGCCTGACCTTTACCAGTTATAAGGGGCGGTTAGCTTCTATCAATTTTGGCACGCTGGGCACGGATAATATCGAGAAGCTGCTCACGCGCTTCACGGCGGCGTATGGCCCAAGTACCACTACGAATGCCGTGTTACAAAGCTGGGTAGGCAGCAAGGCGACCTTGTATGTTACCCGAGTGGGGGCTGGGGAACAGGAAATTGGCATTATTATGCTCAAGAGCAACGAGCTAGCGGCAGCGCAAAACGCAGCCGGGAAATAAGCTAGTGTTAGGAGAGCCGAAAGCGGTCGTTGCGGCCCACCCACCAAGCTCGTCCTTCCTCAACACGCAAATGCGCTGGCAGGCGCTACCTTTTGCGGATGAAGCAGCTAGTTGCCGTCGTGTTCCTACTGTGCGCGTACCACAGCCAGGCGCAAAGCGGGCAGCAGGTTAATCGAGAGAGCTTCTTTTATAGTATTTATAGTACCCAGCTGCACGAAGTGCGCCGACCGGATTCACTGGCCCGCCTCACGCACGCGCTCCAAGCGATTGACCAGCTGCCAAGCGCTAATCTGCCCGCCAGTTATTTCGCCAGCGGCCGTTACCGCCTGCTGTACGTCCACACCTTCGGCTGGCGAGAATACGTAGCTCGTCCGCGCACGAATTCCGACCGGACATTTAGGGGCGATGCCACGGGCAACTTGGTGACCGGCCAGGAGTTATTTCGCCTGCTTGGTCTGCCTGGCAACGATTCTGTCATCCTACGCGAGTACCCCCTCGTCCTGAGAAGGGAAGATACCTACAATCGCCGCTGGACACCTATTTCGCGTTCTGCCCGCTATCTGGTCCTGCGCCGTGTCTTCAGCTACCCCGATGGGAACGCTGCCAGCTGGTATTCCGAGCAACGCTATTATTTCGAGCGTGTGAATTGACCTCGCCCGGTGCTGGTATCGCCGCCAAATTGATAGGAATCGCTCGGCTAAGGAACGCGCTTTCGCAAGCGCCCTTGCAGCCACCTGGCGCACCCCCTTCAGCTAAGTGGACGCTAGGCCGTGGCGCGCAAGTACAAGCGCTTGACCTGCTCGGCTCGGAAGGGCTTGCCGTAGCGGGTCACAAAGCGCAACGCATTCAGCTTCTCCGCAATTTGGGAGTAGTTGAGCCCCTTCTCGCGCAAGAGCAGAATATGGGCCGCTGCCCGCTCATTGTGCTCGTTGGCGTGCGCCTGGGCCTGGCTCCGGTCCCGTCCCTTTTGCGTGGCCGCTGGCGTTAGGTTGGCTGGCGTGCCGAGGTGGACCCCGCGCGCCTTCTTGGCGGCAAGGGCGTCTTTGGTTCGGTTGGAAATGGTCTCCCGCTCGTGCTGGGCAAGTACGGCAAAGACTCCGACAGTAAGGGTATTGGCATCGGGCATGTCGCAGCAGACAAAGTCTACCCCCGCATCACGGAGTTGGAAGATGAACCCCGCGTTGCGGCTTAACCGGTCGAGCTTGGCGATGAGTAGTGTCGCGTCCTTCGCTTTGGCCAGTGCTATGGCAGCCGCCAGTTGCGGCCGCTGGTTTTGTTTGCCCGATTCGACTTCGACAAATTCCCCCATTAAATGCGCCGCCTGGGTGAAGGTCGCTACTGCCGCGCGCTGAGCTTCGAGGCCGAGGCCAGACTGACCTTGCTTCTGGGTGGAGACGCGTAGGTAGGCGACGTAGGATTTCACGAGGCAGGAAGGAGTTTGGGCAAAAGTACCCCCCAAATCACAATTTCACAGTCGTTAAACGTACGTTTAATAAACGTTATAAACCCGACCAAAGCGCCTACTTTTGTACCAATTCCCGTTTTATGCTGTCAACTGCCACTTCTTACGTCCCTTACTACCGCGTGAGCACCGCTCGCCAGGGGCAGTCCGGCCTTGGGCTCGAAGCCCAGCGCGCGGCGGTGGCGGCCTTCGTTGCTGACTCGGCTCAGTTGCTGGGGGAGTTTGTGGAGGTGGAGAGTGGCAAAAAGAATCAGCGGCCCCAGTTGCTCGCGGCCATTGCAGCGGCTCGGGCAGCGGGGGCGACTTTATTGATTGCGAAGTTGGATAGGTTGAGCCGAAACGCGGGCTTCATCTTTGCCCTGCGTGATTCGGGAGTTGCCTTCGTCTGCTGCGATATGCCCGATGCGAACACCTTAACTGTTGGGCTATTTGCCGTCATTGCTCAGCACGAGCGCGAGATGATCTCCAAACGGACTATAGACGCGCTTACTGCAAAGAAGGCCCGCGGGGCGGTGCTAGGCACCCCTGCTAATATGACCCAGGCGGCCATCGCGAAGAGCTTGAATATTCGGCAGGAAAATGCACGCACCAATCAGCAGAACCAGCAGGCGGCGCGGCTAGCGGGACTGCTGCATGCTCAGGGATATAAGTTGCAGCAGATTGCCCAGGAACTCAATGACGGGGGTTACCGAACTCGAAGAGGGCAGTTGTTCTTTCCCATGTCCGTGCAACGGCTCATACAACGCCGGGCAATGAAACGAGAGCAGTAGTAATGAGTGGTTTTGTAGTGATAGCTGGCTCCCTTAATGGGGAAGAGTACATTAGGGCAACGATGATATTTAGCGCAACACACATACCAGTGATGTTTACTTCACATAGCTCATCATTAATCTTTGAAAACAGAACATGAAAAAGAATGCTGACTCTATTGAGTGGAAACTATCGGAACAGGATTTAAAGCTATTAAATAAGGCGCAAAAAAAATATTTTTTAGAATCTCTAAATTATATTAAAAAATATTCAATAGAGCAAAGTTTTTCTGTAGTATTACGGTACAATGATTATAATACGAAGCAAGAGGCATCAGGTTCTTTCGCATTAAGAATTTTCCCCGATATAGATGCAGGTATACCGTTTAAAATTACAATCCCTGAAATACTACCTATTGGAGGCGTTAAGTACAAAGAAAGCTATGGCCTATCGAATGAATTACATCTAAAACAAGGCAATAATAAATTTCTTGTACGAGAAAATTCAACCGCATATTTTAACGCAAATTTTCCTAGTAAACCACAAATTCTTGAAGGAGTATTTTCAACCTTTCAATCTTATAAGAAAGAAAATAAGAGATTATATAGAAGATTAATAATACCAGTTAAAGACGCAGATATGATTTATCCCTGCTCCATATTGGAGTATGATGACAACTATATAAAATTTGATATAGAAGCTTGGGATAGGCAGAGCTCACTGATGGGACTTCCTTTTATGTCTATTAAAGGAATGTTTTCTTTGCTAAGAATAAATGGATATACCTTTCATTTTTATGCGCTTGAACCTATTAATTCTTACATATTAGACTCCGTTGATAAAATTGAAAAAGATGAATTTGTTAATATTACCTCTGTCATTAGAACTTGCATGGCATTTTTATGCGGCAAGTACTACAGAGGAGAAACTATTTACTTGTCAGCAAAGGATATTGATTTCACAAATCTTGTCAATTTTGATAGAATATTCGAGGCTGCTTCTAGCTTATCAGAAAATCAAATTATTAATCCTCATTTCTTTTTCGAACACTATAGTAAGCAAGACGCAGATATAAAGGCTGGCCTTAAAGAGCATCATAAGATGTTCTCAACTGACGTGTTTAATATCTTATGTGAGAAATGTATTGAGTCACCTGAAATACTCAGAACTATCGAATTAATTATAAGGGCTAGCTCAATAGATGACCCTGTTCAGAGTGGCGCCTTATATTCTGTTGCAATAGAAGCACTGACAGAATATCTTGTTTCTGAAACCCCTGAAGCTTTTAAGCCTATAGTTGATAAAATAGAAGCTAAAAAATTTATGAATTCTTTGCTAGAAGTACTTGAAGCAAATAAATCAGCAATCACTGATGTTGGCTATAGCATACTTTCTAAAAAGATTGCAAATCTAAACTCTCCTACCAATAGGGACAAACTAGTAAAACCTTTTGAATTATATAATATAAATTTATCACCTGAGGACTACGGAGCCCTTGATAAGCGCAACGACTATTTGCATGGTCGAGACCCAATTAGAAGAGGAACAAAATACGATTTGGAGCAAATTGCACTTCATTTGCATACCTTAATTTCTCATCTTATTCTCAAATATGTAGGGTATTCTGGTCATTTAATAAATCTTCCTTCGTGGAATTTATTACATAATAAGCAAGCTGTAGATAATGTAAACATAGACCCTAATGAAACACTAAAAGTTATGCAACAGATTCATGATGAATCTTTTAATTCAATTGATGAAATTAACCACGCAGAAAAAATATTCTTAAAATATAAAGAGTTTCTGAAAATAGAAAATTTAATTAAAAATATTATTAGAATAATGTAAAAATACCTACTAATTTATATATACGTACCAATTCTTATTCTAATTAAATAGTTCGAACGACTACTAGTTCCTGTGCTAATATTCTGTCAAACGTCTTGGATAGCATACCCTTTCTTTATAGGCATTTAAAAAAGAAATTGTTTAATACACAAATGCCAGATTAGCATCCGGAGTGACAATGAAAAGAAACACTGGTAGCGGACTAGTGAGTGTTATAAATTCTTTCTTAAATCGTTGCGCTGTCTCGTGGTCAGTTTGGCTCATGCCATTGGGACCTTTGGGGTGGGTGTGCCATTCCCCTATATAACCCAACTGTGAACCAGTAGCAGAAGTCATGGCTGCGACCTTTTCTGGCAGCCCGCGTGTGCCACGAGAGAAACAGACTGAATTGGCTTGACTATCTAATGGAGCCAATAGTACTTCTACTACGTGAATGGTTTTTGTTTTATAATCGGCCCGGCCCAGTAGCACACCACCGGTCTCGTGGGGCATAGCATGGGCCAACTCTGTCTGCATAGTTTGCAGGACAGCGGGGACCATTCTGATATGCCACGTGGGGTCATTAGTGGCCAGTAGCACTTGTAGAGGCTCCACCGTTATCTGTTCGGTGGTGATAGCGGGATAGCCATCGTCCAATGAAAGACGACTGAGGAAAATCTTCCCTTTACGAGTTTGATTCACCTCAGCAGTACCATGCCGTAAGACTTCGGCGAAGTAAGCTGCATGGGTTGCCACAGTTTCATCTGTTAGCACAGTAGTTTCAGAGTTGCAACCCACACCTACGCTTATCAGCGCAGTATCTTCTTGGGAATGCGCAGCTTCACGAGCGAGCCATGCCCCAACGGCAGGGCGGTGAGCATATTGGGCATAGAGCATCACCTGTAAGTCATCAAGGCGAGGATTACGGCCGGTTCCTTCTATAGCAAGGATACCAAGTTGACCATGGTCAGAAATTAATCCTCGCCCGACAACAGCGTTATCAAGTAAAGGGCTAGCAATGAGCGTGTGCAGGAAAGCTTCCGAAGCCGTGAAGTCCAACAGCCGCTCAATTGCGAACGTCGTACCATCGTGTGGTAATAGCAATAAATCAGCCGATAAGCCAACCGCTCGCAGATTGGGCAATTGTTCACCGCGATAAAGTTGCGTAATAGCTTTTTTCAGGGCCAGAGCTTTGTTCATACCAACATAGTCAGCCAGTAGCGCGTGGCGAACCAGATTATGCGGAGCTAAATAGTCTGGGTCAAACAACGCCAAGTTGGTAGTGCCACTACGGGCTAAGTGCATTACCACTTTCGAGCCCAAGGCCCCACAGCCAGCTATCCAGGTAGCCCCTGGCAGTAGAGCACCACCAGCTACCATTTGTGCCTTTTGACGCGTCAGTGGCTCATTATGTACTTGAAAATTTACGGGCAGCTCCCGGCGAAGAGTTCCTGCTTCTTTATTCTTATCTACCTCGATGAGCGTAAGGTAAAAGTTAATAAACTCGAGATTAGAAGTAAACCCGATTAGATTACTAGGCCGTTTTAAGGCGCATATCACAGGCACTTCCGGAAAGAAATTAAGGTCGGCTGTAACTAGAAAATGTTCCAGCGGTGTCAAATCAATACCAAAGCTCTGACAGAACGCCACTAGACTTCCCCATTCACGCGGTAAGTCTACCTGGTAGGTAGAGTAGGTGGTGGCATCTGGCGTCCAGACCAGGTAGCCGAAATGATATTTTCTGGCCCCAAACGTCTCGGTGGACAGCGCCTTGATACCACGCACATACTCCTGAATAGTAGCTCCAATATTCTCAGCCGTAAGTACCCGGTCCAGCCGAAAAGAAGGGGCAGCTTCATTAGGAGCAGTATTTTCAAAAAAAGCGGCGGCAAAATTGCCAGCTGGCAACCGCTCATCTGCCTGTACTATTGCCGCCAGCACGTTATACGGGTAGCTGATAGACCCACGGTACCCCTCCAGCCTGAGTGGGTCAAACTGCTGCCCGTTTAATGTTAATTCACCAGTAGCTGCATCGCGCAACCAGTTGCGGGTACGAGCCACTACGTCTGGTAATCGCTTATTAGCATACCATTCCGCAAAATCGCCGCGTACTAGGCAGAACCCTGGTGGCTTGCTATCTCGGGCTATGTAAAGGTGGGCAAGCTGGTCTTTCGGGAAATCCAGTCGGTCCGGATAAACGCGAGGTGGTTCGACGGGGTAATTATTCCGACTTAACACCAATAGCACCGGCTCCAAAGGCCGGATATCCAGCCCTCCTACATTTCCCAAAGGTGGTAGTTCGACGGCAACCTCCAGTGCAATGGCTATGTGATGGTCATCCCAAAGCAACAATTTTAGCTTACCCCTGCCCAGGTACTGTGTCAGGTCCCGTAGCGAATCCAGCAACCGCTGGTTTTTTACGGGGCGATGGTCACGCCGGAAGCTATGACTGAAGAGCTTGCGCGCCATACCGCGATACGCTATTGACAGCATTCAAGCCAGCTCCTCCCACTACAGCCGCTGTACCTTCTATTAGCTTGGCAAATACTGGCCCACGAGCTGTTACCTCAAACACGATGGGCTGAGGAGTATTACCATCCAGCTTGTACGTGGCTGTATTGAGAAAATTAGCTGCCCCTACCTTCTTAACATATTGCTCTTTACCCTTGTAGTGCGGAGGATTATCGTCGTTGTCAAGCACCTCCTTGCAAGAAGCAATAATTCGCCCTCCGGGCCGGCGGAAGTCAAGTGCTTCTAAGGGCTCTGGTTTTGGCGTAGGGTTATCTTCATAAGGTCGGTCATTAAAATACGACCAAGAGCAATGGTGCGGAGCCAGAAACAGGTCCCAGTCGAGTGCCTGCTCCTTGATGTGATTATTATATCGTTTAGTCTTACTCAGGATTACGCACCAAGCATAGTGGTCCGCGTCGCCGCCGAACATAGCCAAGCACGCAAAATCGGTGTCGGACGCCTGTTGTTTAAAGCGTGCTTGCAGCACAATACTGGTGTAGTTTTTGTCGCGGCCCTCGTAGTCATGCAATTGCTCTTTGAAAGGTGCGTGCACGAATACCGAAAAAGTAGTCTGGGTTTTCTGGTTGAATTCATTGACTACAGTACCCGGGGTTTTCCGCAGATGGTTCAGGTCGCTAAAACTGTCCTTACCGTCGTAGCCGATAATAATCAGCCGGTTGCCCGCATCATTGCGATTGGCTGCATTGTCGCGATGCAGCTTTACGCGCCGCATGGCTTCTGCCTCGAATGCATCCTCGTCATCATTGGTGCTGATTTCTTCCACCATCGGCGAAAACCAGATTTCGTCCATTATAATGAGCCCATTCTCACGGTCGGTAGCGGTGTACTTAGCTGGGTCGCCCTGATAAAAGTTTTTGGCGAATACGTGGCAATGGTCGCGGTCACCATGCGTCAGTACAAAAACATCAACAAAGGAATTGTTGGAGCGCTTTTTCAAGGACGATAGTAAGTCCTCTTTGACATCAAATTTTGTGTCATCAGCATCTCCCTTAGCAGATTCGCGGATGTTGCAGTCGATGAGCAACGTGGTACCATCAGTTAGGGTGAGCAGCGAGCTATCACCGTTTCCCACGGGGTAGTATTTAACAGTAGCAGTTGGCATAACTCAAAAACTAGTGAAAGAAAAGCCCGACTGCTCAGACTAAATAATAGTGAGCTAAGACCGACAGTGCACTAATATTATTAGCCGGTTTATAGTTCATACTTGGCTAAAATTTAGACAAATTATGGAACTTTTACAAAATAGCTAATCTAATTGGCCATTTAAATGATGGGTAGATGAAAATGCGGCCGACCAGTCTTGCAACAAATGGAACATATTTTTCGGGTACCTTCCATTCATGAAGCAATCCGTAGAAACGTCACCACCCAAGCTAGGCCTAGCTCTTTCTGGAGGCGGCTACCGAGCGGCCGCTTTTCACCTTGGCACCCTACGCTGCCTGCATAAGATGGGCTACTTAGAGCAAGTGAAAGCTCTCTCGACAATATCGGGTGGCTCCATCACAGGCGCAGCTTATTGCCTGCGTCATAACGAAGACGTGGAGGCCTTCTACCAGCGAATGAAAGCCGCCTTGATGCGTGATAGTGTTGTTGGCCACGTCTTCCGCTCCGGTCTATTTATCAGAATGGTTACCATGGTGGGTAGCACGTTGGTACTATCTCTAGTTCTGCTGTTTACACGCTGGGCACCAATATCCCCGTTAGTCCTGGGGCTGCTGGTATGGTTATTACTGCGCTATCAGTTCAAGTGGTTTCCTATCAGTAAAGAAATTGAGAAGGCGTACAACGCTTTCTTCTATCATGACAAGGCATTAACCGACTTGCCAGCTACGCCGGAGCTAGCAATGGGCTCATCCAACCTGCAAACCGGACGGCCCTTTACCTTTTCTCGCGACTGGATGGGCGATTCTACCTACTCTTTTGATAAGCCTGCAATTCGCTTCAATACGTTGGGCTTTCCTATAGCCCGGGCTGTGGCGGCGTCCTCGTGCGTTCCCTTTGCCTTTTCACCAGTGGTTATTGCCCCACAATTCTTTCGGCACGAGGCTGATGCTGCTCGAGTAAGTCCACACCTTATTGATGGTGGGGTTTATGATAATCAGGGGATGCAGAAATTGACTCAAGCTGGTAGCCATCTGGCTTGTGACCTTATCATTGCGTCTGATGCCGGGGGCGGCTGGTCGTTCCTAGATGTGTACCACAATACGGTTACGCTGCTACTACGCACTGTTGACCTGTTTATGAACCGCATCCGAAATTTCCAGATGGCCGCTAACCTCTATCAGCACGCCGCTGGCCGAGGCCGGCCAGTAGCCCTTATAGCCTTAAGTTGGCGGCTTGACCGTTGCATTCCAGGTTTCGTTGATAACATGGTGTACGGCAACGTGCTACCCGAAATACTAGCAGCTCGGGAATTACCTCAGGCTTGGATTGATGCTCCAGAACAGCATCGCAGTCTAATTGAAGGTCACTTACAAGCCCAAGTAGACTACGCCTCTATTGCCCAGCATGACGTGACTGATGAGCAATGGAAGCTTGCCTGCCAGGTGGGAACCGATCTAGCACCCCTAACGCCTGCCCAACTCGACGCGCTTGTACAACAGGCTGAAAACATGACTACACTACAAGTAAAGCTTTATCTGCCGTAGCCACCTTACTCTATCCTCTGCTATGCTACTCCCCGCCAGCTACCTAAGTATCGTTAAGCCCCCGCCGTTTCGCAGATTACGGGCCTACAGCTTCGACCCTTCGCTGTCGTTGCAAATGGATACCGCAGCTATCAACGCTCTGACATATAAGGTAAATTGGGAAGAACTGCGGCCTGGGCCAATAGGAGAGTATCTGGAAGTTATCGACTACGACCCTACGGTGGAGCGTTACTACCGGCCAGTAGACCTAAACGACCGTTACGTGGTAGCCCAGGAAGGCCTAACGCCCAGTGAAAGCAACCCCCAGTTCCACCAGCAGATGGTGTATGCCGTGGCCATGACAACCATTACTAATTTCGAAAAAGCACTGGGGCGCAAGATATTATGGGCCAGCCGTCGATTAGTGCGCGACGGCTACGAAGAATACGTGCAGCGCTTGCGGCTCTATCCACACGCTCTGCGAGATGCCAATGCTTACTATAGCCCCTTAAAGAAGGCGGTACTTTTTGGTTACTTCTCTTCTGCACCGGCCAACGAGACCTTGCTGATGCCCGACTCGCTCGTGTTCACCTGCCTGAGTCATGACATCATAGCCCACGAAGTCACGCACGCTATTCTTGATGGGCTACATTATTACTACAACGAATCGACTAACCCCGATGTGCTGGCTTTTCATGAGGCCTTTGCCGACATTGTGGCGCTATTCCAACACTTCACTTTTCCAGAAGTACTCAAACACCAGATTGCTAAGACACGGGGCGACCTAGCCTCTCAGAATCTGCTGGGCGAATTGGCCCAGCAAGTTGGTACCGCCATCGGCGGGTATGGCAGTTTGCGTGATGCTATCGGCAAGAAAGACCCTGTTACCGGCGTGTGGCAGCCAAAGGAACCGAGCGGTGATGATTACCGACAAGTATTTGAACCACATGAGCGCGGCAGCATTTTAGTGGCTGCGGTGTTCGAAGCCTTTTTATCCATCTATAAAAAACGTATTGCTGACTTGCTCCGCATTGCCTCGGGTGGTAGCGGCATACTAGCCCAGGGCGAATTACACCCTGACTTAGTGAACCGACTAGCTGGTGAGGCCTCCAAGGCCGCTGGTCACGTGCTAAGTATGTGCATCCGGGCACTGGACTACTGCCCGCCCGTCGACATCACTTTCGGGGAATACCTACGAGCCATCATCACTGCGGACATAGACTTGGTACAGGATGATCAGTTGGATTATCGTCTGGCTTTTATCGAAGCATTTCGCCGAAGGGGCATCTATCCTACTGGTATTAAGACGCTCAGCGTAGAAAGCTTACAGTTCAAGGACTGGAATATTGGTGCACCGGCAACTAAGGGAAGGGCCCGACAGTCCAGTCCTCAATTGCAGACTGACATTGAAACTGCACAATTATTTACGACTATTATCACCTTCCTACGAGAATACGCCGATGAAATAAAGTACGTCAATGACCGTAAGGATATTTACGATATTACTCGTAAATATATTAGTGGACAAACTGGGTCAATAGCAGGGAAGCGGTCTTCCCGAAAGAAGGTATTAGGGCTACACCAGCGCATCAATACAAAATTCTCAGCCTCCCCGGATTTTGCTCGCATCACCGGGTTGGCCTTTATTGCCGCTCCCGAATCAGTAGGAGTAAGACGTTCCTCAGCCTATACTGGTCCTTCTTTTCAGATTAGAAATCTGCGCTTAGTCGACCGTATCGGTCCCGATGGCAATCAAATCAATCAGGTAATATTTTCCCTGGTGCAGCGGAGCGGAGTGGTAATGGATACTACTCGAAAAAGCTTCAGCCATCATTACCAGTCTACTAAGGAAAATACACCACCTACCGATTTAGCTACCAATGAGGTGGGCTTCGATTTCAGGGGCGGCTGCACGCTCATTTTCGACTTGGATACGCTACGGTTAAAGTATGCTATTTCAAAGCCATTGCTGGGAACCCAGACACCCACCCCAGTGGGCAGCCATGCCGAATGGACGATTGATAAAGCACGATTACAGCGGCAATACACATATCAGTACGGCGAGGCCGATACGAATACTAATGACTATGCCTTGTACTTCGGCAAACAGCTACATAATCTGAGCGAGCCATTCGCTTTTCTGCACCAGCACTAAAGTTCTGTTTATGACTACAGCAACTCCACCTACCGTCACCGCCGTTGATGTTCGCATGTACTGCCTGGGTACGGGCGACTGCTTTGCGCTAAAATTCCGGGCAAATGACCGAGTTTGCTTCACAATGCTCATTGATTGTGGCAGTTGTCAGGGTACGCCACAGGAATTTCGGCCTTATGTAGAAAACCTGGCCGAATGGGTTAAGCCAGAAGGCGTAGACCTGTTGGTCGTTACGCACGAGCATAATGACCATGTTAATGGATTTGCCAAATGCCGCGACCTATTTGAAGACATGGATATTCGACTGGCATGGTTTGCTTGGACAGAGAATCCCAATGACCCCAGCGGTCGGGCACAAGACTTACTGGACAAGCGGCAACGGATGCGCCAGGGGCTGGCCAATGCGCTGGCCCAGGCTGAGCGTAATTACGCCACTATTGAGGCATCACAACCGACGGATTTCAATAAACCAGCCACCTTTGCAGCAATGGCTGCCTTTAGGAATGGGCTGCTGACTTTGGCCGAAATTAATCTTAACCAAGACGCTCACAGTCAAGGAAGTGCTCACCTTCCTGGCATGAAGGCGATTGAAGAAATCCTAAAAAACAAGGGAGTACCGGTTCAATACCTTAGCCCAGGCAGTTCTCTGTCATTCCCTCAATTGCCAGGAGTAACTTTTCACGTGCTCGGGCCACCACTTGATAAACAGTACATTTATAAGGAGGGGAAGGAGGGCCGTGACGTGTATAACCGCAACTACTCCTTTGGAGAAGGCATCCTGGCTATGAACGCGCTGGCTAAGCTTGGTGAACCGCTTACGGAAGACGACTTGCCATTTGCCAGCGAGTACGTACTAGATCCTACCGATTTGGATGCCACCATTGGCCACCATAACCTACTAAACGTAAAGCCAGCGCGGCGAGCAGCTAGCCTGATTGATGACTATCGGTCACCGCAGAATGAATGGCGCACCATCGAGCACGAATGGTTGTATACGGCTGGCTCTCTAGCTATTCGTCTCAATTCCCATATCAACAATACCAGTCTAGCTTTGGCCATCGAGTTTGGCCCTGGCGGCAAAGTCATGCTGCTACCAGGTGACGCAGAATATGGCAGTTGGGAAAGCTGGCACCTGATTAGGAAATGGGAAAAAGCCGGCCAAGACGGCAAGCCACTGGTAGAAGACCTGTTGAATCGCACCGTTTTTTACAAGGTAAGTCACCACCTGAGTTATAACGGAACTGCGTTGGCCAAGGGCATTGAGATGATGAACAGTCCGCAACTCTCCACAATGGTTACGCTGGACCGTACCCGAATAGCTTCTAAATGGAAAACAACCATGCCTAATAAAAAGCTGCTCGCGGAATTAATTACGCGCTGCCAAGGGCGATGCTTTATTATGAATGAAGCAGAGATTGATTCTCCACCTTCGGGAGTGCTCAATCCTGATTCGCTAGGGCCAGATGTATATCATTCTCACACTGAAAACAATAATATCATCTATAAGCAGTACGCAGTTAGTGTGCAGTAGATAATCCTAACCGATTTGAAAGTCAGAAGCCTGAATGCACCTCTAACATCTATCAGGAAGGATTAGTATTATCGAAAATCAAATCTTTTCTTAATTTGGTTGTATGGACCTTCGAGCCTTTAGATTTCAGACAATCTAATACTTCATCATCTTGGTACTTATCACCTGAACAGTAAGCGAAAGCTGGCTGCATCAGTTCGATTAATTGCTCAGTAAGATTATTGCTACTCCCATGGTGAGGCACTTTCAGGAAATATAATTCTTTGAGTTGCTGTTCCCAATTGGGAATTTTCTTGAAGGACTCTATCCCCGCATCACCTGTAAATAGATATTGATTGCTTCCATCTTTAATAGCAAAGATGATACTGGCCTTATTCGTAGCTGTTAAACTAGTATTGTTATCCTTTTTCAGTTTTTCACAAGAACTGACAGCAACACTCTTTACGCCAGCGATTTCCGTAAGCCTTTGAGCATAAGCCAATAAATCTCTTTCCTTAATAAATCTTTGCTGCGTTAGCTCCTCAGTCAAAAAAATATCGAGCGACTTGCTTGGTGGGAATAGAGCATTATAATATTCTGGTGTAGGTCCTAGAATTTTAACTTCTGGCCAATCAGGCAGCAAGGTTTCACCATTGTTAAAAGGCTCTACTAATTTATCTTCTGGAATTAAATCAATAAGTTGCTTCAATTCGGTTATTGATTCTAGCAATAAGCCAATCTACTCCCGCTGCTCAGGTAATTTTTGGCTTGATTTTACTGAATTATCAAAGACCTCATTAAGTAATGAAAGCATTTTAGGCGAAGTTAGATGTTTTAATTTTCTATCTTCCTCTAGAATTAGAGTTGCCTGCGTGAAATATTCGTTTAACAATAAAGGTATTTTATGTACCCATACTTGCTTAATATTATTGATATAATCTTTAAGTAAAGGAATCAGCCCTCCAATATGGTCGCTGTCATAGTGAGTGCAGACTACAATGTCGGGAGCCTTTTTTTCATGCTTGTGCAGAATTAGCTCCAAGGCAGGTTTCATTTTAGTTTCATAGTAGGATTTTCTTCCTCCATCAACTACCATAACCAATGTCTGATTGGCTCTGACCAATTCAACGATGATAGCATCACCATCTTTGACATTCAGCAGCGTTACGTCAATTTTCATAATCAGATTTTTTGTTGTAATTACAGAATCTCGACTTGTATTTAAGCACTGTATGTCTGTGCTTCCGCATCCACCCGCACCAGCGCTAGTTCTGCCAGCGACTCCAGTAGCGGCTGTACCTGCCCGACTCGCACCCTACCCACAAAGAAACTTGCTACGCCAGCCGCCGTCAGGGCCCCGCCTGAACTACCTTCTACCACTTCACGCACAGCCCGCATCTGCTGCGCCAGCCCCGTTGGCCACTCGCGTTGTGCTACCGGAGCCGTCTCATCATCAGTCGCTTCCGTAACTAATCCATTGCTCATCGACAGCTGCTCACTGCTTGAGCCTGCCGGCGCCTGATAGGCCGGCCGCAGGTAGCGCACCGTACCTGCCGCTTCTTCCGCCGCCCGCTGCTGATTTAATTGCACTAGCCGCGTCAGCAATTCGGCTTCGGATAGGTCAGGTGACCAACCGTAGGCTGCTGCCACGGCCGCATTGAGCTGCTTGTGTAGCTCTAGCACTACAGCCGCCAGCCCATTTTCGTAGGTCACTTGCTCCTTGGCCGTCAAGGCCAGCCCGGCACGCAGTTTCTCCACCACGTTGTAGAGGTCGGTAAGGGTGAGTGTGGGATGTTGTGCCTGCTGGCGCTTGCGGTGGGCGTCGAGCTGTTCAGCTAACTTGCGGATTTCCGTTTGCTGGGCTTTGGTGGCAACAGGGAAAGGGAATGGGTCGAGGCAACGTGAATTATTGTACCGAGAATCATTACCAACACCTAATCTACCTCCTGTCGCAAAAGCCCAAGTTGTATGAAATCTACTTGAGAGAATACCTAAATTATAGGCATCGTCAGATGCAACAGCGATTAAGCCTTGGTCTGGTAGAACATCGCCATCGACAAAAACAAAGAATCTGTGCTTCGCTGTCATTGGCGTAACAATATACCGAGTTAGCCCATCGAGAGCAGGCCGGAAACTTGACCTAGTTTCAGCATGAATCCACCAGTTGTCTCGATAGCTAGCCCGTTGATTAGTAGCGCGCTCTGGCTTTACAGTCTGAACAAGGTGCTGGTATAGAACTGGATATTGAGTAATAATATAGGCTTCGTCAAATCCCAAAAAGTCAATTACAAAGACTCCCCTTGGTTTTGACGTTATATCTTTTCCATTCAGATATGGCTTGACATGTTGTTCCGTTCCAACTATTGACCCTAAACCCAATTTCTCTGCTTTTACTGGCTCAAGTACAAATCCACTCCCAACCAGGGTAATGCCTCGGTTACTCAATCCTTGGTTCGATTTCAGTGGCTGTGCATTATCAAGTTCAACTCCAATTGTCAAATCCGCATTGACGACCCCAATTTGCTCGGCAAGCGTCACTTCATGCGCGTCATCATCTGCCGCTGCTTCTTGAGTAACCCGAAACAAGCTGCCAGCCGACGTGCCGCGCTCAGCTACCGTGAATGCCACTCGCACCGCGGCCCCATCAACCGCGTCCACCCACGGATGGTCTGGGATGGCAAAGCTGAGTATCATCGGCCGAGTCACATCGCCTAGAAATCCTTGTACCACACGCCGGTTAAAGGTCTGCGTAATAGAATTAGTCGTGATGAAGCCAAACCGCTCCACATATCCAGAGGCTAGCAAATCAGCCGCTTTATACCACCAGTACACCACCAAGTCGGCTGATTCTGGCACCTTACCTGCGTAGGTTTTCCGTAGCGCATCTACGTACGTGTCACCTAGCGCCCGGCGCATGGTTTTGTCGCCTACAAAAGGCGGGTTGCCCACGATAAAATCAGCCGCCGGCCACTCCGCCACTTGGTAGTTTCCGGCCGCATCAGTGGCTAGCACCGCGTCACGGTTTTCCACGTTGCGGTACTCGTCCAGCAGCGGTTCGCGCAACTCGCTGGCTCCATTGGTGCGCAGGTGCCACTGCAGGTAACCTATTTTCAGCACTACATCGGCAATGGCCGCCGCTCGCGGGTTCAGTTCTAGGCCCAGCAGCTGGCGTGGGCTCACCGTCGTGCCCCCGGCCAGGTTCAACAGGCCCGTTTGCCCATAGCTATTAATAGCCGTCAGCACTTCCCCTTCCAGCCGCTTGAGATGCTCCAGCGTCACGTACAAGAAGTTACCCGAGCCGCAAGCCGGGTCCAGTACCCGCACCGACGTTAGCCGCCGCAGAAACAGCACCAGCTCCTCGCGGGCCTCCTTAGGCTTGTTCTCTTCTAAGCGTCGGGCACTGGCCGCCTGCGCGGCCGCCCACTCCCGGCGCAGCGGTGCTACTACGGTCGGCACCACCAGCCGCTCCACGTAGCGGCGCGGCGTGTAGTGCGCTCCTAGGCTGTGCCGCTCCTTGGGGTCCAGCGCCCGTTCCAGCAGGGTGCCGAAGATGGCGGGCTCCACTTCCGCCCAGTCGGCCTTGGCCGCCTCGCGCAGCAAGGTCAACTGGTCAGCATTGAGCGGCAGCGCCGACGCCTCGTGAAACAGCTGCCCATTGAAGCGGCGCAGCTTCGCTTTCAAGTCCGGCGCAAAGCCGCCCTTATCCATCGTGTGCCACAGGCTTTGCAGCGCATCGGGCAGCAGTGCCCGTAGCTCCTCAGTAGCTGCATACGAAGTCAGCAGCCCCGAAAACGAGTCCTTCGGAATCAGCGCCACGTCCTCGGCAAACATCGTAAACAGGCAGCGCATCAGAAATTGCGCCACCACGTCCGAGGCGTGCCCCGCTCGTTCCAGTTGCGCCGAAAGCGCTGCTAGCTGCCCGGCCAGTTGCCGCGTCACCTGCGCCGCCCGCCGGCTCGGGTCCAGCTGCTGTGGGTCAATAAAGAGCTGCCGCAGCCGTGCACGTACGCCTTCATCGGCTATGTCGCCCAGCCGCAGACGGTAGCTCTGCGAGTCTGGGAAAGGCACATAGTTGTCCCCTACTCCCGCGAAGTTGCTATACAGGTCCAGGCAATAGCCCACGTCCACCACCACTACAAATGGCGGCCGGGGCTCGGTGCCCGGCAAGGCCCGCACGTAGCCCAGGGCCTGCTGGCGGGCCGATTCCATCATCTGACCCCACTTGGCCGTGCCCCGCACCGCGTGGCCCTTGCGCCGCTTGTCCGCGGGCAGCCCTAACTCGGCTTTCGCCAGCCTAGCCTGCTGGTCGGGCGTATCGGTGCCTTGCTTGGTTTCCAACACAAAGCACCCGCGCTTGTATAAGTCGATGCGCCCCGTACTGCTTTTGCCGTTCGCGCTACTGTTGCTAAACGTCACGGCCCGCTCCAGGACGTAGGCATCTTGCGCGGGGTCATCCGTAGTAGCATCGGGCCGGGCCACGCCCAATAAGTCGCAGAGGTCGGTCAGAAACAGGCCATAGTTGGCCCGCTCCGCGCCGCCTGATTTCAGCCAGCGGGTTTCAAAGTCGGTGTAAAGCACGTTGCGTAATGAGTCTTTGCAGAGTAGCCTTGCTTCTTGATAAAGCCAGCCGGTAGGTAGCAGTGCGAAGGTAGCCGCGTGGCGATAACTGGTAAATAGATTTCCGAACGAGGTGAGCGGCCACGCCCGCCGCCGGTTAGTTTACCGTGCCAGGCCGAACTTGCGGCTTCTCCCTGCTTTTGCCTATGACTCCCGTGCCGGCGGATTACCCGCAGTTCCTTATCCTTATTAAGCAGCGGGTGCGGGCGGCACAGTACCAGGCCCTGCAAGCCGTTAACCGCGAGCAGATTCAACTTTATTGGGACTTAGGCCGCCTGATTGCCGAGCGCCAACAGCAAGCGGGTTGGGGCAAGCACATCGTCGAAACGCTGGCCCGCGACCTGCAAACCGAATTTGCTGGGCTCAGCGGCTTTTCCGCCTCCAACCTGTGGCGGATGCGCGCTTTTTACTTAGCGTATGCCCACGATGAAATTCTCGCACCACTGGTGCGAGAATTGGGCTGGAGCCTAAACGTGGCCATTCTGGAGAAAAGTCAGTCAACCCACGAGCGCCTCTTTTACCTCACGCAGGCACAACGCTACCATTGGACGAAGGCTACCCTGCTTCAACAGCTGAAAGCGCAGGCGTACCAGCGTACCCTGACGGCGCAGCACAATTTTGAGCAGACCTTACCGGCTGCTCAGCAATCGTCGGCCGTGCTGGCGCTGAAGGACGAATACTTGTTTGACTTTTTGGAGCTTAGCGTCCCTCACTCCGAGTACCAATTGGAGCAGGCCTTGCTAAGCAACGTCCGGCGTTTTCTGAGCGAAATGGGCGGCGATTTCACCTTTATCGGCAATCAATACCGGTTGGAGCTGGCCGGGCAGGAGTACTTCATCGACCTGCTGCTCTTCCACCGCGAATTACAGGCGCTCGTCGCCGTTGAGCTTAAGATTGATGACTTTCGGCCAGAATATGCCGGCAAGATGAATTTTTACCTCTCCGTGCTAAACCAGACCGTGCGCAAGCCGCACGAGCAGCCCAGCATTGGCATCATTATTTGCCAGAGCAAGAACCGCACGGTGGTAGAGTTTGCCCTACGGGACGTAAACAAGCCGATTGGCGTGGCCACCTACACGTATACTGATACCTTGCCGAGCGAGCTACGGCAGTTCTTTCCGTCCAACGAAGAACTCGTGCGGCGACTCGATGCGGTCACTGCCGCTCTGAAGGCATCAACAAAGGACGAATCCGCTACTTAACTTGATGCCAGAAAAGGAACCCCATGAAGGAAATTGGACAGCTAGCTACGGGTAGGTATCAACAAAGAAAGCCGCCAAGTGTGGCGGCTTTCTTTGCGCAGGCAACCAGGAGTATGGCTTGGTAGGTATTATTAAAGCCACTAGGCTACTTTGTCCTTCTTAGCGCGATTGAAGTAACGCAATACCAATTGGGCATTTTCGGGTGAGGTGGGGCCGCCTTTGCTATACGGGATGATATGGTCGACTTCGGCATCCTCGATAGCTAGAATTTGCTGGCCAGAAATGGCGCAGATGGGGTTTTCTTTGAAAAGCTTGGCTTTGAGCTGCGGAGAGAACGTGCGCTGGCTGTAGTTAGAATCGCCGATGATGCGGTCCAGCATGTCAAAGTAAATCCGGAAGCGGCGGCGCACGTTGTCAGTATCGGAGGTTTTGTAGCCGATAAGTAGTTGGAACTCTTCATCGTTCGTCATCAAGTCAAGCAACGCCTCGCGGATGAAGTCAGCATTGCGTAGTACCTCGTTTTGCGAGTAATTGACGAAGCCTATCATCTGCAAGTCGAACAGAGCCATGTTTATTTGGCCTTCGGCCCACCGGCCGAGCGTAGTCGCCGTGGCCGGGATATAACGCCGGAAAGCGTTGGCGCCGAACACCGCTTTGACTAAGCCCAGGCAATGTTCGAACCGTTGGCGGTACTCCTTGGCCTTGGCAGGAGCAAGGTGTTGATTGTCGCGCAGTTCTTTGTTACAGAACTGCATCATTGAAGACTTGTAATTCAGATACGACTTCTCAGAAACCGCCAGGAACCGGAGAATCATGCCGCGGTACACCATGCGGTTGCGAAAGTTCTCTTTGCGCACCAATTCGTGGAACGTAGGATTGGCTGCCAGCTCGGCTAAGAGCTTGATATAGGCGCCCCGGTACACGGTGTTGCGAATCTCATCTTCGTTGAGCTTGGTCGAGCCCGTGTTAAGGCGCTCGAAAATTTCGAATTTTATGTCCTCGTTCGACTCCTTCTTGATGATGATAGAGTGGATAGTAGTCGTGCGGATTTTGGTCTGCAGCTCCCTAGATAATTGCGCGAAGGTTAGGCGGTTCAACTCAGTAAGCACGGTGAGGCCGGTAAGCTTGAACTCTTCCCCGTTGGGGTATTTACCGTTGACGAACGACAGAAAGGAGGTTAGGCGCTGCTGGCCATCAATAACGGAGAAAGTGCCGTCACGCTCCTGGGCCAAGTAGATGACCGGAATAGGCACATCCATTAAGATGCTTTCGATAAGGCGACTGGAGATAGAAGCGGAGGCCACAAAATTGCGCTGATACTCAGGCTGGAGTATCAGCTCGCCATCGGTGGTCATGCTGGCAAACTCGCGGATAGAGAAATCCTTGGCTTGCCAAATAATTTTGCGCTCATCTGTTTTGATATCTAAGACTTCCGGTTGGCTTTCTTCTGCGAGCGCTTCGTCTTCGATAGCGAGTGAGGAGGTAACGTATTCTTCCATGAGTGGTGAGTAACTACTTAGTAGATTATCAATTATCGATGAGAGCGGCCGGCAGGACGAGCGGCAGAATGGGCTGCATTAGCACCAGCAGGCACATCTTCTTCCACTACCGCTACGACTTCGAGGGCATAGTTAATACCGTAGAGTTGTGCGGGGTTGTGCAAACCTAGGTATACCTGCTGGCCGGTGGGGTTAATAACGGGCACGACCGCCGAAGTCAGGTTGCTGCGGGTACCGTCTCGCAAGTACGTGAACGTCTGCTTGGCTTGGAAGAGGTCGGACTGGGCGGGGTCACTAATGAGGTACACGTTGCAGATATCACCACCGGGGGGTGCCGTTAGTACATTAGCAACTCTCTCCAAGAAGCCGGAGTCATCGGCAAGGCGGGTGAGCTGGGCTAAAAGCTGAAACTTTTGCTGCGCTGTGCGCACCTGCGCTTGGTCGCGGTATGCAGTGAACTCGTAGAACCACGACACGGTATTGGCCGGAAGTTGCACGGGAATCAGGGAGCGGCTACTGTTGAGGCTGACATACGGAGCCAGATAGCCAACCTGGGGCTGGAGCACGTGAACGGTGCGGTAACGCTTGCGCGTAAGCAGCTCTTTATTAGTTTCATCCCAGCGCCGGACGCTTCCCGTTACGCGGCCATCCTGGTAAAACGCTTCTTCGCGCTTGTGGCCGGCTTCGTCATAGGAGATGCACGTGCCTTGCTTGGTAGCAGGGTGTTCTTTCAGGAGCTTTCCATCCCACTGCAGCGTATTGGCAGGCCAGTAATAGTCGCGCACCAACCCAGTGGGTACCCCTTGCTGGTAGCTGATGCGGCGCACGTAAGCCGCTTGGTCAGGCTTAGCCACCTCTTCCTTGTCGCGGTCGAGGTACACGAGCCAGTCCCCAGTGCGGATTCCCTTTTGAGAGAAATTGGTGGCTGATAGCCGCAGGCGGTACTTACGCTGGCCCGCTGGCAAGTCTATTTTGGCAAAGCCCACTTTCTGGGCTCCTTTATTCAGCGTAAGAGGGACCTCAGCCGCAGCGTTAGCAATGGAGAAGGCCTCGGTAGGATGCACAAACAGAGGGTAGTTGCCGGTGTAACCTTGGTCACAATCGGCAATGCGACCGCAGAAACAAAACGCACCGCCGGCAATGCCGTCGGGCAGCATCGTAGTGGAATCGTGCGGAGCCACCGTAATCCAGCCTTTAGTATTCCAGCCTTTCCAGAGGCCTTTCTCCACATAAAAGCCGACTGCTAAGGACACGGCATGGTCAGACGGATTAATGAGCGTTAACTGGGCGAAGCAGCGCGTGAAAGAGAATACGAATAGAAGGAATAGAAAGGGTAAGCGTTTGGTCATACAACCTACTAATTGTGTTTATCAATGATTAACTAGTGTGCTATTTACAATAATCTACTATAACCTTAAAAGGCCTTCCTGATTACTATTATAAGCAAACTACTACTTCCGAAAGGTACTGATAGCAGCGAATCAGGCAACACTACAACAGTACTTTTCAAATTAGGAAGCACGCCCATTGATTATAATTTAGGGGTTCTACGCAACGCTTCCCCTTCTAAATAAAGTCTTGTACTAGCTCGCCGAGCAGTCTGATAATTGCCGTGTCTGGTGCAGAAACTACCGGCTTGCTCGAAACCAGGTCACGCCCATAGCAGCTACTTGAAACATGAAGCCTACCAACAGGGCTGCGAAGCTGATTGAGCTGGTAGCGGCCTCATTCGATGGCTGGTGCTAAGTTCTGCAACGTCTACTCCCTATATCTTAATCACCTTACCAGCTGTGACAAAGCGGTTAAGGCACAGATTGGCCAAGTTGGCCAATCTATAGAAGCCATCATGCAAGCATGGCGCATTCAATGACCCTGCATCTGCACTCGACTAGCTTTAGCACCTTACTGGCAGCCCCAGTTTAGCAGGTAGCCGACCGGCATCTGGAACTTTAGCAAAAAAAGGGGGCCGCTTGTGCGGCCCCAGGGAGTCCTACTTCCAGAATAATCCAGTGTCAGACCACTACAAAGAAAGCGGGTGAAATTGGTTCTGACTAGCTACGTAGCTCATAGGAGCCAGTAGGTAGTAGGAACTTGTTCATCTTTTCCCCTACCTAAAGGCAGTAAACGGCTGCCTCACCTAATAGAAGTTATTTGCTTCTTAAGTCAACTACTTAACCAAAAGTATACTTGGCTACGGTGCTTGCTGATACGCGCAGCGACTTACTAATCGCATAATTGGACATGCCACTCGCTTTTAACGCGCGTATTTGCTCTATGACTGCTGCGCTTTTAGCCGGTGGGCCTATTTGTGCACCCTCAGCCCTACGCCGAGCCATGCCCGCCTTGGTACGTTCACTGAGGCGCACACGCTCCTGCTTAGCCAGTGTAGCTAGGATAGAAATAATAGCCTCCTGAAAGAGGCCCACCGAATCCAAGTACTGCTCCGTGAGTGATTTGTAGCCAACACCCCAGCCTTGCAGTTGATTTAGGTACTGCAACGTCGGTAACGCCCCCTCCCGGCTGAAGCGGTCCAAGCTCCAGAATAGCACCAAGTCAAAGCGCCGAAGGTGGGCATCAGCAAAAAGTGCTTGAAACTCGGAACGCTTCCCCGTCCCGCCCGACTCGTGCTCCACATACTCCCTGTAGATAATGTAGCCATAGGCCGCGGCGTAGCGCCGTAGCTCGGGCAGCTGATTCTCCGTGCTCTGACCTTTATCCTTAGTCGAGACACGAGCGTAGAGGGCGACGGTTGTCATGCCCTGAAGGTACTCCAATAAGGGTCAGTAAAATACGGCTCAAAAAAGGGCCTCTGTTCGCTGGAAACACCCTCATCGAAACCATCCAATAAGGGCCCATGCCAGAACTAGCTGATTTAGAGAAACTAGAAGAGATATGCCGGTAAATAAGTGCTTATTTCAGCAGCATCAACTGGCTAGTGTGATAGGCTAGGTGATTCGTGCGATTCAGTAAAACACTCAGTTTGTTGCGGTGCGGCTCCTGCTGAAAATCAGCTGCTGAAACAGATAAGTGCCGGGCAAACCAAGTAGGCACGGGCACTTGCCGGAAATCGTGCGCCAAGCGCTCGTGCACTTCGGCCCAGTACTGCTTGAGTTCGGCCAGTGAGGGCATGGGGAGCCCGGACTTATCCGGGTGCTGCAGGAAGGTGCTATCTAGCTCGGGGTGCAGGCGAGGTCCTAGGTCCAGGATGGTGCAGAGGGCATCGTGGTACGCAACTAAGTGGCCGACTAGGTAGATGCCGCGGCTTTTGCCGGGGGCTACTTCGCGTAGCAGTTGCTCATCGGACAGCGTGGTGAGGAGCTGCTGTGCCCTGGCGACCCGGTCGTGCCAAGCGTTTAAGGCGATAGTAACGGTAACAAGGTCGTGTTCCATGCAAGGAGGGAATGGGGCTAACGGAAAGGTAAGTAACTAAGTAGACCGCATCGACAGGCAAATAGCCTATTGGCTAGGTCCTATTCAAGCGCAGGGGTAGTGGTCTGGTTGGCTTCCTGCTGCTGTGCTGGCAGTTGCCCGAGTAGCAGCGCAGCCACCAGTAGGCAGCCGACATCTAGCCCCAGGCCGTAGCGAAAGGCGTGCACGTAGCTCGCCGCTTGCCCCAGGTGCCACAGCGAGAAGAACACCCCGCCGATAAGCGTGACGCCCAGCGCCGAGGCCGCCTGCTGAAACGTGGAGTACACGCCCGCCGCGCCACCGGCTAGGTGGCCGGGCAGCCCACGCAAGGCCACATTCAGCAACGACGGCATGACCGAGCCACTACCCAGGCCGTAGAGCAATAACAACGCTTTCAGCCCCAACAGAGAAGCCGCGAAGGTAGGTGCCCACAGGGCTTGGCCTACCAGCGAACCGACCATCAGCAGCAGCCCAACCTGTAGTAGCCGCCGCCCCAAGCGGGCGAGGTAGCGAATCGAGAGGAAAGAGGCGACTAGAAAGCCGCCGCCAAAAAAAACGAAGGTGGTACCGGCCGCCCGCGCCCCTACCCCCAGCCCGCTTTGCAGATACACGGTGCTTATCAGCAAAAAGGAGTTGTGGACGCTGAAAAAGAAGACGAGCGTGCCCAAGCCCAGGTTGAAGGAGGGGTAGTGAAACAAGGCGACATCGAGCAGCGGATTGCCGCCGCGCCGTCGCAAGGCGCTTTGCTGCCGCCAGAACCAACCTAACAACCCGGCCCCCAGCAGCAGCAAACCCAGGCTCCACGCTGGCCAGCCCAGCTCGCGCCCGACGCTCAGCGGGTATAACAGCGCTCCCAAACTGGTGGTGAGCAGCACCACGCCACCTACATCAAAACGCTGAGCTTGGTTGCGGGGCGTTTCGGGTAGCAGGCGGAGCGCCGCGCCGATGGCCACCAGCCCAATGGGCAGATTAACCAGAAACGTGAGCCGCCAGCCCGCTACCCCCCAATCGGTGCCCACCAGGTAGCCGCCCAGCAACTGCCCCAGCATCGAGGCCAAACCCAGCGTGATGCCGTAGTAGCCAAAGGCCCGGTTGCGCGCCTGTGGCTCGGTAAAGCTCACCTGAATGAGGGCAATTGTCTGCGGCAGCATGGCCGCCGCGCTCACGCCCTGCAAAAAGCGGTAGCCAATAAGTTGCCAGATGCTCGGCGCTATCCCGCACAGGCAGGACGTGAGCGTGAAAGCCGATAGCCCGAGCACAAACAACCGCCGCCGGCCGTACTGGTCGCCGGCCCGCCCGCCGGTGATGAGAAAGGCCGAAAAGCCCAGCAAATAGCCGGCAATGACCAGCTCCAGGTCGGCCCCGGTGGCGTGCAGGTCAGCCCGGATGGCCGGAATGGCCATGTTAACGATGAACACGTCGAGCACCGAGAGCAGCGGGGCCGTCAGAATCACGAGCAGCAATCCCCACGGGTGGGCGGGCGGTGCTGGCGAGCTAGTAGGGGCTGAAGGGTCGAGGGACTGGCTCATAGGTCTTTGTTTTCTAAAACCCAGGCGGCGCCTTCTTGCAGCGCCTGCCACGCCAGCGCTACATCGGCGGCTTCGGTGCGCCAGTTGGAAAAAGCTGCGCGCAAACCCGGTCGGCCTTGCAGGATAGTTGGCGTAAAAAAAGCCCGGCCATCGTCGCGCAGCCAGCGTTGCAGGCGCGACACGGTACCGCCCGAGTTAGCCTCGCTGGCTTGGAGCGTAAAACATACCACGTTAAGCCGCGTCGGGGCGAGTAAGGTGAAGTGGGCGGAGGTTTCGAGGTGCTGGCTTAGTTGCTGAGCCAATTGGCAGTTGCGCTCCACTAGCTCGCGGTAGCCCTCCCGGCCGTAGGCCAGCAGCGTGCACCAAGCCGGCAGGGCCCGGAAGCGGCGCGAGTTTTCGGGCGTCAGGTGGTGAAAATCCAGCGCGTCGAGGGTAACAGCGGGCAGGTAGCTGGCGCTGTTTTGGAATACCTCCGCTTGCAGCGCCCGGTGCTCAGGGCGGGTGTACTGCATAGCCGCGTCGTAGGGCACGTTGAGCCATTTGTGGGCATCGACGGCCACCGAATCGGCGTACTCAATGCCGTGCAGCAGGTGCGCGTATTTGGGCGAACACGCCGAGAAGGCCCCAAATGCCGCATCCACATGCAGCCAAAACGGGTAGCGCTTCTTCAGTTTGCCAATCGCCCCTAGTTCATCAAAGTCCACCGTATTGACCGTGCCCGCGCTGGCGACCACCACGGCCGGTTGGCCATTCAGGCGCGCCAACGCGGCTTCCAACGCCGGCACGTCCACGGCTTCGCGCCCGGCGGGCAAGGTAGGCAGCACATGCAGGCAATCACGCCCCATCCCCAACATCGCCAGCGCTTTATATACGCTTGAATGCGGGGCTGCGCTCAGCACGGGCAGCGGCGCAAGGCCGTGGCTGCCCGCCTGGGCGACATTCACCCCCGCTTGGTGGCCGGCCCACTGCCGGGCCAGCGCCAGGCCTACAAAATTGGCCATGGTCGCTCCCGTGACAAAGCTGCCGGTAAAATCAACCGGCAGGCCCAGCAGTTCCTGCAGCATCGCCAGGGTTTCGCGCTCCACGTGGGTAGCTACCGAATCGCCGGTGGCCGCCAGATTTTGGTCGAAGGCACTTACCAGCCAGTCGCCCGCGACGGCGGCCGGGGTAGCGCCCCCGATTACGTAGCCAAAATAGCGGGCGCCCGCGCTGCCGCTCAGTTCCGCCGCGTAGCAGCGCAGAAATTCACCCAGGGTGGCCTGCCCGCCCTGCCCATGCGCGGGTAGGGACCGGAACGCCCGGTCAGCTGCCCGGGCGGCCGCCGGCCGGTCAGCCAGCCCGGCCAGAAACGCGGCGGCCTCGCGCCCAGTGTAGTCTAGCAGGTACGCAAAGTTTTGGAGGTCAGCTTGCAAGGGAGCAGTCATAGCATCAGTCATGGCGTTGCATACGGCGGGTGAAATAAGTGGCATCAACCGACCGTCAGCCGGTACACGCGGGAGTCGCGGTCGGGGTAGCGGTAAGCAGCGGGCAAGGTCAGCTTATCAGTCACTTCCACAAAGCCGTTGCGCTCGTAAAAGCGATGGGAGGCCGTGGCCACGGCTGGCGTATCGAGGTAAATAGTCTGAAATCCCACCTGACGAGCCGTTGGCAAAAGGTAGTCAAACAGCTGCTGGGCAACCTTCGGCGTGGCCCCGCGCAGTTCCCGTTTCACGAACAGCTTGCGCAGTATTGCCGTCTGCGCGTCCAGCCGCTGCAAGCCAATCGTGCCGACCAGCTCCCCATCAACTTTCGCCACCCAGAAACCGCCATCGGTATAAAACCTGCTCAGATTCAACAAGTCTGGCTGCTCGTGCGGGGCAAAGCCGAGGTTAAATTCACCGTTTTGGATGCCGAGCACGAAGGCGGCTACCTGGGAGTCGTCGGCGGGGTGAAGCGGTTCGATAGTCATGGTAAAGAAGGCGAAGGGATGAAATACTGCTTAAGTATACCGGCTAGCAGCGCTCCAGAATGGTAGCCACGCCCTGGCCGCCCCCGATGCACTGCGTAGCCAGCGCGTAGCGGCCACCCGTGCGCTGCAACAGGCTCGCGGCTTTGCCCGTGATGCGGGCACCGGTGGCCCCCAGTGGGTGCCCAATCGCAAGGCCGCCCCCATCCAGATTAAGCCGGGACGGGTCAATGCCCAGCTCCTGCTGGCAAGCCAAGGCCTGCGCGGCAAAAGCCTCATTCAATTCCACCACGTCCATATCCTCGATGCGCAAGCTAGCGCGGGCCAAGGCTTTGCGCGTGGCCGGAATGGGGCCAATGCCCATCAGCTCGGGGGCTACCCCGGCCACCGCGATAGCGCGCAGCTGGGCCAGTGGCGTGAGGTTGTGTTGCCGTAAAAAAGCCTCACTCACGAGGAGCACGGCCGCCGCGCCATCGGTCAGGGGCGAGGAAGTGCCGGCCGTGACGGTGCCATCTTCCAAGAAGGCGGGCTTGAGTGCGGCGAGGCCGGCGAGGGTAGTGGCCGGGCGCAGGCAGCCATCGTGCGCTACCTGGCTACCATCGGGGAGGGTTATCGGTACGGTTTCTAGCTCAAAAGCATGGGCCTGGGCCGCCTCGGCCGCTTTGCGCTGGCTGCTGGCGGCAAACTGGTCCTGTGCCTCCCGACTGATGTCGTATTTGCTGGCCACGTTCTCGGCCGTGATGCCCATGGGCGTGTAGGCTGCGGGGCGCTGCCGCTGCAACACTGGGCTGCGCGCCGGGCTCAGCCCGCCCTGCGGCACCCGCGTCATCGACTCGACACCTACACATAGAAACGCCTCCCCCGCTCCAATAGCAATGCTGCCCGCCGCCGCGTGAATGGCCGTCATCGACGAGCCACAGAAGCGATTGATGGTGGCCCCGGCCACTGCATCGGGCAGCCCGGCCAGGAAACTCACAATGCGAGCCAGGTTGTCGCCCTGCTCGCCTTCGGGGTAGGCGCAGCCGAGCAGCACGTCCTCCAACTCGGCCGCCGCGAAGGCCTGGCGCGCCAGCAAGCCCTGCACCACCTGCGCCGCCAGCTCAGCGGGCGGCAGGGCTGCAAAAGCCCCTTTGCGAGCAAATTGAAAGGGTGAACGGGCGAAATCAAGCAGGTAAGCATCCATGACAGACGGGGAAGGGGGCAGAAAAATTGGTGGCTTTTCTAGCAGTAGCTAAGGTGTTTTTCTAGAAATAATGCGCTTCGTGGCGCGTGGCGGCACTAGCAGCCGCATACTGCGCAATGGCATCTTTGCGCATAAAGCGCACGCCCGGCTGCTTACTGGCAAAAGCCAGAAACTCACGCAGGGCCGTCACCATGCCGGGCGTGCCCCCGATGCGGTCGTGCACGGCAATCGACATTTGCCGACGGCGGTGGCCACCTTCCGCATAGAGCTGGGTAAACTCGTCGCGCAACTGCTGCTGAAACTGCGTAGTGGAAAAATGCCGGCCCTCAATCAGCGCGATGTCGTTGCAGCGCACGGTATAGGGCACCACCACGAAAGGCTTTTCATTGACCGTTATGCGGAACGGCTCGTCGTGGCTCACATCATCGATGTGATAGCGAAAGCCCAGTTCCTGGAGAATGGCCACCGTGTTGGCGCTGCGGTGCAGCCAGTTGCAGTTGTAGCCTACTGGTCGTTGGCCGGTCGCTTTTTCTATTTCGGCCGCGCCCGCAGCGATGAATTCCTTTTCCTGCTGCCGCGTCATCGCAAACTGCGGCTGCCAATTCAGGCCGTGGCCCGCGGCTTCGTGCCCCCGCTGCACTATTTCGTTGGCCAGCGCCGGGTTGCGGCGCACAGCGGTACCCACCATGTGGGAGGTGACTTTGATACCAAACTCATCCCACAAATCCAGCAGCCGGGGCAGGCCTTCCTGATAGCCGTACTGAAACCAGGTGCGGGCCGGCAGGTCGGGCACCCCGGCCGGCAGCGGCGCCCCCGAAAAGGGACTATCGGCCCCCGTTTCGGGCTCGCCCCCGGCCTCAAACTGCATGGAAATGGAAATAGCCAGCCGGGCATTATCGGGCCAGAATTCAACTTGGGCCGGCGCGGGAGCATTTGTTGCCCTGAGTGGTTGCCCAGTAGCAGCACTGGCCAGCGCGGCCGAAAAGGGCAGCGCCGTCAGCGTAGTAGCGAGGGAGGCTTGCCGCAGAAAAGCACGGCGGCTGGTGGTGGACGGAATGGCCATACACAGGATGTTAAGGGGCGTTGGCGAGCGCTTATATCTGCGCTACCCCGCCGTCCACGAATAGCTCGATGCCGGTGATGTAGCTGCTGTCGCCGGAAGCCAGAAACACAACGGCTTTGCCAACTTCGTCGGCGTCGCCTAGGCGGCCCAGGGGCACTCCACTGGCCAGACTCTCGAAAATTTGGGCCGTTTGCTCGGGTGTCTGGCCAAAAGCGCTCAGGCCGGGCGTAATGATGGAACCGGGGCTCACGGCATTGACGCGGATTCGGCGGTCTTTCAGCTCTGCCGTCCAGGTACGGGCAAAGGAGCGAATGGCGGCCTTGGTGGCGCTGTAGGCGCTTAAGTTGGCCGGTCCCTGCGAGCCCACCATGGACGACGTAACGATGACCGCGCCGCCGTCGCGTAGCAACGGCAGGGCCTTCTGCACCGTGAAAAACGTGCCTTTGACGTTGATATCGAAGTGCTTGTCGAAGTGCGCTTCCGTGGCGTCGGCGAGCGGCGCGAAGTCGGCGACCCCAGCATTGGCAAACACGATGTCGAGGTGGCCTTTTTCCGCCTTAATCGTGGCAAAGATGTGGTCGAGGTCAGCCAGACTGGCCACGTCACCTTGAATGCCGCGGGCATTCGCGCCCAGCTGCTCAACGGCGGCATCCAGCTCGGCCACCCGCCGGCCCGTGAGAAAGACGTAGGCACCCTCGGCCACGAAGCGCCGCGCCGTAGCCAGGCCAATGCCCAGCGTGCCACCCGTGACCAGGGCCACTTTACCCACCAGTTTCTGTGATTGTTCCATTGGGAATGAGTGATTTGTCCCTTAGCCTTGGTTCATGGCGGCAAAGGCCTCAGTTGGAGAGGCGCGGTGGAACTCGTAGAATTGGGCCGTCTGCCCAACTAGGATTTCCGGGGTATCCTGCTCCAGACCGGTAACCAGCTCGGCGGCTACCTGCTGCGGCGGGATACCGTTTTCACCCCCGATTTCCGTCGAAAAGTCGGTGTTCACCAGCGGGGGCAGCAACTCAAATACCTTCACGTTCGTGGTCTGCGCCAGCGTGTGGCGCAGGGCCTGGGTATAAGAGCGCAGGGCGGCCTTGCTGGCCGAATATGTGGGGATGGCGGCCCCCGGCGCAAATACCACAATCGATGTCACGTTGACGATGGCCGCCTCGGGCTGGCGGGTCAGTAGTGGCAGTAATTGCTCGGTCAGCCGAATAACGGCCAGGTAGTTAGTAGCTATTTCTTCCCCGGCTTTGGTAACAGCATCGGCCCCGGCACCCAGCTGGTAGGCATAGGCCTGCCCGGCGTTGTTGATGAGCACACTAAGGTCGCTGAACTCGGCTTCGAGCCGGCTTACGAGGTTGGCTACGGATGCCGCATCCGTCAAATCGGAAGCAATGGCGGTAACGCCGGGCAACTGTGCTAGGGCTTGTTGCAAACGCGTTTCGCTGCGGCCGGTGATGAGGAGGCGGTTGCCTTTTTCAAGTAAAAGTTGGGCCGTGGCCAAGCCAATACCGGAGCCGCCACCCGTAACGAGGATGGTTTTATTGGAGATATCCATGCGAGTTGAAAAAACATTTTTAAAATTACCTACCTACTAGAAGGTAGGCATGTGATTTGTTTTTTAGCGGCTATCTTTTTTACCTATCCCATTGAAAATCAAATGCAATAATTTTTTTAGCGCCTAACCAGCAGTTGAGCAGCCCATTTTATTTTCAATAAAAACAGAAAACAATTTTGCCTACCTGTGAGTAGGTAAGTATCTTTGCAGCAGCAGAAGGGCCAGCTACTGGTTCTTATCTCATTTATCACCATGGCCAGCACCCGAGAAAAAATAGTAGGCTTAGCCCAGGAGTACATCCAGGCCATCGGCTACCCCTCGTTTGCTTATAAGCAGATTGGCAAAGCGTTAAGCATTAAAAACGCGAGCATCCACTACCATTTCCCAACCAAAGACGACTTGGGTCTGGCGGTAATTGAGCAAGCGAAAACCAACTTCGACCAAGCCGCCGCTAGCTGGGCTTCTTTGTCTCCCCCAGCCCGGTTGCAAGCCCTGATGGGTGTCTACCGCCAGTACCAGCAGGACGGCGGGAAGCTGTGCATTGTGGGAAGTTTCGGCGCCTGCTACCAGGACCTATCCCCGGCGCTACGGGCAGCTACCGATTCACACGTCGCTCAGATTGCCACCTGGCTCACGGCTACATTTGAGGAGGGCCAGCGTACCGGTTTATTCACCTTTACGGAGCCCGTCGAGGCACTGACGGCGGGGTGGATGAGCACGCTGATAGGCTCGCTGAGTCTGGGCCGGATGCACGGCCCCAATTACTTTGAACAGACTTTGAGCAGCTTGCAGCAACGTGTTACCTAAAAAAATTTGCCTCTTTTCCCTACCTTCATGTAGGTAGTTTTTTGGGTTCCGATTACCAAAATCCATCTTTTCATTTTACCCCTTCGCAATAATGTCCTTGCTGAAATCATTCCAGTGGCGCTACGCCACTAAAAAATACGACACCACCAAAAAACTGACATCGGCCCAACTCGATGACTTACTCGAAACGGTACGCTTGTCGCCCTCGTCGTATGGCTTGCAGCCGTACAAGCTGTTCGTAGTCAATGATTTGGTAGCCCGCGAGCAGATAAGCCAGGCCGCTATGGGCCAGCCGCAAATCCTGGGTGGGTCGCACCTGATTGTGTTTGCCACGGAGACTAACCTCAACGAGCAATCAGTCAGCAACTATATCGACGCGGCCGCTGTGGCCCGCAAAGCCCCGCGCGAGGCCCTCGCGCCCCGCGAAGCTCAAATCAACGCCGCCATCAACAAGCTCTCGGCCGAGCAGCGCATCGAGTGGGGCAAGCGCCAGACGTATTTGGCGCTCGGCGTGCTGATTAGCGCCGCCGCCGAGTCGGGCATCGACGCCTCACCGATGGAAGGCTTCGACCCGGCGCAGGTGAACGCCATTCTGGGTTTGACCGAGCAAAACCTGACGGCGACGGTGCTGACTGTGCTCGGGTTCCGAGCATCGGACGACGAGTTTGCCACGTTCGCCAAAGTCCGCAAAGAAAAGGCCGCCATCATTGCTCAGCGCTAACGCTACCCAGGTATGGAAACGCAAAAGTTTATGCTGCTGGCCGAGGTGACGGTGCTGCCCGAGTTTTTAGCCGAAGTCACGGCGCTGGCTAAGGCCACCCTTATCCCCACGCTACAAGAGCCGGGCTGCGAAATCTTCGTGCAAACGGCCCGGCAAGACGACCCGAATACGCTGATTTTCTTTGAAGTATTCGCGTCCGAGGCGGCCAATGAGCTGCACCTGAGTGAGCCGTATACCCAAGCCTTCTTCGCGGGCGTGCAGGGCAAGCTGGCCAAAAAGCCCACCATGACCTTGCTGCATCAGCTATAAACCCGGCTATGAAAGCAATTGAAACCCAAGACACCGCGCCGACGAAGCTGCCCCCCACGATTCGCACGCAGCTCCAACTCACGGCTTTCGGCAATCCGGCCGAGGTGGTGCAGCTCCAGATTCGAGCGGTGCCTGCCCCAGGGGCTGACGAAGTAGTGGTGGCCCTGGAAGCGGCCCCGCTCAACCAGTCGGATTTTCTGCTGGTGCGCGGCACCTACGGCGTGCGGCCGGCGCTGCCGGCGGCTATTGGCTCGGAAGGAGTTGGCCGCGTGGTGCAGGTGGGCGCGCAGGTGGAGGCGGCGTTGCTGCACCAGCGCGTGCTCATTCTGCCGACTTACGAGCAGGGCACCTGGGCCACGCACGCCGTGGTGCCCGTTCGCAACGTGGTGCCCGTGCGGGCCGATGCCGACCCACAGCAATTGGCCATGCTGGGTATTAACCCGCCCACGGCCTACCTCATGCTGAGCCGCTTCACCAGCCTGATGCCCGGCGACTGGGTGGCCCAGACGGGCGCTAACTCGGCCGTGGGCCAGTACGTCATTGCCCTGGCTAAGCTGGCCGGCCTCAAAACCCTGAACGTGGTGCGCCGGGAGGAAGCCGCCGCGCAAGTGCGCCAGCTTGGCGGCGACGCGGTAGTGCTGCTCGGCGACGACTTGGAAGCCCAAATCACGCAGGCCCTAGACGGCCAGCAGCTGAGTCTGGTGCTGGATACGCTGGGCGGCACTATAGTGGGCATCCTAGCTAAATTTCTGAAAAACAAAGGGGTAATTGTGGGCTACTCCAGCGAATTCGGCCACGCGCCGATTATCGCACCCCAAGACTTGTTCTTTCGGCAGCTAAGCTATCACGGTTTCTGGCTCATCGACTGGGTGCGCAGCGGTTCGGCCGAGGACAAAAAGCAGGTCTACCAAAAACTCAGCGACCTGGTGGCCGAAAGGGTTTTGCACGCGGCGGTGGCCGCCACGTATCCGCTGGCCGACTTCGCCACCGCCTTCACGCACGCGCAGCAAACCAAGCGCAACGGCAAGGTACTGTTCACCTTCCATGCGCAGTCCTAATCAATTATATTTTACCATTTTATGACTATCAATTCAAGCGTTGGGGCTACTAGCGCCCGCGTGCTCGTGGCTGGCGCCGGGGGGCACCTAGGCCACCGCATAGTCGAGCTTCTGCAAGCACAAGGCTACGCTAACGTGTTAGCGGCTACCCGCAACCCCGAGAAGCTGCGCGCATTTAGCGCCGCCGGCATTGAAGTCCGGCAAGCCGATTTTAACGAGCCCGAAACGCTAGCGACTGCCTTTCAGGGCATTGACCGACTGCTGCTCATTTCGACGGACGAGTTGAGCGTGCCCGGCCTGCGCATTCAGCAGCACCTGGCAGCCATTGACGCGGCCAAAGCAGCCGGGGTGCAGCACATCGTGTACACCTCAATGCCGCACCCCGAGCCCGGCTCCGTAATACCTTTTGCCCCTGACCACTACGCCACCGAGCAGGCGCTGGAACAAAGTGGCCTGGGCTACACTATTTTGCGGGTGAGCTGGTATGCCGACAACCTGCTCGGGTTCCTGCCCCAGTTGCTGGCCGTAGGTAAGTGGTTTACGGCCGCGGGCGAGGGACGTATTGCCTACATCCCCCGCGAGGATGTGGCGCGGGCCACGGCCGCCACGCTAGTGGCCCCGATGACAGCGAGCGCTTACTACGACCTCACTGGCACGCAGGCCTTGTCCGTGGCGGAAATGGCTGACTTAGCCGCAAAAGTATTTCGGCAGCCGCTCGACGTTGTTCACCTCTCCGAGCAACAGCTTGAAAAGAAGCTGACCGCGCTCAATATCCCGGCCCCCGCTTCAATGGTAGTAGTGACTGATACCAACACTAGGCTAGGAAAATTTGATGTTGTTACGGATGCGGTGGAGCAACTTACCGGCCAAGCACCACAAACGCTTCAGGCTTTTTTCGAGCAGTCAGCTGCCCGATTCATCTCTCCCAGCCTTGCTCATCGGTAGGCGCTATTAGTCCTTGCTGAACCTGTGCCTGACGTAGTGGCACAGGTTCAGCAAGGACTAATAGCATATGTACTCAGGACTTAGTAGGCTCGCAATTTGCGCTGATTGGGTAACTGCGCGTAGCGAGCTTATACGAGCTTATAACTACTGTTGCCTAGCGGTCAGCAGTCATTTCCTGGGGTACTTGCTGGATAACCTACCCTTGACAAATTCTGATAGCATTCAATTCTTACAATAGTAACCCTTTGATTTCCAGCATGCATTAATCCAATAAGGGCCCGTGGCTGTTGCATACCTCCGCCCATTAGCCAATGTTGTGCGTAGGGCAGATACAAGAGCAAAAGTAGGTTGTCGATAAAGTTGTCGTGCGCTTCCGCCTCCGCGCGCGCCGCGACACAATTTATACCACCGACTTAACGAGGTGCTTGACTTACGTTTCCTCTACGAGGAGATGCAATATGGCTACAGCATCGCCGTGCCCGCCAGAGTACAGCCGAGTTCGCCCTGAGCCAATTGCTGCCGCATTACAGCCTGCGGGGCCCCGGCACTAAGCGGTAGGCAGCCGTGTACAAACGATGTTACTGAACGCCGCAGCCTACCACCTCGAGAAGCTGCTCGAACACTGGGGAAACAGCCGCGCAGCATAGCAC
>CAXUKA010000003.1:0-70558 GCA_964251335.1 uncultured Hymenobacter sp.
GGCTTGCGCTTAAAAGAGAAGAGCAGAAAACAATAGTGTGGTCAGCCGCGCCAGCGGCGTAGCTGCGCAATCTGTTGAATCCGTTAAATCTGCGTTTAAAGTTCTTCATAATCTACATACTCGCCGCCCCGAAATTCGTGCTTGCGCTCGGGGCTGGTAGCCTTGGGCGGCACATAATCGACGCGCACCTGACCGGGGGCAGCTTCGGGCTGGCTCGCTTGCGATTGATAACCAGCCTGCGGGTTACCATTGGGCGGGTAGAAGCCCGCTTGCTGCGCCTTATGCACCTGCTGGCGCACGAAGCTACCAAGTACCGCCCGCAGCACCACCGGCAGCAGATAGCGTACAAGCAGTGAAAACACCAGCAGCGCAAGAAGAAAAGTCATGATGGGAAGAAAGCAAAAAGAAACAAAGCAGTACGGCCAATTAAGGCTCAAGTTTAACAAAGGCGGCGCAGTATTCGTGCTGCTGAGTTTCTTGCTCGGCCCTGGAGCAATGGCTCAGTCGGCCGCGCCGCGCCCCGATTTTGCGGGCCTCTACCGCCCGGCAGCCAAGCACCTGCTGGTCGAAACCCGCCGCGAAGCCGACAGCTTGCGCCTGCTGCTGAACTGGCCAGGCACGCCATCGGGGCAGCCGCTACCGCGCCTGCGCCTCACGGTGTGGCTCACCTACGATGCGAAGCAGCCGCTGCACCAAACCACCCAGCGCCTGCGCCTATACCCTGGGGCCGACCCGGCCGGAGCTATGCTGGTGCTCACGGTGGCACTACCTGCCGCCCAGCTGCCGGCTGGGGCCGTGCTGCAAGTGCGCCTCGACCAGCCCGTCCTCACCAATCAGCCCGAAGGCCCCGACCAGGACCCCGCTACCACAGCCTGGGTACGCCTCACGCCCGAGCGCTTGGCCCGGCCGTTTATACTGCTCGATTCGATGGGTATGATACTCGCCCGGCCTTATGTGCGGGCCGGCGAGGCGGTGGTAGTAGCGGGCTTTGGGCTGCCGCAGCCAGTGCGCTGGCGGCGCTATGCGGCTACGGGCGTGGCGGCCTTACCGCCTTTTGCCGACCCGCGCCGCCAGCCGGCCGCACCACGCCAGCTGGGCGTGCTCGATTCGTCGGCTGCGCCGGTGCCAGCCGAACATCTATTGCGCCTACCGCAACAAGGGCTGTATGCCTTGCGCGTGGGCGGGCGGGGCGGCGAGCCGGTGCGCACAATGCCCTTGCTGGTAGCGCGGAGTGATTTTCCTGGCCAAAGCACCCCTGATGAATTGATTGAAAATCTGCTCTACCTCACTACCTCGGCCGAGCGCCAACAGCTGCGCCAGGCCGCCGACCCCAAGCGTGCCGTTGACCAGTTTTGGCTGAATGCCGCCGGGGGCGACCAAACGCGTGCCCGCGACCTCATCCGGCGCTACTATGGCCTCGTGAGTGCGGCTAATGAGCTGTTTACCGGACACAAGCCGGGCTGGCTCACCGACCGGGGCTTGCTGTATGTGGTGCTGGGTGCGCCGGCCAGCGTGCGCCGCCTGTCCACTGGCGAAGAGCACTGGCTATACAGCGAGCTGGACCGCAACGGCCGCGAGCTGTCGTTTACCTTCCGCCCGCGCCCTAGTACCTTAGCACCTGATAACTATGAACTGGTGCGCCACCCCGAGTATGAATCGCTCTGGTATGCCGCCGTAGAACGATGGAGAAAGACAACGACCGTTCGCTAACCGGCGGATTTGACGACGACTATGTGCCGCGCCGCTTTCGCGAAGGCACCAGCGACAGCCGGCCCGAGCGCCGCGAAAACCGCGACGCACCCCGCAACGACCGCCGCCCCACCGGTGGCGAGGCCGGGACCAATCGTGCCCGCCCCAACCGGCCGTTTTACGACGACCAGGGCCGGCAAGTGCAGCGCAAGCCCGCCGGCGAGCGCGGCGATGCGCCTTATAAGCAGCACAACACCCGCCCCGCCGCCGACCGCAGCATCGATATGCTGTTTGGCCTGCGCCCCATTTTGGAGGCGCTGAACGCGGGCCGCACGCTAGACAAGATTTTCTTGCTGCGCGGCACAAAGAACAGCATGACCCAGGATATCTCGGACCTGGCCCGCACGGCCAACGTGCCAGTATCGATGGTGCCGCTAGAAAAGCTGGAGGGCATGACCCGCAAAAACCACCAGGGCGCGGTGGCCTACGTGTCGCCCATCGACTTTGCCCCGCTCGATACGCTATTGGCCGGCTTGTTTGAAGATGGCAAAGTGCCCTTCCTGCTGCTGCTCGACCGCGTGACCGATGTGCGCAACTTTGGCGCTATTGCCCGCACCGCCGAGTGCATGGGCGTGCAGGCGCTGGTAGTGCCCGCCCGTGGCGCGGCCCAAATCAACGGCGACGCTGTAAAAACTTCGGCCGGCGCGCTCAACATCTTGCCCGTGTGCCGCGAGGCCGACCTGCATCAAACCATCACGTTTCTCAAAAACAGCGGCCTCACCGTAGTGGCTTGTACTGAGAAGGCCAACGCTGACCTTGGCCACTCGGAGCCCGCTATTCTTAGCGGCCCCATCGCCGTGGTGATGGGCTCGGAGGAAGATGGCATCTCGCCTGATTTGCTGCGTCTTTGTGACCAGCGGCTGCGCATCCCGATGAGCGGCCAAATTCAGAGTTTGAATGTAGGGGTAGCGGCGGGTATCATGTTGTTTGAGGTGGCAAAAGCCCGGGGCTAGCTCCGCCTTTCTCTTTAATAAATTGAGGGCCGCTTGGCTCAACCCAACAAAGAGCCTAAATGAAAGAAGGCCCGCTATGCAGCGGGCCTTCTTTCATTTAGGCTCTTTGTTGGGTTGGCTAATTGTATCCCGCGCCCTTTTTCGCCTTTACATCGGCTACAAAGTCTTTCACCCGCTGCTCTTCCGAGCGCTGGCAGATGAGCAGCACGTTATCGTGCTCGGCCACGATGTAGCCTTCCAGGCCCTGCACCACTACCAGGCGCTCGTGCGGAGTCTTGATGATACAATCCTGGGTGTCGTAGAGGATGACGTCGCCATCGACCACGTTGTGCGAGGCATCTTGCTGGCCCACACGGTGCAGCGAGTCCCAGGTACCGAGGTCGCTCCAGCCAATATCGGCAGGCAGAACATACACATTATCAGCCTTCTCCATAATACCGAAGTCGATGCTGATATTGCGGCAGCGGGCGTAGGCCTCGTCAATAAACGCGGCTTCATCGGCCGTGCCCAGGTGCTGTTTGCCTTCCTCAAATACCTCAGCCACGTCATTGAGCGACTGATGGAATGATTTGATAATCACATCGGCCCGCCAGACAAACAGGCCCGCATTCCAGAGGAAGTCGCCGCTGTCTAGGAACATACGCGCCAGCTCGGCGTTGGGCTTTTCGGTAAAGGTCTTGACTTTGTAAAGGTTGGTGTCGGGCAAGCGATACTCAGCCGTATCCATGTACTGAATGTAGCCGTAGCCCGTGTCGGGGCGCGAGGGCTGAATGCCTAGCGTAACCAGCACCTCGTGCTTCTGGGCCGCGTCGATGGCCTCCCGGATTAGGCGGCGAAACTCCTCTTCGCGCAGCACCGCATGGTCGGCGGGCGACACGATGATGGTGGCCTGCGGGTCGCGCTGGGCGATGCGGTAGCTGGCGTAGGCAATGCACGGCGCAGTATTGCGGCCAATGGGCTCGCCCAAAATCTGGTCAAGGGGTAGCTCGGGCAAATGCTGCTGCACCAGGCTGATATAGTCGCGGTTGGTAACCACAAACACGTTTTCGGGCGGGCAAATGCCACGAAAGCGGTCTACCGTCAACTGAAGCATGGAGCGACCCACGCCCATTACATCATGAAACTGCTTGGGGTGGTGAGTGCGACTAAAAGGCCAGAAGCGGCTGCCAATGCCGCCGGCCATTACAACTAGATAAGTGCTTTGCATAGCGAGGTGTTGAACTTGGTAGACTTGCAAATGTAAGAGCCGACTCTATTCACTGGTTATTATATTTCTGCTGAGCTTATACGGCTATTTCGGGCTGCTGTGTTTGGGGCGGCTGCTAGGGCGCGAGTGCGCGCCAGTGTAGCAGCATAGTGCCCCTGCCGATAAAGCCGCCGCAGGCTCCAAAGCTCTTGGAAGCCGTGCAAGCCACTGAGCATACCGACTTTGCTGCCAGCGGCATCGTTCCAGCGCACGGGCTGTTCGAGCAGCCGCAGGCCGGCTTGGTGCGCCAGAAATAATAATTCCACATCAAACCCAAACCGGTCGAGCTGCGCGCCCTCTACCACCGGGCGGCACACATCGAGCCGAAAAGCCTTGAAGCCGCACTGCGTATCGGCATAGGGCATAGCGGTAGCCAAGCGCACCATACGGTTAAAAAAACGGCCGCTCAGCTCGCGCAGCCAGGGCTGATGCTGCTCGATAATACTGTTGGCCAGCGCCCGCGACCCGAAAACCACATCGTAGTCGCCCGCCAAAATCGGCTCTAGCACCCGGGGCACTTCCTCAATGGGAGTTGACAGGTCGGCATCCGAAAAGATGGCTACGGCCCCACGCGCCGCCAGCAGGCCTTGCCGCACGGCATAGCCCTTGCCCCGATTGGGCGCGTAGCTGAGCACGCGCGTAGCTACCTGGCCTTGGTGCGCGGCAAAATAGGCCTCGGCTACGGCTACGGTTGTGTCGGCTGAGCCATCATCTATCACCAGCACTTCGCTAGCGTAGGGCTGCGCGTGCAAATACGCCATTACTCGGCCCAAAGTGGCTCCTAGCCGCGCTGCTTCATTGTAGGCCGGAATAAGAAACGAGAGTACGGGAGCAGACAAAGCAGTAAAGACGAGCGTAGGTAGCACAGTAGCGGGTGAAGTTAGCGCAGGTTGCTACACCAAGCCTTCGCGCAGCAAATCGTGCAAGTGGATAAAGCCCGCAAATTGTCCGTTTTCCAGCACTATCAGCTGAGTGATGTTGCGCGATTGCATGCGGCGCAATGCCTCGGCTGCGAAGTCTTCCTGGGCAATGGTAGCCGGCTGCGGTGTCAAAATCTCCTTCGCGGTCAGCGTATCCAGCTCCGATAAGTTGGCGCGGCCCAGCATACGGCGTAGGTCGCCATCGGTGATAATGCCGGCCAGCTCGCCCGACGCGTCAAGCACGGCAGTCGCTCCCAGGCGCTTGCCCGATATTTCCAGCAGCACATCGCGCAGCAGGGTATCTAGGCCCACCTGCGGGCGCTGGTTTTGGCGGCTGAGGTCGCCCACGGTCAAGTACAGCTTTTTGCCGAGCGTGCCGCCGGGGTGCAGGCGGGCAAAATCCTGGGCCGAAAACTGCCGGCATTCGAGCAGGCACACGGCCAAGGCATCGCCGAGCGCCATGGCGGCGGTGGTGCTGGTGGTAGGGGCCAGGTCGTGGGGGCAGGCTTCGCGGCGTATAGGGGCGTGCAGCACGTACTCAGCCTGCTTAGCGAGGTACGAGTCGGCGTTGCTCACGAGGGCAGCCATGGGCACGCCCTTGCGGCGCAGCAAAGGGACAAGCACTTTTATTTCGGGCGTGTCGCCGCTTTTGCTGATGGCAATTACGAAGTCTTCGGCCTGAATCATACCCAAGTCGCCGTGGATGGCATCGGCCGCGTGCATAAATAGCGCAGGCGTGCCAGTGCTATTAAACGTGGCCACCAGCTTGGCGGCAATGTGGGCGCTCTTGCCCACGCCGGTAGCTACTACGCGGCCTTTAAGCTGAAGCAGCGCTGCTACGCAACGAGCAAAATCGGGGGTGGCGGCCACGGCCTGCGCCACATCGCGCAGGGCATCGGCTTCTTCGAGCAGCACCTGGCGGGCCACGGCCAGCACATTGACGGGAGCTGGCAGCACGGGGAAATCGGGAGTCGGATGCACGGCCAAAGCTACGGCGGGGCCGCCAAGCTGCCACACCCGGCCACCGCCGCACCCGACCCAACAGGCTAACTGCCCACTCGTTGGCTGCGCTGGAAATAAGAAGGCCTAAACCCGTTATTCTCGCAAAAGATTCCCTTTGTGCTTATCTTCGTTGAACACCTTCGCTCTACTTTATCACCCTGCCACTATTCTATGCCGATGCTTGCTACCGCGGAGCCGCTGGCCCCAACCGCCCAGCTTAAAACCACACTAAAAGAAGTATTTGGTTTCGGGCAATTCAGGGGAACGCAAGAAGCTGTAATTCAGAATATTATTGCCGGGCATAACACATTTGTTATCATGCCCACGGGGGCCGGCAAAAGCCTCTGCTACCAGCTGCCTGCGCTGGTGCTGCCGGGCACAGCCATCGTGATTTCGCCGCTCATCGCGCTCATGAAAAACCAGGTCGACCAATTGTCGGCCTTTGGCGTGAACGCGCAAGTGTACAATTCGACGCTGACCAAGACGGAAATGAATCGCGTCAAAAAAGACGTGATAAGCGGTGAAGTACGGCTTTTGTACGTGGCGCCCGAGAGCCTGACCAAAGACGAAACTATTGCTTTTCTCCAAAAAGCGAATATTTCGTTTGTAGCCATCGACGAGGCGCACTGCATCTCGGAGTGGGGCCACGACTTCCGGCCCGAGTACCGCAAGATTCGCGGCATCATCGACAACCTGGGCGGCAAGATTCCGCTCATCGCCCTCACCGCCACCGCCACGCCCAAAGTCCAGCAGGACATCCAAAAAAACCTGCACATGGACGACGCCAGCGTGTTTAAAACCAGCTTCAACCGCACGAACCTTTATTACGAGGTTCGCGCCAAGCGCAATACCAAGAAACAGCTCATTCAGTACGTGCAGTCGCACAAGGGCAAGGCGGGTATTATCTATTGCCTGAGCCGCAAAAAGGTAGAAGAAGTAGCTGAGCTATTGCGCGTAAACGATGTACGCGCCCTCCCCTACCACGCCGGCCTCGACCCGCACACCCGCATGAACAATCAGGACGCGTTCTTGAATGAGGATTGCGATGTGATAGTAGCCACCATCGCCTTCGGCATGGGCATCGATAAGCCCGATGTGCGCTTCGTTATTCACTACGATGCGCCCAAGAGCATCGAGGGCTACTACCAGGAAACCGGCCGCGGCGGTCGCGATGGCATGGAGGGCAACTGCTTGATGTTCTACAGCTACGATGACATCCTGAAGCTCGAAAAATTCAGCAAAGACAAGCCCGTAACTGAGCGCGACAACGCTCGGCAGCTGCTGCTGGAAATGACGAACTACTCAGAATCGTCGGTATGCCGCCGCCGCCAGTTGTTGCACTACTTCGGCGAGAACCTGGACAAAGACTGCGGCTTTTGCGATAACTGCCGCCATCCCAAAGAGAAATTTGATGGTACTGAGCACGTAGGGCTGGCCTTGCGCGCCGTGGTGCAAACGGAAGCCCGCTTCGGTTTGGAGCACATTGCGCAAGTGCTGCTGGGTCTCAACAACCCCCACATCGAGAGCTACGGCCACAATGGCCTGCCGGTGTACGGCCAGGGTAAAGCCCTGAGCGGCGACATGCAGGTGTGGCTATCAGTGTTGCGCCAGTGCCTGCTCAACGGCTTTTTGGAGAAGGATATCGACTCGATTGGCTTGATACACATTACCGATAAGGGCATTGCCTTTATCGAAGAGCCGCATCGCCTGACTCTCACAATAGACCACGACTTCGAGGCCGAAAAGCAAGTAGAGGAAGAGGATGAAAAGTCGCAGCAGGCCGCTGGCCACGACGAGGCGCTCTTCACGCAGCTTAAGGAGTTGCGCAAGCAGGTAGCCAAGCAGAAAAACCTGCCGCCCTACGTGCTCTTTCAGGACCCGAGCCTGAAGGAAATGGCTACCACCTACCCGCAGAGCTTGCACGAATTGACGCACATTTCGGGCGTGGGCCAGGGCAAGGCGCAGAAATTTGGGGCGCCCTTTGTGGCGGCCATTAAGAAGTACGTGGAGGACAATGAGATTGAGACGGCGGCCGATGTCATTATCAAGTCGACGGTAAATCGCTCGAAGCTCAAAATCTACATCATCCAGCAGATTGATAAGAAGATGGACTTGGCGGGCATTGCCCGCAGCCAAGGCATCACGATGGCCGAGCTGATGGAGGAAGTCGAGCATATCTGCTACTCGGGCACCAAGCTCAACCTGAATTACTACATCCGCGAAGTGGTGGATGAGGACAAGCAGGACGAGATTTACGACTACTTCATGTCAGCCACTACCGATAATATTGCGGTGGCTATGAATGAGCTAGGGCCAGATGATTTCTCGGAAGAAGAAGTGCGGTTAATGCGCATTAAGTTCTTGAGTGAAGTGGCCAATTAGACCGCAGCAACGGATTGCGCAGATACGCCGCTACGCGGCTGACTATTCAAACGCCATTGTTCGTTCACCTAAAACAAGAAAGGCCGCCCAAATGGGCGGCCTTTCTTGTTTTTAGATTAGACTCGAAAAGCACATAGCCAGCCGCATAGCGGCGTATCTGTACAATCCGTTACTACGGTCTAGCAGTACTCTTCGAACGCCCCTTGCAGGTTGTTGACGATACGCATCATATCAGAGCCTTCGATGTGGTAACGCTCAATCATGTGCACCAGCTCGCCGTCTTTGAAAAGGCCGATGCAAGGCGACGAGGGCGGATAGGGCAGCAGGTGCTCGCGCATCTTGGCCACGGCTTCGGTTTCCATGCCCGCGAAGACAGTAACCAATTTAGTGGGCTTTTTGTCGGCGCTGGCCAGGGCCAGCTTGAGAGCGGGGCGCGCCTTGCCGGCTGCACAGCCACACACCGAGTTTACGGCCACCAGCACGGTGCCTTCCTTGTCGGCGAGGGCCGCATCCACATCCTGGGGCGACATCAGTTGCTCGAAGCCAGCCTCCACCAGGTCTTGGCGGATGGGGGCTACCATGTATTCGGGGTAAACAGCCATAACTGTAAGAATAAGAAGTAAAAAGCGCGGCCCAGCCGCCAGATTTTTTACAAAAATACACCCTGGGCCGCGTCGCCATCCATTAAGCAGCAACCCCAGCAAAAGGTTCAGGGCAGCAATAGGCCCTGCGAACCGCCGATGGGAAAATATACCCAGCCAGCACCATCATTGGCTGAAGCAACTAGGCATGCTTCCTCCACTACAATTTGGCTGACGTAGCTAAGCCCATATTCAGCTTAGGATACTGGGCAAAAAATTATCTTCTGTTTTGTATTTTTTTCGTTTTATCTTTAGGCTGACAATGAGCTAGTGAGTAATAAATTTCTTGCCATTGTACAATAATAAAGAATATATTTAGGCCTCCATCCGGCCCTTTGCACATCGGTGCGGGCAGTTGGGCAGCTTGCTTCTCTTAAGCTTATTTCTGTATAGTCTACTTTATTACGCTATGTCTTTCCTTACCCGTTCTTTACCCCTGTTTGTTGGGTTTTCTTTGTTTGGTGCTTCACTGGCACATGCACAGAATGTACCGTTCACCAAAGAGCACTTCAATATTGATAAGGATGGGTTGAAGTTGGCTCAGCATGAGCTGACCCTCGGCGACAACGAGATGGGGGCCGACCCGGCTCGGTTCGGAGCTGCACTACCACACTACCTGCGGGCGCAAAAATTCAATCCGAGCAATGCCCTGCTTAATGCCAAAATCGGGGAGTGCTACTTGCACTCCTCCACGAAGCAGGCCGCGCTGGCTTACCTGCAAAAGTCGCAGCAGCTCGACGCCAAAGCGGAGCCTCGCCTGCACTATCTACTGGCCCGCGCCCTGCACCTGAACGGCCAGTGGGAAGCCGCCATCAAAGAATATGAGCAAGCGCGCCCCGTGGCCGCCGATGCCACCAGCGACGATGTAGCCGTGACTACCGACGACTTGGCCCAGCGCGTGCGCGAGTGCCACCGTGGGCAAGAGATGCAAGCCCACCCCGTGCGGGTGCTGCTCGAAAACGCCGGCCCAGCTATCAACTCGCCCATGTCGGACTACGCGCCGCTCATCTCGGCCGACGAGTCGGTGATGCTGTTGACTTCGCGCCGCTCGGGCTCGACGGGCGGGCAACTCGACAGCGAGGGCGATGGCATGCTCGAAGATATTTACCAGAGTGACTGGAATGGCACCGCCTGGAGCCCCGCCCGCAACCTAGGTGCCCCCGTAAATACAGCCAGCCACGATGCCACCGTGGGCCTGTCGGCCGATGGTCAGCACCTGCTGGTGTATATAGAAGAAAATGAGGGCGATATATACGAATCCAACATGCTGGGCAACGCCTGGAGCAAGCCCAAAAATTTGGGGGCACGCATCAACACCAAGTTCCATGAGTCGTCGGCCTGCTATTCACCCGATGGCAAGTATCTGTACTTCGTGAGCGACCGGCCGGGCGGGCGGGGTGGGCGCGATATATATCGCCTGGAACTGGATGTCCGCGCCCCGGCCGAAAACCTGGGCACGGTCATCAACTCGCCCTACGACGAGGAAGGCGTTTTTATGCACCCCGATGGCAAAACGCTCTATTTTTCGTCTAAGGGCCACAACTCGATAGGTGGGTACGATATTTTTAAATCGACCCGCAACGAGAAGGGACAGTGGAGCGAGCCCGAAAATCTGGGCTGGCCAATCAATACCCCCGACGACGACGTTTATTTCGTGATGGGCGCCTCGGGCCAACATGGCTACTATTCGTCAGACCAGCCGGGCGGACTAGGAGGCAAAGACGTTTACCGCGTTACGTTCCTGGGGCCTGAGCCAGTAGTGGCCAAAGCGGCTGCGCCCACTAAACGCCCCGCTACTCCGGCCAAAGTCCCCACGAAAGTTGTCGCCAAGAAAGGTGCCATTGCTAAAATTCCGGCCGTCAAAGCTCCGGCGGCCCCAGCTACGCCAGTGCTAGTAGCGGCTCCTAAGCCAGCGGCCACGCCCGTAGCCGCTACCACGGCCCAAGTCACTATTCTGAAAGGCCTCATTACCGATGCGGTAAGCCGCAAGCCCCTGGGCGCTACGATTGAGGTGGTTGATAATCAGAAAAATATTGTGGTAGCTACCTACCAGGCCAATGCTACTACCGGGCGCTACCTTGTTAGCCTGCCCTCGGGTATGAACTACGGTATTTCGGTGCGGCAGGCAGGCTATTTGCCGCATTCTGAAAACTTTAACTTACCTGCTAATGCACCCTATGCCGAGATTCAGCAGGATGTATTGCTGAACCGGACCGTGCCCGGCGCTACGGTGGGGCTACGCAATATCTTCTTTGAGCCAGCCCAAGCAGAGCTGCGCCCCGAAAGCGCCCCCGAGCTGGTGCGCCTACAGCAGTTCTTAGCCGAGCAGCCCTCTTTGCGCCTCGAGCTGAGCAGCCCCGCCGACGCCTCGGCCAGCGCTGCGCTGCGCCAGCAGCGCGCCGAAGCCGTGCTGACGTACCTGACCAGCCACGGTATTTCGCGCACACGCCTCAGCACGGCAAGCCAGCCCGTAGCCTCGCTTACGGAAGCTAGCCAGCCTATCGAAATCAAAGTACTAGCAGGCAACTAATCAGTCGTTCACCCACAATTATCCGGGTTTAACCGAGTAAAAAGCCCAGCTAATCTTAACCCATTCACCCACGCGCAAGCACCTCACTAACTTGCACACCTAGCCCAACGCTGGCCACTGGCCAGCCTTTATCCAGGGGGTGCTTTATTGCTGTGTTTGTATCACGTTTTATTACTTATTGTTGGGTTGCGCTCGGGCTACTACTGCTGGCCGCCCGCCCGGCAGGGGCAACTCCGCTGCCTGCTCCGCGAGCGTTCGTGCGGTCGTTTGGTCCGGCCGATGGCCTGAGCCAGCCCTTTATCTACTGCCTGCTGCAAGACCGGCAAGGCTACCTCTGGCTAGGCACGGGCGAAGGCTTGATGCGCTACGATGGCACCCGCTTCGTGACCTTCACTACTCACGATGGGCTGGCTGAAGACTTCGTAACCGGTTTGTGGGAAGAACCCGGCACCGGCCGCTTGTGGGTAGCGCACTACCATGGTGGGCGCTCGCTACGGCCGGCTCCGGGGGTGGCGTTTAAGGCCTTGCCTGCCACGGCCAAACTACCAGTGGGCTGGCAGGTGCCTGCTACCGGCCCGCCCGCGCCCGACACAGCCCGCCTGCGCGCTTACCTGCGCCGCTACCCCCTGCATCTTTCCGACGATGTCGTACCCATCTGCCTGCTCGAAGACCACGATGGCAACGCTTGGCTCGGCACAGCTGGCCAGGGCCTGTTGCGACACAGCGACCGGTTTGCCCAGCTGATACCGCAACCAGCCAACTACGCCACGGCTGGGGTATCGCTAACGGCTCCGGCTGGAACCACCTCAGTGTGGGGTACAGCCGGCACACAGGCTTTCACCCTGTATAACCTAGCGGCCAATCTGCCCAATGCCGGCACCGCGAGCACGCTGCCCGGCCCGGTGCGTACGCTATTGCCCCGGCCAGCCGAGCTGGGCGGTGGCACCTGGCAAGGGGTGGCGCACGGCGGGCTATGGGTAGTCGCGAAGCCGGAGGCGACAGCCACCCGCGTGCCGGGCCTACCCACCGACCTCGACGTGACGGCCATCGCCTACTCCCCTACCTCAGGCCTGTGGGTGGGCACCGTGGCCGATGGCATTTACTACCTGCCCTTGTCGGCGCCCGGCGCAGGGCAGCTGCCCGCCGTACACTACACCACGGCCAATGGCCTACTGCACAACCAGATTTATGCGCTGCTGGCCGACCATACCGGCCGAGTGTGGGTGGCTACTCATGGCACGGGCTTGGCTGTGTGGCAGCCCGATAGCCGGCGCTTTGCACACTTCCGCCACGATAGCGGCCTACCAGCCAATGCACTGGCCGAAGATACCGAGGGCACTATCTGGATTGGTACCGAGGGGCAAGGCTTGTATTATTGCCCGGCAGGCACTACCCATTGGCAGCACCTGGGGGCGGCCACCGTGGGTTTGCCCGACGACTATATCTCGGCTATCGTGCCGGTGGGGGCGCAGTTGCTGCTGGTGCACCCGCAGGCGCTAGCCCTGCTCGATGCCCGGCAGCGTACTGTGCGGCCCATTCGGCTACTGGCCCGCAACTTCCTGCCCGCAGCGGCCGTGTCAAATGGCCCGCACCGCACCGCATGGGTCGCCACGCAGAATGGCTTATTGGGCCTCGACTGGCAGGCGCTGCTAGCCTGGACCACGCAGGTAGCGCCTGTCCCTAGCCTGGCCCTGACCGGGGCCGAAGTAGATGGTGAAAGCCGCTTGCCTTCGGCCGTGGGTAACCTGCCAGCCGGGCAGCAGCTGGTCAGCTTCACGTTTCAGGGCTTGAGCCTGGCGTCGGGCGATGCGCCTTTGCTATACCAATACCGCCTGCGCGGCCTTTCGGATAAATGGAGCCGGCCCAGCCCGGCCGGCGAGGCGCAGTTTCCGGGCCTGGGGGCGGGGCAATATGAGCTGGAGGTGCGGAGCCGCTACGTCAGCCCTACTGTTACGCCCTGGAGCCAAGTGGTTCGCGCCTCTTTTAGTGTGGCCGCGCCGTGGTGGCAGCATGGCTGGGTGCTGGCCCTGGGAGTGCTGCTAATAATAGGTAGCACGCTGGCCTTGGTGCGGGGGCGCGAGCGCCTGCTGCGCGCCCAGCGTGCCCAGCTGGAAATAACAGTGCGCCAGCGCACCAACGAGCTGCGCCAGAAAAACGCCGACATCGAGCTGATGAACGGCGACCTGATGGTGGCTCGCGATGCGGCCGAAGCCTCTCGCCGGGCCAAGGCGCAGTTTCTGGCCAACATGAGCCACGAAATTCGCACGCCGATGAATGCGGTTATCGGCCTCACCAACCTGCTCCAAAACACTCAGCCCACCCGTGAGCAGGCCGAGTACCTCACGGCCATCGGCTCGTCGTCGCAGAATTTGTTGGTGATTCTCAACGACATCCTCGACTCGTCGAAGATGGAAGCGGGCAAGCTGACGCTGGAGCAGATTCCGTTCCGCCTGCCCGATGCTGTGCGCCGTCTCAGCACCATGTTCCGCTACGCGGCCGACAGCAAGGGCCTGCTGCTGCGCGTGGATGTAGCGCCCACGGTGCCCGTTGCCGTACTTGGCGACCCCACCCGCTTGCAGCAGGTATTAGTCAACCTGGTCAGCAATGCGTTAAAATTCACGCGCAAAGGTGGCGTGCTGGTGCGCGTAGGCCTGGCCGAAACTGCGCTACCCGATGCTGAGCACGTAGTGCTGCGCTTTGCGGTGCGCGACTCGGGTATTGGGATTCCGGCCGATAAGCTGGCGGCTATTTTTGAAGACTTTTCGCAGGCCAATGCCAGCACCACCCGCGAGTTTGGCGGCACGGGCCTGGGCCTCAGTATTGCTCGCAACCTGGTGCAGCTGCACGGCGGCTGGCTCGGGGTGACCAGCGACGAAGGCGTGGGTTCGGAGTTCTTTTTTGAGCTAACCTTCCCCATCGCCGATGCCACCCAGGCGCAGCCCGAGTTACACACCGGCCCACTGCCTGCCTTCGAGCCAGCCCTGCGCGTGCTGGTAGCCGAAGACAACGAGCTAAACCAGCTGGTAGCCCGCAAAACGCTGGAAAACTGGAATATACAAGTTGTCATCGCGGCCAACGGCCGCCTAGCCGTAGAGCAGGCTACGCAAGCCACCGAGCCCTTCGACGCCGTGCTCATGGATGTGCAGATGCCTGAGCTCGACGGCTATGCCGCCACCCGCGCCCTGCGCGAGTTTTTCCCCGATGCCAAGCAGTTGCCCATCATCGGCCTCACTGCTTCGGTGCTGCCCGAAGACCGGGGCCTGGCCCTGGCCGCTGGCATGAACGACACCCTGGCCAAGCCTTTCGAGCCGGCCATGCTGCATGCCCGCCTGGCTTATTTCACGGGCCGCTCCACGGCAGCCACTGTAAATACCCCGGCCAATGAGCCAATGCCCGAGCCCCAGCCGGCCCCGCCTGCCGTGCTCCGGCCCGACTGGCAGCTGCTCGAAGACCTGGCTGGCGGCAACGATTCCTTTATAAAACAAATTGTTAATACGTTTCTCAACGAAGCGCCGCCGTTGGAAGAGCTACTGGCCGCTGCCTTCCCGCAGGATGTCGAAAAAGTGGCCCAGGTGTCGCACAAGCTCAAGGGTCAGGTGGCCTACTTTGGCGTGCCGGTGCTGCACACCCAGCTCGATGAGTTGGAGCGCTGTGCCCGCCGCCAAGACTGCGCCCACTGCGAACCATTGCTTGAAGCCATTCGCCAACAATTAGGGCAATTATACCCTTTGCTTCAGGAACGGGGCTGACAATCCAATTACCTTTAAATCGCGTATAGCAGACCTATTTTTCTTTCTTTTATCCGTCCTGTTATTTTGGCTTATTTAGGTTATTCTCATTACTTTTATACAATTTACTACGCCTAACAAATAGCTATTATGAAATCTAGTTCTACTATGACTATTCCCTCTTCCGAACCCGTCGTTCCCACTGTTCCCCTGCGCTGTCTGGTCGTCGACGACGACCCACTGTCGGTACAGATTGTATTAAACTGCATTGCTAATACGCCTTTTTTGCAAGCGGTGGGCTCGTGTACCAGCGCAGTGGAGGCCGCCGAGCTACTGCGCACCCAGACGCAGCCCATTGATGTACTATTTCTGGATGTCGAAATGCCCATGATGTCGGGCATCGACCTGCTACGAATGCAAATAGAGCTGCCGCAAGTGGTGCTTATTACTAGCAGCGACAATTACGCGGTGCAGGCCTTCGAGTTTGCGGTAGCTGATTACCTGCTCAAGCCCTTGTCGTACCCGCGCTTTTTGCAAGCTGCCCAAAAAGTGCTGGAAATAATCAGCGCTGAGCGGGCCGCCGAAGCCGACACAGCCGACCTAACGTCGCCCACCACCGAGCCCGATTTCACGTTCGTGAAAATGGATACCAAGCTGGTGCGAGTCGATTTTCGGGAGGTGCAGTACGTGGAGGCCCTTGGCGACTACGTACACATCGTCACGACCCAGAGCAAGCTCATCGTGTACAGTACGATGCGAGCCATTGAGGAAAAATTTCCGCCCACCCAGTTTGTGCGCGTGCACCGCTCCTTTATTGCCAATATCAACTGCATTCAGGCTCTGGAAGACAATTCTTTGCTAATCAGAGATAAGTACATTCCGGTGGGGCAAACTTACCTGCGTAACGTACTCCAGCGCCTCAATCGCCTATAAGCGCTACGGTTGTGTGCTTACTTTGCCGGCCGAGTTGCGGCCGATTGCCTGGCCTGTCTTAGCTTGCCTTTGTTTATGAGCGTATTACGCACGGTAGTAATTGTTTCGACGTTGATAGGCGGCGTGCTCGCCTCGCGGGCGGCACACGCACAAGATGCTGGTGCCGACTGCGGGCCGCCCATCCTGCCTCAGATGTGCGTCGATTTTGATGCGAGTCGCTCAGTGGACCCCGCCATTGGCCCTATGGTGTACCGCTGGCGCATGGGCGACAGCACCACGGTCACGGGCCTCACCATCAGCCACTGCTATAAGCGCCGCGCTCGCTACCAAGTGGTGCTCGACGTACTAATTCCGGCTACCGGCGAGGTGCGCGAGGCCGAAAAAACTTTCACGGTGGACTTGCTCGACCAGCCGGTTATCAATTTCAACCTCCCCAGCACTACCATTCACGTCGGCCAGGCCTTCGCCTTCGATGCCCTTGACTCGGGCCTGCCTACTTGCCAGAATGTGCTCTACATCTGGGACTTTCGCGATGGCCTCACGCAGCAGGGCAAGCGTATCGAGCACACCTTCCGCAAGGCTGGCCACTACCAGGTGCGCCTGAGCTTGCGCGGTTACGGCCCCGGCAGTTGCGCGGCCAGCCACTGCGCTACGCAAGAGGTGGTAGTAGTACCGTAGCCAGCAAATACACTTCAGCTAGTAAGCTACTAGCGGCTCGCTTACTGTGGCTTGCCTGCGCGCAGAATGCTAAGCGTCAATTCCCAAAGCCGCTCGTAGGGGAGGATTTCTACTTCGGCATCGGCATCGCCCACCATCGGGGCCTGGCTGAGCTGTGCCAGCCTGGCTTGGCCCCGTTTGGCCAGTACTTCAGGGTCAAATTCGGCTTCGGGTAGCAGCATGAGCAAGCGCAGCAGCGTGCGACTGCGCAGCGTAGCCGCATCGCGCAAGTGTCGCTGCTGGTATTTGCGCAGGCGCTCAAGCCGCGAAAGCACCGGCTCTAGCTCCCGCTGGCGCAAGTAGTGCAGCAGCTGAAACACCAGGATAGCGACGTTGTACCCACGCTTATCGCGCGTAAACTCGGGCACTACCAGCAGCGCCGAAGTAGCCACTTGGTTGCGACGGCGCGAGGGTAGCGTTTCCTCAGGTTGCACAAACTCCACGTAGGCTTGCAGCAGCTGCCAGCGCTCCTGGGCCGTGGGGCGCTGCTTCGGAAACGATGGATTTTTGTGCGCTACGTGCAATAGGCGTAGCGCGTGGTCGTACTCTCCAGCATGCAACGCCAGCAGCAAATAATGCTCGTAGAAATAAAACCAGTTGTTAGAAGTCGGGTGCAAATCGGCAGCGAATTCCTCGGCCAGCTTAAGACCGTTTTTGTATTGCCTGCTGCGCAAGTGCGCATACACACTCATAAACTGGTTGAAGCGCTGGTCGAAACGCCGCGCATTGAGCTTGCCCTGCTGTAGCAGCCGCGTAGCCGCTGTAGTGTAGCGGATAACCTCATCGTAGTGGCCCGTTAGCTCGGCGTGCAGCACTCGTAGGCGATAAAGAGCCAGATAGGTAGCAAAAGTGCCTGCCTGTTGGTGCAATTTTTCGACTTTTGCAATGTAGGCGGGCATTTTAGGCAGCAAGACGCGGCGCATGGTCACGGCTCGTGCCATTGTCAGGCTCACCTCGGTATATATACGCTCGGCTTCTTGCTCATACACAAGGAGCTGTCGCAGCTTATCCAGCTTTTTACTATGCGTATTGTACTTGTGCAGCTGCCGTTGCTCGGCATACAAAGTACTGAGGCGTTGGCAGGCTTGCTCGGCGTATTTGGTAAATTCTCCCTTTTCGGCCTCCCGCAGGCAGCGCCTCAGCAGGCGCTCACTCAATTTATATTCGCCTTCTAAGTACAGAATTGTTACCTTGTGCAGCAAATCAAGGCATTCCAGCTCATAGCGCCGCGCTACAAACAAGCGAGCATCGGAGTGGTCCAGAAAAAACAGGTGGTTTAGCAGCTTATCCTGTACTCTGGCCCGCAGGCGCAAAAAAGCTGTCTGACTAGCTTCCGAACTCTTGCCATATATCTGCTTAGCCGCCTGAGCACCAGTGATATGCGCATCGGATGCAAGAATGGTAGCTAGCTGCGTCTCTTTGCCTTGCTGTCGAGCATCCAGGTCAAGCAAAGGCTCATTTCTGAGGCGGCGCAATGTCACAATTCGGGCCAAACTCGCAATTTCTTTCATCGGAAAAGTGCCCTGGTAGCGTTAAAACTGGGATGCACGCCCATACGAGAGCTAAAAATAGCACATAAAAAAACAATCAGTTTGTCCTTTTTTTTTTCTGGGCTAGGCCAAACCTTTGTAAAGTGGACTGGTGAGCTTTTTTTTGACGAAGCGATGTCACAATTTCCTCTTTTTATTGCAGAATATGGATAGATAAAAATTGGCTTATTGGCCTATATGGGGGATTTATTGTATAATTTTGCTAGTAATAATCACATAAATTATAACAATTTTTCATGTCCTATTTACGAGGACATTGTCCTTTGCAGGCCCTTGGCGGGAGGAGAATTTTGTATCACTTAATCACTCCACCAATCACTCCCCCCCTCTTCTATCATGTTTGACTTGCTCGTCCTTGCTCTGCTGCAAATTGCTACCCTGACCGGAACACCTTCTAATGCTATTGGCAGCACTGGCTGGGACCACGACTACACTAGCTCGTCTGCTATCGGCAGCACCGGCTGGGACCACGACTACACTGGCACTGGCTCAACCACTAACTCGGCCATCGGCAGCACTGGCTGGGACCACGACTACACTGGCTCTACTGCCCCCGAGCCGTCTATCGGCAGCACTGGCTGGGACCACGACTAGCCTACCCAAGCTCCGCGGCTTCGCTAACTTGCCGGTATTGACTTTTTAAGCCGCTAGTTAAATGAAGTACTTTTGGGTTGGTCTTCTGCTAGCTATTGGCAGTAGTGCATGCTCATCGCTGGATAAGCACCAGAGAAACAGTGTTATTAGAATTCGCTGGGCGCGTGACCCCGAAAACTTATCACCACTGGTCCAGCCCAATCAAAATGCGGTCGACGCGCTGAGTCTACTCCATTGCAGCTTGCTGCAACTAGATTTTTCGACGGGTACCCACGTACCAGCGCTCGCCGATTCTTTACCTACCGTGCAGCTCGTAGGCGATTCACTCACTGAATTGCGCTACGAGCTGCGCCCGGAGGCTACCTGGGACAATGGCCAGCCGGTATTAGCCACGGATGTTGCCTTCAGCCTAAAGCTGTATCAGTGCCCAGGGCTGCCCAACGAGCGCGTACGGGCGCAGTTGGGCTTTATCCGTGCTATTCGGCTAGATGCGGCCAATCCCCGGCGATTTACGCTGGTTTGCCGAGGGCAAGCTCCAGAGTCCAGCTACGAAACGGGTGATTTTCCGGTACTACCCGAAGTAGCCCTCGACCCTGAGCACACGCTGCGGAGCTACTCGCTCAGCAAGCTGACCAAGCTCACAAGTTTGCCTGAGACCGATACTGCGCTCAAGGTCTTGTCCTTGCGCTACCAGCACACCGACCCCAGCCACCACCCCGAGCGGCTGCCTGGCTGTGGGCCATATCGCTTGGCAGCGTGGGAAATCGACCACTTCCTGCTGTTCAAGCGTAAAACACACTGGTGGGCCGATACCTTGCGGCCTGCACCGTTTGTGTTGCAGGCGCGGGCGCCCAAGCTGGGTTTTCTCATCATTCCGGACGAGACAACTGCTGGTTTGGCCCTGCGGCGCCACGAGCTGGATGTGCTGCCGCAGCTATCAGCCCAGGAGTTTCAGCGGCTCAAATCCTCTGCTACAGCTCAGCAGGAACTAGCATTTTACGCTACCACTTCGTACGAGATGGTAACGGTGGGCTTCAATACCAGCCGGACAATCTTACACGATGCGCTGACGCGCCAAGCGCTGAGCCGTCTCTTTGACCCGGTGCGCCTGCTACAGGCTACCCAGCTGGGCCAAGGGCTGCGCACGGTGGGTCTGGTAAACCCCAGTGATAAACGCTACTACAACGACAGCCTGCCCCTGCCAGCTTACAGCCCCCAGCAGGCACTCGCCCTGCTTCAGCAGGCTGGGTGGGTGCGCCAAGCTGCTGGCTGGGTACGGGCCAACGCCACCCACCGCCCCGAGCGGTTGGCACTCAAGCTTCGGTACCGCACCGGCGATGCAACTTTTGAGACCGTCGCGCTTCAGTTTAAAGCAGCGGCAGCCAAGCTAACTATTCCGGTCGAGTTGCTGCCCACCGAAGGGTCGGCATTCACGACTGCGCTCCATGAGGGCGACTTTGACATCTATGTACGTAAGCTGAGCGGCAATCCATTTGCCTACAACTTCGCGCCCCTGCTGCATTCGCGCACCCGTTCAGAAGGTAATTTCACGAAGTTTGGCACCCGCGCTACCGACAAGCTCATCGACGCCATTACCATTGCCGGGCCTACGGCGCAAAAGCGCCGCCTGCTGCGGCAGTTTCAGGCAGTGATGCAGCAACAGATGCCACTGATGCCGCTTTTCTTTCTCCCCTACCGCATGGCTACCTGCCGGGATATCAAAAACCTGTATCCTTCGGGGCTGAAACCGGGCTACAATGCGGCTTCGGTGAGCTGGGCTGCCGCAGACAGCGCGTTGGCTGTCAGCAAATAAACCGCTGGAAGCATGAGGCGCTGGCTACTGCTACAAATCGGGCGTGCGGGGCTGGCCGCTTGGGTTACGGCCTCGCTGGTATTCATTCTGAGCCGGGGCATGATGGCGGCAATGGAAGAAAACATGCTGAAAGAAGACGGTGATTTGCAGTCGCGCGCCACTACCGAAATTCCGGCCGACCAGCAAACTTCCCGGCAAGCGCTGCAACAGCGCTTAGGCCTTAATGAGCCCATTTTTTACGTCACGCGCACCAGTCGCGACTCGGCCACTTGGCGCTGGCATGGCACCCACAACCAATACCACCACTGGCTGGCCGGGCTGCTGCACGGCCAGTTGGGCTTGTCGTACCGCGATGGGCAGCCCATTGGCCCTCGGCTGCGCAATGCCTTGGTATATACTCTGCCCTTGGCGGGCTTGGCTGCTATCCTAGCCACCCTGGGAGCCGTGGCCCTGGCGCTAGCGCTGGCGAGTGGCTCCCAAGAAACTCTCACTGGCTGGCGAGCTGGCCTGCAATTGCTGCTTACCAGCTTGCAGGGCATCCCGGTATTTATGCTAGCGTTGGGGTTGTTATTTCTCTTCGCCAACCCTGACGCGCTCAATCTTTTACCCGCGTATTCGCTGGGCGAAAGCCCTGACAGCCTAGAGTTTGGCACGCTGGCGCTCCAGCTCATTATGCCAGTGTTGACGCTGGTGTTAGCGGTTCTGCCCGAGTTCACGTTGCCGCTGGCCGCCGCGCTACGCCACGAGCTACGCACCGACTACGCCACCACCGCCCGTGCCAAGGGACTATCCAGCGCCGCCTTGCTACGCCGCCACGCACTGCCCAATGCGCTACTGCCGCTGCTTACTTCCTTTGCGGGCCTGCTACCCAGCTTATTAGCTGGGGCGGTGCTAGTCGAAACCGTGTTTTCCCTGCCCGGCATGGGCCGCCTGCTCGCCGATGCTGCTGCTGCCCACGACTACCCATTGGTAGTGGCTGGCGTGCTCATCACGGCAACCATGCGCCTATTGTGTCTGGCGCTGGCCGACGTGCTTTATGCGTTAGCCGACCCGCGCATCCGCCTTGCCTCATGAGTAAGCCACGCCGCTTCCCTTTTTCGGGGCTTACTACGCTGGCCATCGGTTGGCTGCTGGCGGTGGGGGTGCTGGGCCTACTGGCTCCCTGGCTGCCGCTGCCCTTTGCTCCAGGTGTGCCCGACCTGCTCCACGCAGCCGAGCCGCCCACTTGGGCCACATCGCACTGGCTGGGCACCGACCCCCGCGGCCGCGATGTGCTGACCGAGCTACTATTCGGAGCCCAGCAGTTGATAATGCTCAGCTTGCCGGCTACGGTGCTTTCAGCGGTGCTGGGGGCATTGGCAGGCGGCAGCGCCGGCTATTGGGGCAACCGAGGCTGGCAACTACCACTCGGAGCTTGGCTGCTGGGGCTGGCGGCGGTGTGGTGGCTGGCAGCGCTGCCCGGCGGCCCGCGCTTGGTGGGCCTGCTACTGGCGCTGGCGGCACTAGCCTGGTGGGCTGCGCCGCGCTGGCCGTGGCTGGGGCGAGCTACCTGGCCGCTGCCTCTCGATAGTCTTTTTCAAGCGACACTTACGCTGCTGGGGGCCGTGCCCCGGCTGGTGCTGGTTCTTACGCTAGCCGCTGGGCCGCCGCTCTCGACCATGCAACTACTTGTTTTACTGGTGGTAGTGGCTTGGCCCGAGCCTGCCCGGCAAGTGCGCGCCCGCATGCTGCAAGTGCGCGAGCTACCCTTTGTGGAAGCAGCGCGGGCCGCGGGCCTGCCCACCAGCCGGATATGGCTACACCACGCCCTGCCCCACGCATGCCGCCCGCTGCAAGCTACTGTGCCCCTTAGTCTGGCCGGACTTATCGGGCTCGAAAGCACCCTTGCTTTTCTGGGAGTGGGCCGGCCGCCCGATGTTTCCAGCTGGGGAAACCTACTTAGTATGCTGCGCCAGGAGCCAGGTGCCTGGTGGCTATTAGCCAGCGCCGGGGGCGGCTTGCTCCTCACGCTGCTAGCCTTGCAGCGGCTGGCGCGAGCGCTAGCTGCTCGATAATCCCTGTTTTTTGAAAGAAAAGAGCGGCAAGCCGCGTTATTTTCGGCTATCTCATTGTCTCGTTTTCGCACTTTTTTAGCAAAAACACTAGATAGGCACAATATCAACCTTTTATACAATGTGCTTATTTTCAATATTTTGAATCGATTTTTTTTTTAATGCTCAGCTTATTATTTTCAATTATACTTGGTTTATTAGGCCTTTATGGTCACAAACATCATGAATGTACGATGTCGTAAAAAACACAGGTTTGTCCTTTCCCTAGCTTATAAGCTCCGCTAACATTGTAACAGAATTCAGAACTGGGCTACTAGACACCCTAGTTTCCTTACTTCGATACTGTTGCTATGGCCATGACTACTACCTACTGTTTTAACCAAGCTGTTTCGCCCGCAGGTGCTTTAGCTGAAGACTTTTCTTACTTGTCGGCCGAGCGAGATTTTATGACACCCGACGGACGGCTGGTGCCGCGCGCCTTGGGCGAGGCTGCCCTGCGCCAGCGCACTGCCCTACTGGTTGGGGGCCTACTGGTAGGCTTCTGGTCCTCCCAACTCTGAGCTACGACTAGCATAGCTATTCTCTGCAAGCATCTGCATAGCAGCTACTTGCCATTATGGTGTCTATTCAACGTCCAGTATCAGGTGTCCATTTATTAAAAAGCGGAAGGTTTATATTCTAAAAAACCCGCTGGTTTTGCCAGCGGGTTTTTTCATGCAGATAAGTCTATAAAAGTCGTGCAGCTACTCTGTCTGCCGGGCTAGCAGGGCGATGCCCTCGGCAAAAGAGTGGGGCTGGTAGCCCAATTCGCGCTCGGCTTTGGCAATGATAAAGCCTGTGCGCGGCGGCCGCCGGGCGGGCTGCGTGAATGTTGAGCTGTCGACGCGCTCCAGCAAGCTTTTATCAAGGTCAAAGAAATCGGCCACCTGCTCAGCCATATCAAAAGGCGTAAGTAATTCACGCCCACTGATATGATAAATACCCTGTACCGAGTGCTGCGCCAGCAGCCAGCAGCCCAGGGCCAAGTCTTCGGCCAGTGTGGGCGTACGCCATTGGTCGGTTACTACCTTGATTTTTTGATTTTTGCGTAGCGAGTCGCGCACCCACAGCACAATGTTGCTGCGCCCGCCGCCGTGCAAGATGCCGTACACCAATACTGTGCGGGCGATAGCCCAGCGCAGGCCCGGCGTGGCCTGCACCACGCGCTCGGCCGCTAGCTTGCTCGCCCCGTAGTGGCTGATGGGGTCAGGCACGGCATCTTCGGCCAGTGGGCCTTCTTTGCCGTTGAAAATGAAGTCGGTACTAAGATGCGTGAGGTGAATATCCAACTCGGCGCAGACGGTGGCCAGGTACTCAACTGATGTCACATTTTGCGCCCAACATGCGGCTTGATTTAGCTCGCACTCATCGACCTGGGTCATGGCGGCCGTGTGAATGAGGTGCGTGGGTTGCTCCTGGGTCAGCACCTGGCGCACTTGAACGGCATCGGTTACATCGAGCGGTACGAAGTGCAAATCGGAGTACAAGCCAACTAAGCGATTGATACCACGCGCCGTAGCTACTAAGGATACGTTAGGTTGTTGGCGCAATAGCTCAACAAGCTTCTGACCTAGTAGGCCGTTGGAGCCAGTCAACAGAATTTTCATAGCGCGGAGCGAAAAAGAGCCGAGCCGCCACTCTACCTATTGCAGTAGCGCAGCGGCTCGGCCCGTTTCCTTAGTATTTGTAGCCGTAGAGCTGCGTGATTTTCTTCTTCTTGAGCTTCTCCACCTTCATGGTCATTTTCAGGTCCGTGAGGGGGCGGTCGCGAGCGTCTTTGGGCAGCATAGCTATTTTATCGATTACTTCTTGACCTTGAATAACTTGCCCAAACACGGTGTACTGTCCATCGAGGAAGTGCACCCCCTGGTGATTTTCAACCAAGTAGAATTGCGTACTGCTACTGGCGCGCTGCGGGTTTACAAAGTCGCCCTGGCGGGCAGCGGCCAGGGCGCCGTAGTCGTGCTTGTGGCCAGCCGCTAACTCAGCCGGGATAGTAGGTTCGTTGGGCTGGCCTTGGCCATCGTTGTTGGGGTCGCTGTCTTTGGAATTGGTATCGCCGCCCTGCACCATAAACTGCGGAATGACGCGGTGAAACGTGGTGCCATCGTAAAAGCCATCCTTCGCTTTCTTCAGGAAATTGGCCCGGTGCAACGGCGTATCGGTGAATAGAATAAGCCGAATATCGCCCAAGCTGGTACTGATGGTAACTACTTCATCTTTCTTACTTTTCAGTGGGCTTTTGACAGCCCAGCCGGTCAGGCTGAGCAGTAGCAGACCGACCAGAAACGAGAGGCGAGACAAACGAATAGCCATTGGAAAACAGTGAAATTCCACTTGAATGCAAAAATAAATCACGGCAGCACATGCCTTACAGCTCGCCCCGCTGTTCGCGAATACTGGCCAAAATAGCCTCGCCGCCTTGGCCCAGTACGTGCTCAGCCACAGCTAGCCCCAACCCTTCGGCCTGCGCGGCAGGCGCGGTCTGCGTGAAGTCAACGTATTCTTCGCCACCGAGGCTGACGATGCCGGCGTGCAGGCGAATAGCACCCGCTTCGGTGAGCGTAGCCAGGGCAAACGAGGGAATGCTGCACCCACCTTCCATGCGGCGCAGAAACGAGCGCTCGGCCAGCAGGCAGCGGTGCGTGTCGGCGTGGTCGAGTGCTTGCTTTATCTTGATTTTCAGCTCTTCATCCAGAAAAAGTGAGCACTCCACCGCAATGCTGCCCTGGCCCACAGGCGGCACAAACTGGTCGGTAGGCAGGTAATGGCGAATGAGATTGTCATAACCCATGCGGTGCACACCGGCGTAGGCCAGCACCAGGGCATCGTACTGGCCCTCTTCGAGCTTGCGCAGACGAGTCTGAAGGTTGCCGCGAGCCTCCGCAGTATTGGCCTCGGGGTAAAAGCGGCGCAGCAGCGCCTTGCGGCGGGTGCTGCTGGTGCCCAGCATAATACCAGGACGGGCAATATCAAAATCCTCCTGAAAGCTAATAACCACGTCGTTGACTCGCTCGCGCTCCAAGAAAGCCAGCAGTTCCAAATCGGGCGGAATAGTACTCTGCACGTCTTTGGCCGAATGGATGGCCAAGTGTGTATCGTTGTGGCGAAGGCTCGCTTCCAGTTCTTCGGTGAACACACCTTTGGCCCCGATTTTAGCCAGCGAACGGTCGAGGACTTGGTCGCCGACGGTTTGCATGGGCACTATTTCGGTGGGTAGGCCGGCTTGGTTGAGCAGGCTGGCAACGTGCTCGGTCTGCCACAGAGCGAGGCGTGAAGCGCGGGTGGCGAGGCGAATGGGAGTTGTGGACATATTATTAGGCTATTTCCCGCAGGGTTTCGCAGGGTGAGGCGCGGGGTTTCGCGAGGTAAATACTCTGCGAAACCCCTGCGCTTCACCCTGCGAAACCCTGCGGGAAATAATGCATTTAATCTTTAGGTAGTAATAGCGAATGGACGCGCAGCCCATGCACCGGATTGTACTCTAGGGAGGGCGCGGGGATTTTGAAAAACTGCCCAGCGCTGATGAGCGGCTGCGCATCCCAGCCACGCACGCCGGGCAGGCGGGCCAGCGTGATATCGGGCGAGAGGTAAAACTGCCGGTAGCGCCTAAATTTCACTTCCTGGCCATTAGCATCGAGGTAGGGCGGGTTGGCGTGGCCGCCGGTCATGCCGCTGGCGCTGTAGCCAAGGTCGAGGTTGAGCCAGCGCGGAAACGACGGCCCCACCGGCAGCACCGATGCCACGTTGAACGACAGCCAGTATTGCTGGCCGTTGTAGTCTTTTAACATCTGGGTGCCAGTGCCTTTACCCAACAAATTTGGTCGATAAAACGGGTAAATGCTTTGCCGCCAACCATAACGTAGGCTCGCTTTCTGCTCGCCAAATCCATACTGCTGCCCCATAAACAAGGCCACGCCGGTGAGGTTGGCCGCCATGTCGCCCTTCGAGAAGCCCCAGCCTTCGGAGCGGCCATCAAACACCTCGATGGTAGTCTGATACAGCAGTGCGATAAGGCCACCCGTGAGCACCGAGGCCCGCTCATTGACCCCGCTCCAGCGGAATAGCTCGTACTCGCCGCGACTGATGGCGTAAGACGTGGTGGCGTGACCCACCTTGTCCATTTGCAGCCACTCGCCGTTGTCGTTGAAGCTATGAAAGGGCACGCGTTTGGTGTACCAAGTTTTACCTAAGAAGTAGGTAGTCAAGGCATAAACCACTGCCGTGCCGGCCACCACGCCTATAAACCGTCTCTGATTGATGCCGGTATCGGGTATCGGCTCGGGGCCGACTACTTGTGCCCGCACGGTGCCTAGGCTCAGGCTGACAGTTAGCAAAAGGCAAGTGAGGCGGCGCATAGCACAAAAGTACCGTGGACTCTGCGAGTCCGCACGAGTAACAGTCGGCGCGCAGACTCGCAGAGTCTACGGTACAGCTACGCCCGACGTAGCTGCTGGCCCAGGCGCAACGAAGTATCTACGAACACCATGCGCGGGTTGGCGTTGCGCTCGATGTGATAGTGAGCCGTGTTCAACTCCTCAGTGAGCTGGTCGGCGTTGCGCAGTGTCACAAACCTGCTGAAACCCTGCACAAACTGCTGCTCGCCGCTGGGCAGGTGTGGCACTATCTGCGGGTCGATGCCGAAAAGCAACACTTTCCGCAGCAGCCCCAACGAGAAGCTGAGCTGCTCCTTCTGGTTTTCGCGGCCCATCTTTTGGAATTCGTCGGCGAGGGCTAGTAAATCTACCATTTTGGCTGAAAAGCACTTGCGCATCCATTTGATGAAGAATTCGGCGTAGTTGTGGTCGGCACTCTGGTCGCGGCTGGCGATGGCGGCCCCGAGGTTGCCCTCGGCTAGTTGGGCTACTTGGCGGGCTTTTACCTCGGGCACATGGTAGTGACCGGTGAGGTAAGCGGCAATATCATCTTCCGAAAACGGCCGCACCACCACCGGCTGCACCCGGCTCAGGATGGTGGGCAGCAGACGCTCGGGCTCGTTGCTGACGAGCAGAAAAATGGTAGCGGGCGGCGGCTCCTCAAGCAGCTTGAGCACGGCGTTGGCGGCGGCTGGGTGCATCAGCTCGGGCAGCCAGAGAATAACAATTTTAAACTTCGCCTCAAATGCCTTGAGCGACACCAGCTTGAGCAGTGAGCCAGCTTCCTCTTTCGAGATGCTGCCCTGCTTGTTTTCGGCCCCGATGTGCTGCATCCAGTCATTAAAGCCCTGGTAAACACCTTCGGCTAGAAAGGTGCGCCACTCGGCTGCAAACTTGGCGCTGGTGGCATCTTTGGGCACGGCTTTGGTGGTCGTGGTAGGCAGAATGAAGTTGAGGTCGGGATGCGCCAGCTTGTTGATTTTCAGGCAGGTCGGGCAGTGACCGCAGCTATCGGCAGCATCGGCGGCGCGCTCCTCGCAGTTGAGGTACTGCGCGTAGGCCAGCGCCAAGGCGAGCGCGGCCGAGCCTTCGGCCCCGCGAAAAAGCTGGGCGTGCGCTACGTGTCCGCGCTGCACCGATTGGCGCAGCACCTGCTTTAGCTCAGTTTGATTAGGAACGTCTGCAAACTTCATATTTCTCGCTAGCTCCCCGAAAGCTGGTTGTTTTTCTCCCAAGCTCTATCGCCCGTGGTTTGTTTAAAAACCTCTGCTACAATGCTTTGTTCTACCGCATCATAGCTCAGCCCGCGCCGACTCATCACGCGCTCGGCTACCTCAGCAAACTTATCGAGCTTGAACGTCTCAAACCCCGAAGCGCCGCCCCAGCTAAACGACGGGATGAAGGTGCGTGGAAAGCCCGCTCCGAAGATATTGGCCCCCACGCCCACCACCGTACCGGTGTTGAACATGGTATTTATGCCGGCCTTGGAGTGGTCGCCCATGAGCAGGCCGCAGAAGGTTTGGCCGGTGTTCACGAAGCGGCGGGCGGCGTGGCTCCACACTTTCACCGGGGCATAGTTGTTTTTGAGGTTCGAGGTATTGGTGTCGGCCCCCAAGTTGCACCATTCACCAATGACTGAGTTGCCGAGGTAACCGTCGTGGCCTTTGTTGCTGTAGCCCAACAAGATACTATTACCTACTTCGCCGCCAATTTTTGAGAAGGGACCAATGGTATTGTCGCCGCGCAGCTTGGCCCCGGCATTTACTACTGAGCCTTCACACAAGGCTAGTGGGCCTTTGATGATGGCACCTTCCTGCACCTCCGAGTTTTTGCCCAGGTAAATAGGACCGCTTTCTGCGTTCAGAATGGCCGCGCGGATTTTCACCCCTTCCTCAATAAAAATATTCTCCGGCGCATACACAATGGTGTGCGCGTCGCCCACTGGCTGCGAGGTGCGACCCTCTGTGAGCAAGGCAAAATCGCGGCGAATCTCCACGCCATTGCGTAGGAAAAGCTGCCAAGGCCGATTAATCAGCACAACCGGCTCAGCCACTTGCACTTGCTCGCGCAAGCCATCCTGGATAAGCTCGGCTACCTGGCCGGCATCGGCGAGGTGGGCCGCCACTAGTACCTCGTCGCAGTAGAGGCCCTGGCCGGGCGTGAGGGCCTGCACTTGGCGCACCAGTAGGTCGTCGGGGCACACGGCCCCGTTGATGACCAGCGCCGGGCCAGTTACCACACCATCGGCACATACCGGAAACTTCGCCTGCAAATACGGCTGCGTGAGGTAGCCCACAGTGGGTGCAGACAAGCGGCGCTGCCACTTTTCGGCCAGAGTCAGGATGCCGCAGCGCAAAGCCGCCACCGGCCGCGTGAAGGTGAGGGGCAGCAGGTGCGGCCGAATGGCCGGGTCGTCGAAGAGCAGAACGTGCATCGTTTTTTATAAGCTGCTAGCTAGTAGCTGTTAGCTAGTAACTAACTAAAATTCCTTCCCGAAATTACAACCAGTTGGCCGTGCCTGGGCACAAAAAAACTCCTTTCGGGGGTACCGAAAGGAGTTTTAAAGAGCTAAAAGCTAGCAGCCAAGGGCTAACAGCTTCTTGCAAAAGCTATTCTTTGCCTGCGCTGCTCTGAGCCTTGCTGGCATAGCGGGTGCGGAATTTCTCCACACGGCCGGCCGTGTCAATGAACATGTTTTTGCCGGTGTAGAAGGGGTGCGAAGCGCTGCTTACTTCGATTTTAATCACCGGGTAGGTGTTGCCGTCTTCCCACTGAATCGTCTCACCGGACGACATCGTGGAGCGGGTCAAAAATTTGAAGTCCGACGAGGTGTCTTGGAAAACTACCTGGCGGTACTCGGGATGCGTGTCCTTTTTCATATCGGAGGGCCTTTTTTACCTAGTAAACCCTGCCGATTTTGCGGAAGGGACTGCAAAAGTACGAATTAGCTACCGAAAAATCAACGCCTCGCGCAAGTAAACCCTTCTAACCTCGGGGCTTGACACTTGGCTTTTGCCGATAATTTCTTGGCGGACGAGGGCTTTCGCCTATATTTGGTTATCGACTGCCCCAGCGGCCGGTTTTATCTGTGCAACAACTCTACGTACTACGCAGGTTCTCGAGCTGGAGCTTCCGGCTGAGCGTGAGTGTGGCGCTGCTGATTAGTAGCGCTGGGCTAGCGGCAAGCCTGCTGGTCGGGGCGGCTATAGCCAATGCTAGCGTGCCACACTTAGGCTGGCAGCCTACTACTCAGCCCGAACAGCCAGTCAGCGAGTTAGGCTCTAGCCAGCTTGCCCAGGAGGCAGCTTTGCCGGTATCGCTCAGTAGCATGGTTCCCAGCTATTCTTTTGCGGCCAATACGGCGCATGCCGCGCCCCACACAGCCCTAGCCAGCGCATATTTCGCCGAACAACCAGTGGGCAATGCGGAAATTTCCCTACCCACGGCCAACACGCTCAAGCTTACAGTGCAGCGTTCTTGGCACACCTTCAAGCTAGCTTTTCGGTAGGCGACCAGGGCAGATTTGAGGTAACGAACAATTAATTTTCCGTTATGGAATTGCACTTTTGTTTTTTATGACCGCGCTAAGTCAGCGCGGTTTTTTGGTTTTTAGCTGCCTCCTCTCCTATTCTTCCTTTTTGATTTATGCGCCTCTGCTTCGCATCTAATAATGCCCACAAGCTCGATGAGATTCGCCCGCTGCTGCCCGCCACGGTGCAGCTGCTGAGTCTGGCCGACATCGGCTGCCACGAAGAGCTGCCCGAAACCCAGCTCACGTTGGAAGGCAACGCGCTCCAAAAAGCACAGTATGTGTTTGACCACTATGGTGTAAACTGCTTTGCAGATGACACCGGCCTTGAAGTAGACGCCCTGGATGGCGCGCCCGGCGTGTATTCAGCCCGCTATGCCGGCCCCCAGCGCGAAGCCGCCGACAACGTGGCCAAGCTATTGCACGAGCTAGCCACCCAGCCCAATCGCACGGCGCGCTTCCGCACAGTCATTGCGCTGGTGCGGGCGGATGAGGCCCCGCAGGAGTTTAGCGGCGAAGTAATAGGCACCATCGCTGCCGCGCCCATTGGCAAAAGCGGCTTTGGCTACGACCCGGTGTTTGTGCCCAGCGAGGGCGACGGACGCACCTTCGCCGAAATGACATTGATTGAGAAGAATATGCTCAGCCACCGGGCGCGGGCGGTCGATGGGTTGGTCACCTTTTTGAATACGTTGGAATAGCTCTAAAACAGAAAGAGCCCGGCTGGCTAGCCGGGCTCTTTCTGTTTAATCTTATTAATCTTAGTGCCTGTTCAAAAAACGCCTATCATGTTGAGCTTGCCGAGGCATGACAGATGTTTTTTGAATTTATTTTACTGGAGTAAGCAGCTGACTCAGCGTTTCTTGCAGTTTTTCGCCACGCAGGTTGGTGGCGACAATTTTGCCTTCGGGGTCAAGCAGGAAGTTTTGCGGGATGGCCTGCACGCCGTATTCTTTGGCGGCGGCGTTTTGCCAGTATTTCAGGTCCGACACCTGGTTCCAGGCTAAGCCGTCTTTCTCGATGGCTTTGAGCCAGGCTTCGCGGCCGGTGTCTTTGTCGAGCGACACGCCCAGAATGGTGAAGCCTTTGTCCTTAAACTTGTTATAGGCCACTACCACGTTCGGATTTTCGCGGCGGCAGGGGCCGCACCAGCTGGCCCAAAAGTCGATGAGCACGTACTTCCCACGCAGCGAGGAGAGTGTGAGTGGCTTGCCATCCGGCGTGTTCTGGGTGAAGTCGGGCGCAGTGGCCCCAACGGCCACTTTTTCCAGCTGCTTGATTTTATCGGCAATGCGCACGCCTTGCGGCATGGCCCGCAGGCGCGGCGACAGTTTGGCAAATTGTGTGGCGTAGTCTTTGGCATCGGGGGCGTAGCCCATGGCCTGCGGCAGTACGAACAAGCTGAACCGGTCGTCGGCGTGGGCCGTCACGTAGGCCAGCTGCATCTGGCGCTGAGCCTCTTCGTTGGCATCGGCGCGGGCTTCTATCTGGTCGAGCTCGGCGGCGGGCATTTGCTTGGCGCGGCCGACCATGTACTGGCCCAGCAGCACGTCGTACTCGGTGCGCAAGGGCTTTATCTGAGCTTTCAACTGGGCCGCCGCCACATTTAGGGGCGTGCCCTGCACGGTGGCCTTGCTGGCCGAGTCGGGCGTGGTGACCTTAATGGTGCCTTGCTCCAGGTAGAGTGGAGCATTGTCTTTCGAGGCAGCCAGCGACGCACCCTTGTGGGCGAGCGTGAGCGTAGCCATTACGGGCGTGGGCAAGGTGCCTTTGAAGGCAAATGCCCCTTTTTGCACCACGGCCGAATCGACCACGCGGCGCTCGTCGAGGGTATAGCGCAAATAGGCTTTGGTGGCAGCCGTGGCATTGGCCACTTTACCTTCGAGTACAAATTTTTCGGCCGGAGCCTGGGCCTGGCTGAGCAGCGGCAGCACAGCCAGCGCGGCGGGGAGTAGCTTTTTCATGAGAAACACGGCGTTATTGTCGGGCGCAAGTTACGCGCTGAGCGTAACGAGCGGTGCTTGGTAGTGCTGGCAAGCTAAAGCTTACCCTACACTGTACCTTTGTCCCCCGTTATGCAACACCCTTTTCTCGTCGGCATTACGGGCGGCAGCGCTTCCGGCAAAACCACGTTTCTACGGCGTCTACTGGCCGCGTTCCCCGAGCGCGATGTCTGCCTCATTTCGCAGGACAATTATTACCACCCACGCGAGCATCAACAGCGCGATGCTCAGGGGTTTGAGAACTTTGACCTGCCCGGCAGCATCGATTCGGCCGCCTACGCCGCCGATGTGAGCAGCCTGCGCCAAGGCTTGGAGGTCCGGCGCAAAGAGTACACATTCAACAACCCCAATGTGGTGCCCAAGGAACTGGTGTTCCGCCCCGCGCCCATCGTGGTGGTCGAAGGCATTTTCGTATTCTACTTCGAGGAAATCGCCAAACTACTTGACCTCAAGGTCTATATCGATGCTCAGGAGCATGTGAAGCTGCACCGCCGCATAGTGCGCGACCGGGACGAGCGCGGCTACGGCCTCGACGATGTGCTATACCGCTACACCAACCACGTCGCCCCGACCTACGAGAAGTACATCCAGCCCTTCAAGGACGACGCTGACATTATCATCCCGAATAATAAGCACTTTGAAAATGGACTGGCGGTGCTCACGGGCTTTTTAAAGCATAAAGTCGCCGAGCAGGCGTAGGCGCTCAAACAGGTGGCAGCCGTATATTGGCTAGTGTCTTACTCGATTGAAGAATATGCGGCCTACCTATGAGTTTCCCGAGCTGCCGGTACTACACGGCGCGATACTAACGCGGCTCAGCGAAGGCGAGTTTTTTGAGCTATGCCAAGCTAATCCATCGCTCAGTTTCGAGCGCAATGCTCAACAAGAAATTATTGTCATGCCCCCCGCCGGCTCCGAATCCAGTGAATCTTGCTCCGAGATTGTTTACCAATTGATGCACTGGAACCGGCTAACACGGCTGGGCCACGTTTATGAGTCGTCGGCCGGGTTTAAGCTACCCGATTCGTCGGTGCGCTCGCCCGATGCGGCGTGGTTGAGCCAAGCCAAATGGGAACAGCTCACGCCCGAGCAGCGGCGTAAGTTTCCGCCAGTATGCCCTGAGTTTATGGTGGAGGTAAAATCGCCTTCAGATGATATAGCTACGCTTCAGGCCAAGATGGAAGACTACTTAGCCAACGGCATGCAGCTCGGCTTTTTGCTAGATGTTGAGGCCGAAACAGCTTGCGTTTACCGCCCCGGCCAAACCGCTGAAATCGTGCAAGGCTACAACCAAGAGTTGAGTGGCGAACCGGTACTGCTAGGCTTTCGATTTGATTTGCGTCCACTTCGGCGCTAAAAAGACAGTTATCACGTGTACAGCAAAGCCGAAGCCACCCAGCTCCGCCAAGCCTTCTGGACCACTTTTGGGCAATACATGGCCCCCGTGCCCTCGGCCGAAGGCGTGCCCACCAACTGGATTAATTATAAGACTGGCCTCAAGCACGTTTATTTTCGGATGCAGGCCGACAACCGCCAAGCCAGCATTGGCATCGAGCTCACGCACCCCGACGCTGGCATACGCGAGCTGTTTTTCGAGCAGTTCTTGGAGCTAAAAACGATGCTGCACGAAACCCTGGGCGAGCCCTGGCGCTGGGAATTGCACGCCACCGACGCCAACGGCCTGCCCCTGAGTCGCATCTATACCGAGATGCAGCCCGTCAACCTCTTCAACCGTAACGACTGGCCGGCGCTCATCTCGTTTTTCAAGCCCCGCCTGGTGGCGCTCGATGAGTTTTGGAACGGGGCGCAGTATGCGTTTGAGGAGCTGCGTGACAGCTGAATAGCAGGGTACTTGGCAGTTGCCACTTGAAATAGGTATATTTGTAGCCCTGTCCAGGCTATGTACAATTCGATTTCCCAGTTCAAGCACTTTTTGCGGATAGCCTTTGTGGCGTTGCCCGTGCTGCTGCTGCTGGCTTTGAATGGCCAGACAGTGAACGTGTTGCGCCCGGTGGGTACGCCCGCGCAGTCGCGGGTAAATGCCCCGCTCCGCGCCACGGTTATCAAGCAAAAGGTGGTGTTGGAAGCGGCCTCGCCGCTGGGTGCCTACGTGGCCCCAGCCGCCGTGCTCGGCTGGCTCCCCGATGCCCAGCCCGCTAGCTGGCTGCCGCGCTTGGTGCGCCGGGCCGTAGCGGCGGTGCCCATGGTGGCAGCTGGTGCCTTTGTGGCGCTATTGTGCCGCCAGCGGTTGCTGAGCGTGGCGTTGTCGCCGCAGGCTCCTTAGTTTTTTCAATGAGGGATTGGGAAGGAGGAATGAAGAATTGGCTCGCGTTGTTCGGCCGATTCTCCGAGCCTCGTTCCCATTTCGCGCTTTTCACTTTTTAATTCCTCGTTCTAAATTCTTCATTCTCTACTAAATGCGTAATAAAGGAATAATCATCGCGCTCACCGTCGTGGTTTCGGTGCTCTGCGCGTACTTCCTGTTTTTCACCTATGTCTCGCGGCAGGTGCAGGATAAAGCCGTGGCCTACGCCACGCACAACGGCCAGCTCAACGAAACCCAGCGCCAGCACTACCTCGACTCGGTGTGGCGTGCCCCGGTTTTCGGCCCCTACACCTACCGCGATGTGCGCCAGAACGAGCTCGGCCTCGGCCTCGACCTGAAAGGCGGCATGCACGTAACGCTGGAAGTTTCGCCGGTGGAAATTGTGCGCGCTATGGCTGGCAACTCAAAAGAGCCTGCTTTTAACAAAGCACTGGCCCTCGCTCAAGAGCGCCAGAAAACCAATTCGGGTACGCCCTTCACCACGCTGTTTTACCAGGCTTATCAGGAAACTGCGCCCGGCAAGCCGTTGGCCCCACTGTTTGCTAATGCGGTGAACAAAGACCGCAAAATCGACCGCTCGTCGAGCGATGCGAAAGTGCTGTCGGCCATCAACAAAGAAGAGGAAGATGCCATCGACCGCTCGTTTGACATCCTGCGCAAGCGTGTGGACAAATTCGGCGTAAACCAGCCCAACATTCAGCGCGTGAAAGGCACTGGCCGCATCCAGGTAGAGCTGCCCGGCGTGGATAACCCCGACCGCGTGCGCAAGCTGCTGCAAGGCCAGGCCAAGCTGGAATTCTACGAAGTGTGGAGCCCCCAGGAATTCTTCCCCTATATCAGCCAGCTCGACAAAGCCCTGACCGACAAAGAAAAAGCTGTTGCTGCTACGCCAGCTGCTGATACTACGAAAGCTACTACCGCCACTGCTGGCGACTCGTCGTCGCTGGCTGCGCAATTGGCCAAGAAAACGCCCGCTAGCCAGGCCAAAGCTGATTCTTCTAAGGCTCAGCAAGGTGGTGCCCTCAGCCGCCTCCTCACGCAGATGCCCGGCGGTACGCTGGGTGTAAACCTGCGCGACACGTCGCGTGTGAACCAGCTGCTGCGCTCGGACGAAGCCCGTGCTATTTTGCCCCCCAACTTGGCTTTGCTGTATGATGCTAAGCCGAAAGAATTGGGTAAGCAGTCTATCATTCAGCTGATTGCCGTTAAAAAAGACCGTACTGGTCTTACACCTGCCCCGCTAACCGGCGAGGTAGTGAGCGATGCCCGCATGGACTACGACCAGACCGGCCGCCCCGAGGTGAGCATGAGCATGAACCCCAGCGGCTCGAAAAAATGGCAGCGCATGACCGCCGCCAACATCGGCAAGCAAGTGGCCGTGGTGCTCGACGACGTGGTGTATTCGGACCCAGTAGTGCAGAGCGAAATCTCGGGCGGCAACACCCAGATTTCGGGTAGCTTCAGCATCGAAGAAGCCCAGGATTTGGCCCAGGTGCTGAAAGCTGGTAAACTGCCCGCTCCTACTCGCATCGTGGAAGAAGCTGTGGTAGGACCTTCGCTCGGTCGCGAAGCCATCAACCAAGGCTTGTACTCGTCGCTGGCTGGCCTGGTAATTATCATGCTGTTCATGACCGTGTACTACGGTCGCGCCGGCCTCGTAGCCGATGCCGCGCTGCTCTTCAACATGTTCCTTATTCTGGGTGTGCTGGCGCAGTTTGGCACGGCCCTCACGCTGCCCGGCATCGCGGGTCTGATTCTGGTAATCGCCTCGTCGGTAGATGCTAACGTATTGATTTTCGAGCGTATTCGTGAGGAGCTTGACCATGGCTTGTCGTTGCACGACGCGGTAAATGCTGGTTATAACCGCGCATTCTCGGCCATCTTCGACTCGAACGTGACGACCATGCTCATCGCCATCATCCTGGGCTTCTTCGGCACGGGTCCGGTGCAGAGCTTCGCTGTGACGCTGGGTATTGGTGTGTTGACTTCGTTCCTGTCGGCGGTATACGTATCGCGCCTAATCATTGAGGCCTTGATTAAAGGCAAGACTACGAGCAGCATCACGTTCTCGACTTTCCTGTCGCGTAACCTGTTCCAGAACCTGAACTTCGACATCGTGGGCAAGCGCAAAATCGCTTACGCCTTCTCGACCATCGTTATCGTTATCGGCTTCGTGCTGATGTACCAGCAAGGTGGCCCGAACCTGGGCGTCGATTTCCAAGGCGGTCGCGCCTATGTGGTTGACTTCAATAAAGCCGTGGTTTCGTCGGATATCGCCGATGCCATTCGCCCGGCATTCCAGGGCGCAGGCCTCGAAGTGAAGCAGTATGGCCAGCCCAACCGTATGCGCATCACGACTGGTTACCTGGCCGATGATGAAACCCAAGTAGCTGACAAAAAAGTATTAGCGGCCTTAAACCAAGGTCTGGGCAAATTCTCGGCCGATGCGCCGGTCATTAAATCGAACTCCAAAGTAGGCGCGACTATCGCCGATGACATCAAGCGTACCTCGGTGCTGTCGCTGGCCCTCACGCTGCTCGGCATCTTCGTGTACGTGCTGTTCCGCTTCGAGCGGTGGCAGTATTCGATGGCCGCCGTTATCGCACTTTTCCACGATGCGCTGCTGGTTATCGCCTCCTACCCCATCGCCCGCGCTTTCGGCCTGAACTATGAGATGGACCAGATTTTCGTGGCGGCCGTGCTCTCCATCATCGGCTTCTCGATGAACGACACGGTGGTTATTTACGACCGTATTCGGGAGTACCTGCGCAACGACCCCAAGCTGACCTTTGCCCAAGTGGTGAACCCGGCTCTGAACTCGACCTTCTCGCGGACGATGATTACGTTCACGACGGTGTTCTTGGTGGTGCTGGTGCTGTACATCTTCGGTGGCGAAACGCTGCGTTCGTTCTCGTTTGCCATGATGATTGGTATCATCTTCGGTACCTATTCGTCGCTGTTCATTGCCACGCCTATCATTCTGGACACCTACGGCAAGAAAGAGGCGCGTGAGCGTCTCGCCGCCGGTGAGGATATCAGCAACGTAGCGGGTGGTGCTCCTAAGCTGACCACGACGGTGTAAGCAGGTTAATTGCTTATGCTTGAGAAAGCCCGGCCGATTGGCCGGGCTTTTTTTGTGCGCGGCATTTTAGTGATTAGCCTGCGCACACCAATGTAGCGCGAATGAGCTCAGTCGCTTTTTAGTATGGCTGGCCCGGCAAACAGCTGTGGTGGCCGAAAATCAGCTATCCAAGTAGAGTTGCAATCCTAGTTTTGCCGGCTTGCGTAAGTGCTGGGCTATTATAATACAGCTGAACAACGGTTGCAATAAAGTACTATTTTTAGAATTAATTTATCACTAGCCGTACGCAGTAAAATCAGCAACCATAGTGCGGATAAAATACTGTTTTATAGCTTATGTTTGTACATTAATAAGTTTATTGGCCTGCACAATAGACAAGCTACTCTCTTTTTAAAAGCAATAATTTATCATTATTATACAATTTTTAGCTCTGTGAAGACTTTTACTATCTCTTCAATATATCGTGGCGTAGTCTTGGGGCTGGCTTCGGCCGTAGCCGGGATGCTGGCGGCCTGCTCTTATACGAATGCCTACGAAATTCCAGCGCCTTGCAACCTGCCCACTACGGTGAGCTACCAGATGCACGTGCTACCCATTCTGAAGCAGCGGTGCTACTCGTGCCACGACACGCAGCATTATAAGTCGTTGGCCAGCAATATCTTCAATATGGAAGACTTTGCGCAGATGCAGTACTACGCCAATCCGGCCAATGGCATCAACAACGTGAGCTATATGGTGGGCAACCTTCGCCATGACCCTGGTTTTCAGCCGATGCCGAAAGATGCCGGCAAGCTCTCGGACTGCGACATTGCTCTTATTAAAGCCTGGGTCGATGCCGGCGCACCAAACAATTAGCCAGCACTTAGCTGATTGCCGCAGCTGTTCGCCCACCTTTTTCACCCATCTACCATGACTGGTTTTCTACGAAGCGTCGGCTGCTCGCGGCTGTGGCTGCTTGGGCTGCTCTTGTGGCTGGGCGGTCCGGTAGGGCCATTGGCGGCGCGGGCGCAAGGCAAGTACATGACGAAGGTGGGCTACATCTCGTTTTTTTCGGCGTCCATCATGGAGGACATCGAGGCGAAGAATAGCAAAGTAGCGGCTGTGTTCGACCTCAGCACCGGGCAGTTGGCTTTTTCGGTACCCATCCACGAGTTTCAGTTCAAGCGCACCCTCATGCAGGAGCACTTCAACGAAAACTATATGGAATCGGACAAATACCCCAAAGCCACCTTTACGGGGCAGCTCACCAACGCGGCGCAGGTAGTCAAGCTGCTGCCCACCAGCACCCAGAACGTAGAGGTCGAAGGCCAACTAACGCTGCATGGCGTGACGCACAAAGTAGCCGTATCGGGCACCTTACAAATACGTGATGGTCAACTAGTAATATTTGCGTATTTCAACATTGCGCCGGCTGATTACGCTATTGATATTCCGCTGCTCGTGCGCGAGCACATTGCCAAGTCGGTGAGCGTGCGCGTGAGTATGGCCTGCGATGCTGTATCGCCTACGTTGGTTTCTCAGCCCTAGCTTATTAATTATATCATTTTATGAAACAGATAGTTACAGTTATTAGTCGCGCTGCTGCACTAGCCGCGCTGGTTACGGGCCTGGCCGCGCCCGCCGCCCACGCCCAAACCGACCTACTGGGCCAACTGGAGCAGGAAACCAAAAAGGATGCAGCCCCCAATGCTATCGTAGATGCTACCTTCAAAAGTACCCGCCTCATTAATGGGCACACGGTGGAAACGCCGGGCGAAGGCACGCTGGTGTTTCTGTTTTCGCACAACTTCGGCACGATTAACTCAGGCGCATCTAGCCTTTTTGGGTTCGATAATGCGAAGGTGCGTATAGCGCTCGAATACGGTATCAGCGACCGGTTTGAGGTCGGTTTTGGCCGCTCGTCGCTGGATAAGACGCTGGATGGTTTTCTGAAATACCGGGCCGTGCGCCAAAGCACCGGCCTGCACGCCATGCCGGTTTCGGTCACGCTATTTACCTCGGCGGCCGTGGCCACGCAGACTTATGCCGACAATATCAATCGCACGCTGGGTTTGCGCACCGCCTATAGCTACCAGGCGCTGATAGCCCGTAAGTTCAGCCCTGAGCTATCGCTCCAGCTGATGCCCACGCTCATCCACCGCAACTTGGTGATGCGTGAAGGCGAAAACAACGACGTGTACGCCCTGGGCGGCGGCGGGCGCTACAAGCTCACCAAGCGCTTCTCCCTCAACGCTGAATATTACTACCTGCTAAGCAAGTTCTCGGCAGCCAACCAATACAATTCGGCGGGTATAGGTGTGGATATCGAAACCGGCGGCCACATCTTCCAGCTGCACGTCAGCAACTCACCCGGCATGGTCGAGAAGCAGTTTATCGCTGAAACCGACAAGACTTTCTTTAGCGGCAATCTGTACTACGGCTTCATCGTTAGCCGCAACTTCACGGTGAAGCAGCGACATCGGCGGTAAGCGGTCAGTCGCTGATTTTCAATCCTTCCGCGCAGGTTATCAGATAAGCCCAATCCGTACAGGATTGGGCTTATCTGATTTAAAATCAAGCTATTTCGGGGGCTAACTGCGTGCTTTATTCTATACTGGCTGAGGCGGGCGTAGTAATGCGCTGCACCCACCAGAGTATGGTACATAGTACTACGCCGGCTATCGCCAAAACTATCCAGTACTGGTGCCAACTGGTAAAGCTTGGTATGTTTGATTGGCTTTGCGAACCCTTGACATGCAGATAGCTAAAAGCCAACAGATTGTTAATTGCATGAAAGCTAATGCACAGCGCCAGCGAGCGAGTGCGGTAATACAACCAGCCCAATAATAGACCCGTCAGCATTGCGGCAGCGCTCTGGGCTGGGTTTAAGTGAATAAGGCCGAATAGGAATGCCGACTGCCCAATGGCCACTGCGGGGCTATAGTTACGCAATAACCCTTTGAGTAAAATACCACGAAATAAAGCCTCTTCCAACATAGGAGCTAACACACAGCCAGTTACTACCATAAGCACGGGGTACTTAGCTATTTCGTGGAAAGTACCAGTCGACCAGTTTGGTAAATGCAGTAGACTCACCAACATTAGGAGCAATATATGCGCTGGCACTAGCACTGGCAGCAATGCATAGAGTTGCCACTGGGTAGGCAGTTCTTGCAGTATCAAGCCAGGCCAGCGAGCTGGCCCCGACCGCCGCCGCAGCCATAGCATGGTGAGTAGCAGGGCAACCTCACTGACCCCCGACAATATCCAAAGCTTGCGTTGCCCCGTTGCGTATCCTATTGATGATGAAATAGGTATCACGACAATAGCTAGGGCTAGCATAATCAATAAGACCCATCCAACAGCTGCCCAGCTTTCCTTTATTTTCGGATAAGCTGAGAGCACAGCTTCGGGCAGCAGTAAATTATTTTCCATAGCGAGAGGTGGCAGTGACCAAAGATATACCCACAAAAAAGCCGGGCTAGGCCCGGCTTTTTTATTCTATTGCAGGTAGCTACAAGCTTACACTAGTATGCCTTCGGCTACTACTTCTTTCACCTCGGGCACCATGCGCTTGAGGAGGTTTTCGATACCCGACTTGAGGGTAACCGTGGCCGAGGGGCAGCCCGAGCACGAGCCTTGCAGGTTCACGGTCACGATGCCATCGCGGTAGCTTTTGAAGGTGATGTTGCCACCATCTTGCTCTACGGCGGGGCGCACGTAATTATCGAGCAGGTCGATGATTTTCTGGCTCGTGAAGCCGTCTTGCTGCGTGGGGTCGCCGGCGCTGGCGGCCTGGGCAGCCTTCTGCTCAGCGGCGGGGTCTACGGTGAACAGGGCACCACCGGCCTCAACATAACTTTTGATGAACTGGCGCAGCTCGGGGATGATGCTGGTCCAGCCCAACTCGGGCTGGGTTTTGGTGATGGTCACGAAGTTTTGGGCGATGAACACCCGGCCCACGTAGTCGAAGCCGAACAACTCCTGCGCGATGGGCGAGTTGATAGCGGCCTCTACGGTGGGGTAGTCCACACTCACGCCGTCGGGCAACAGGGTGGAGTTGAGCACGAATTTCATGCTCTCGGGGTTGGGCGACGCCTCGGCGTAAATGGAAATAGCTGACATGATTTCTCGATGTTTAATAACTGGCAAAATGGCGTCGGTGAGCTGATTAGCCTAAGCTGGAGCTGAGCATTATAGCCTACCGGGCAAGCAATTTAGACTGTAACAATGACTATATGCTATAGGTTGCGCACAATCGGAGTTAGCACTTGGTCGGGCTTCTCACTCAAAGTTTATTGGTCCGCGCCCGCAACAGCAAATCGGCCAGTACAAGCTGGGTCATAGCCTCTACAATGGGCACGGCGCGCGGTAGCACGCAGGCATCGTGCCGGCCCCGACCTACTAGCTCGATGCTTTCGCCTTGGTCATTAATGGTGTTTTGGCGCTGCAAAAGCGTAGCCACAGGCTTGAAGGCCACCCGAAAATATACGTCCTGGCCGTTGCTGATACCGCCCTGGCTACCGCCGCTGTGGTTGGTGCGGGTGCGCACGCGGCCGGCTTCATCGGTATAAAATTCGTCGTTGTGCACCGAGCCGGGCAGCTTAGTGCCTTCGAATCCCGAGCCGAACTCGAAGCCCTTCACGGCATTGATACTCAGCAGCGCATGACCCAGCACGGCGGGCAGCTTATCAAAAACCGGCTCGCCCAGGCCGGGCGGCAGGCCGGTGGCCACGCCGGTTATCACGCCGCCCACGGTATCGTGCGCCGCCTGGGCAGCCCGGATGCGCTCTTCCATAAGCGCAGCGGCCGTGGGCTCGGGGCACCGCACAGGATTACTTTCTATGAGGCTGAGGTCCAGGTTTTCGTAGCTCTCGATTAACTCGACCTCACCAACGGCTGATACGTAAGCTTTTACCTCGACGCCAAAATGCGCCAGCAAGCGAGCCGCCACCGCCCCGGCCGCCACGCGAGCGGCCGTTTCGCGGGCCGAGCTGCGGCCGCCACCGCGGTAGTCGCGGCGGCCGTACTTGGCATCGTAGGTATAGTCGGCGTGGCTGGGGCGGTAGGCGTGGGCAATGTGCGAGTAGTCGCCCGAGCGTTGGTCGGCATTGGCAATAAACAGGCTGATGGGCGTGCCCGTGGTATAGCCCTCAAACGTGCCCGACTGCACCTGCACGGTATCGGCCTCCTTGCGTGGCGTGGTCAGGTCCGACTGGCCCGGCCGCCGCCGGTCGAGCGCCGCTTGTATCTCGGCCACATCGAGCGGCACTCCGGCTGGGCAGCCATCAATTATTACCCCAATACCCACCCCGTGCGACTCGCCGAAAGTGGTGATGCGAAAAAGCGTTCCGAAAGAATTCATAGTATAGAATGAGTAATTAACAATGAGCAATGAGTAGCTTGTCAACTAACTAATGAGCAGCGTCCTAAAGGCTGCTCATTAGTTAGTTGACAAGCTACTCATTGCTCATTGGCCTGCCCGCACGCCACCAGCCTACTACCGCTGCTGCTAGCAGGGCACCCACCAGCCAGCCAGCGTAGCGGCGCACATTCTGGTATACATCGAGCGGCTGAAGGTGGCTATCGGCCTGCGCCAGGGCGGGGCCGTAAAAGGGGTCATCGGCGGGATTGGCGGCAGCCACAGGGCGGGCTTCGCCACGCACTTCGGGCCGTAGCTCGGGGCGCAACGTATCGTAGCGGGCCGTGGTAGGGTCAAAGAATACCAGTTGAAATAAGCTATCGAGCGGCAGCACGCCGGGCTGGTGCGGCACCAGGCGGTAGCGAAAGTTTTTGCGCGGCGTGCCATCGGGCAGCTTCTCCTCCCGTATATCTGGCCCGTACACTTCCAGTTGCGGTGTCGAGCGCGGCGTAGGCAGCACCAGCGCCGCAGGGTTGCCCGCACCCTCCACCCCGAAGGTGTACACAAATGCTTCGCCCGTGCGAAACTGAATGCCGCTGATGCTCTCCCGCAACACATAGTGCCCTACGGGCACGTTAGCAGCGGGCGTGCCGGGGCGGGCGGGCAGCGGGCGCACGGCCACTTGCAGGGCCGGCGCGGTATAGGTCTTATACATGGCCAGCTTGTTGTCCTCGCCGGGTTGCGGCGTCTTGAGGAGCTTAAACTTGGTCATAATAAGCGCCAGCGCTGGGAAGCGTAGCGCCTGCGCCGTGAGCGGGTAGTAGGTGTTTTCGGCTAGCCGAAAGCGCAAATACTTTGCTCCTTCGCGGCGCACAGTATCAGGCACGATGGCCGTTTCGGCGGCTGGCACCTCCCAGGCAGTGGGCTGGCGCAATTGGTGCACCAGGGCAGGCAGCTGCTCGGTAAAATCGTAGAAATTGAGCAGCGCTTGGTCGGCGGGTTGCAAGTACAGGTATAAGCTCACGCGTACACCTTGGCCCACGTATACGTGCGTTTGGTCGGCCTCCAAGGCCAGCGAAGCGTGGTCGGGTGGCTCGTAGAAGTACTTGGGCTTGGGCTTGCCCAGCAGCTGGTCGAGCGAGCCGATGGCTGGCCCGCTGGGCAGCTGCGCATCGGTGACGGCAGTTGGGGAGGGAGCGGCGGCCACCCGCACCCGGCCGCCGGGGCTGTGCAGCACTTGGCCATTTACGGTGAGGTCGAAGGCCGGAATCTGGTACGTGCCCTCGGTGTAGGGCGCATAGCGCTGGGTCAGCGTCAGCTCCGATACACTACCGCGGCCGGCTACCAGGCGGGTAGCGGTGGTTTTGGTGAGGCCTCCGGTTTTGCGAAAGCCTTCAATTTCGGGAAAATCGGAATGACTAGCAATTGCTCCGCCGCGTACCCGCACGCCCAGCGAGTAGGTGGCCGTGAGCGGCACCACAGCCGGGCCGGGCACTAGCTCGGCTACCGTGGCGGACGCAGGCTGCTGCGCCTGCCCAGCGGCAGGACCTGCTAGCCCAATAGCCAGCACCAGCAGCCAGCCAGCCAGCCAGCTCAAACAAAAAGAATGGCGCGTTGCCAACGTGTTTTTCAAACCAAAATCTACGATGGATGGCAAAGTTCGGCAGGCCGGACGGCTGTTCCACTCGATTATCTTCTCAGCGCCACAGTTACTAGCCAACAGACACTATCGGCAACTACTTAGTTGACATGGAAAACCACTTAAACTCAGCCCAATAAATACCTATTTTTCTTTATGCCCCAGTGAGCACCACAGGCTGTGGCGGGCACCCTAGCCTCTACCTTACTACCAATGTATAGAACGACAAGGCAAGTAGTTGCCTAAATAAGATTTCTAGCATATTTAAAATACAAGCGCTTGTTACTGAATGAATTTCACCGAAATCATACCGATAGGCACTGCGTAGAAGTGGCACCTGTCGGCTCAGGAAATTTTGGATTGCCTGGGTGGGGAGGGCATTCACTCTTTTCCTGTTTCCTTCATGTCTCACAATCTTCCTACTGGTGCGCAACCGCACGAGGGTGGCTCGCAGCGGCCGCTTTACTCCCCCATCAAGCGGCGCTCGTTTTTTATGTATGCCGGGGCTACGGCTGGCGTTACAGCTTTAGTATTAGCCGGCTGCAAAGACGATAACAATAACAATCCGCAGGTGACTGATGTAGGCTCAGGCGATGGCGGCATCCTGAACTACGCCTATGCACTGGAGCAGCTCGAAGCAGCGTTTTATGCCCAGGTAAAAACGGGCAGCTACTACTCGGGCTTGGCCACTACCAGCGCCGAGCGGCAGATTTTGGATGACCTGGCCTTGCACGAAGCCATTCACCGCGATTTTCTGAAAGCTGCGTTGGTGGCCAACGGCATTACGCCCCTGTCCAACTTGACGCCTAATTTTACCAGCATCAACTTCAGCGACCGCACCAGCGTGTTGCAGGCCGCCCAAACGTTTGAGGATACCGGCGTGGCCGCCTACAACGGGGCTGGCCGCTTCCTGACCAGCAACGCCAACTTGGCGCTGGCTGGCAAAATCGTATCGGTCGAAGCCCGGCACGCTGCTCTCATCCGGGACCTGCGCAACTACAACACTTTTGTAGACAGCACCATCGTCAACACGTTCACCCAAACGGCTGGGTCGGCCCCCGGCACCGGCACCTCCAATAGTACTCCCAACACCCAAGGCAATGGCAACCCCGGCCCTGGCCAAGAGCGGTCGAAGCGCCCCCCCACGATTCTGGCATCGGTCAATGCCTTCCTGGCCGATGGCTCCCAGCTTTCGGCCAACAGCTTTGCCTAGCGCGCCGCGTGGTTTTTCTTCTTTACTCTTTGCCTTGCTTTTATCATGGATTTTTTTCAATTACTCTCCGACCTGGAGAAAGCCGACCCTGAGTTTCTGGACCGTGTGAACCCACGCCGACGCGTATTTAAGTACCTGGGCAATACGGGCAAGAAACTAACGGCCGCCGCCGTACCCGTCGTGCTGGCCTCGTTCTTCAACCGGGCCTATGGCCAGACCACTACCCTGCCCGCCACCGTCACGGCGGTGCTCGACCTGGCCTTACAGCTGGAATACCTGGAATATTATTTCTACGATACCGCCCTGAATACCAGCGGCCTGATTCCTTCGCAGGAAACGGCAGCCATCCAGACTATTCGCAACGATGAGGCCGGGCACATCAATTCGTTGCGTGGCATTGCGGGCTGGACGCCCCGCGCCGACCCCGGCCGGGCGGCATTCGACTATTCGGGCGGCAGCGGCTCGGGTGCCGGGCCGCTGGCGGCAGCGCTGGTACCGGGCGGCGTCAATGCCAACGGGACTGTTTTTTTCGCTGCGGCTCAGTCTTTTGCCGATACCGGCATGCGCGCCTACAAAGGCGGGGCTCCCGTGCTCAATACCGCAGCCACCAAAGACATTCTCGAAGCTGCGCTCAACATTCACTCGGTAGAAGCCCGGCACAACTCGCACTTTCGCACTGTGCGGCGGGCCATAGCTGCCAATACGCTCGGCGTGGCCACAGCCCCGGCGGTAGCCCCTTACGACACGGCCCCCAAAAGTTGGATTAGCCTCATCGACAACAACGGCCCGACTGCTCCAAATGGCAGCAAGCCCGCCTCCAAAGTTTATGGAGCAGGCACCCCAGCCACTGGCACCACTCCCGATACTTTTTACCCCGCCGAAGACAATGTCAGCCAAGCTGGCACTAACCTGACCACGCTCAACAGCACCTATACTGCCACCGCGGTATCAGAAGCCTTCGACGAGCCCCTCGATGCGGCTACTGTCAAAACCATTGCCCGCATGTTTGTGACTCCGGCTAGCGGGTTGTTCGTGTAGCCCCTGCTCTTTTAGCCAATCAGCCGTAGCCGGCAGCCTTCTTAGGAGGGCTGCCGGCTTTTTTGTGCGCATCCCAGGCCCAGAACTAGCCTGATTACGACTTAATCTACTTGTCTAAGCAAATTTATTACTCCTGCCTAACTCAAAGGCTACTTGAGCATTAGTGCTACTCAGCCGTACTAGCCAGCCGTGGCAGCCAACGTTTCCTAAGCCCTACCATAATCCGTTTGCCTTGCTTCATCGTAAGTCGACCCGAAGCCCAACAATACTGGTTTCAGCAACTATTTTATCAGGTAGTGATGGCCTATAAGAAGGGAACATCAAATCTTGATATAATACAAAATATAAGGAAGGAAAAATTTTATGCAGGTTATTTTTACCTACACTGTATCCTTCCTCATTTAATTGCCGTACAGGGCTCTGAAGGTCAACAATTCGCACCTAGACAAGATGCTACTTACGTAGTCCAGCATTAGGTTGCGTCCTATTTCTTCTTTTATCTTTTTTCTTTTTCTCATGTCCCACAATCTCTCCTCTGGCTCCAAGCCGCACGAGGCCGAACTGGACCGGCCCCTGTATGTGCCCATCAAGCGGCGCTCGTTTTTCATGTATGCCGGCGCTACGGCCGGTGCTACTGCACTGGTATTGGCAGGTTGCAGCAAGGACGATAACAACACTCCTGGCCTGGTAAGTGTAGGCTCGGGCGACGTAGGCGTACTCAACTACGCTTATGCGCTAGAGCAGCTCGAAGCTGCCTTCTACACCCAGCTGCGTACCGGTACTTATTACACTGGCCTAGCTGCCGCCAGCGCCGAGCGTCAGATTCTGGACGACCTGTACTACCACGAGGTTATTCACCGCGACTTCTTCAAGACGGCCATCACGGCAGCTAACGCTACCCCTATCGCTGACCTGAAGCCGAACTTCACCTCTATCAACTTCAACGACCGCACCTCGGTGCTGGGTGCAGCCAAGGCTTTTGAAGACCTCGGTGTATCGGCCTACAATGGTGCTGGCCAATACATTACTTCGCCGACCTACCTGTTCATTGCCGGTAAAATCGTATCGGTAGAAGCTCGCCATGCCGCTATTCTCCGCGACTTGGTTTCGGAAAGCACGTTTGTGGGCGATGACGTTATCTCGCTGACGACTGGCAACAACAGCAGCCTGGCTACCAACAACGTAGGCACTGCCAACACCAGCCTGGAGAAATCCAAGACGCCGACCGAAGTAGCAACCATCGCCAACACTTACCTGATGGATGGCTCGAAGCTCGATGTTTCCGGCATCAAATAACCTAGCCTATCTCGGCTTTTTCCTCATTCCTACTTCGTCATTATCATGAATTTCTTTCAAATCCTCTCCGAGATAGAGAAAGTTGACCCCGAGGTGTACGGTCGCCTCGATTCGCGTCGCTCGGTGTTCAAGCACATGAGCGGCCTGGGCCAGAAACTGACAGCCGCCGCGCTGCCACTGGCTGTGGGTGCCATCTTCAACAAGGCTTACGCCCAAACCCCTGTTGGCCTCACCGTAGTCGATGTACTCAACTTCGCCCTGAAGCTGGAGTATCTGGAGTCGTTCTTCTACCAGCAGCGCACGGCACTGACCGGCCTGAGCACCCCGATTTCAACTTCGCTGGGCCTGATTGCCACCGACGAGGCCAACCACGTCAACTTCCTGCGCACGGTTATCACTACCACGCTGAGCAGCACGGCCGTAACGGCCCCCACGGCCGCTACCTTCGACTACACTGGTGGCAAAGGCAGCAACGCTGGTCCGTTTATAGATTATCGCACCAACATCAACACGTACTTGGCCTTGGCTCAGTCGTTTGAAGATACCGGTGTGCGTGCTTACAAAGGTGCTGCACCGCTCACCAGCGTAATGGCCAACAAAACGGTCTTGACCGCTGCCCTCAATATTCACTCGGTAGAAGCTCGCCACGCTTCGCAAATCCGCGCTATGCGCCGTGCGCTGGCTACTACGGGTAGCCCGGCTCCGTCGCAAGGCGTTCCGCAAACGGCTAACTTGTCACTGGCTCCCAAGAGCTGGATTTCGGGTACCGATGGCGGCGGCGCTTCGCCGACCTATACCGCTCCTATTTACAACGCAGGCAATGACACTGGCGCTGCTACCTACGGCGCTAGCGCCGCTAGCGGCACGGCAGCTTTGGTTACGTTCCCGGCCGAAAGCAACACCAGCCAAGGCGGTGTTACGCTCTCGACTACGACCAGCGCCAACTTTGCTAACTTCCCGGCTACTGCTTTCTCGGAAGCTTTCGACGAAGGCCTCGACGTGGGCACGGTGACGACCATCGCCCGTCTGTTCACGGTTACGGGCAGCACCTTCTTCTAGGCAACTGCCGCAGTAGTTCTTACTGCTTTAAGGAGCCGGCCCCATCTGGGGCCGGCTCTTTTTTTGTGTTTTTCGGAGGCCTATGCCCCAAGCTAGCTACCGCACAGCCACCCTATTGTCAGGCTTGGTTTTCAGGTGCTAACTAAGGCCAAAGACTGCTGATTATTGAATATATTTGGGTAGCTATTCATCATATGCAATAGCGAAAAAAATGCCTGAGCATAGTCCTCACCGTCTTCTTGCTCGTATAAGGTGCCGCAACTACTCTATATCTTCTTCCCTCCCACCCCCATGTTAGACTACGTAAAAACGATTCTGCTCAAAGTAAGCTTCAGCAAAGCTTTATTTGAAAAAGAGCTACGCAAAGCCCTGCAGCACGTCTCAACGACTGACCTCCCCGATTTTAAAGCCTGGTGCTACGAGCAATTTGCCCGCCTCTACTGGGTAGTAATGAATCGCATCTTTGCCCAACACTCGTTAGCTGCCTAGCGCTGCCTGGCTGGTCAGCCTCAAACGTCTAGTTGCGGCTGACCAGTCACAAAGCGAATGTTGCGCTTGAGTCCCTCATAGCCCGTGCGCTTCAGCGGCGACTGCTTGAATAGCGCTTGAAATACTTCGTGGGTAATATCTTCCCAGTCGCTGGCCGATAGGTTTTTTAAGTCGGGATGCGGCTGAAACTGCGCCTCCTGCGTGGGCTTGGAAAACCGGTTCCAAGGGCACACATCTTGGCAGATGTCGCAGCCAAATACCCAGTTGCCAAACTGCCCCGCCACATCCAGCGGAATAAGCTGGTCTTTCAGCTCAATGGTGAAGTAGCTGATGCACTTGCTGCCATTCACCACGTAGGGCTCCGTAATGGCCTCGGTAGGGCAAGCATCAACGCACTTAGTGCAAGTACCGCAGTAGTCGCGGATGGCCCCGTCGTACTCCAACTCCACGTCCACAATCAGCTCGGCAATGAAGTAAAACGAGCCCGCGCCCGGCGTGATGAGGTTGGAGTTTTTACCGACCCAGCCCAGGCCGCCTTTCTTCGCCCACGCCTTATCCAGCACCGGAGCAGAGTCTACAAAGCAGCGTCCACCCACCTCGCCGATGTTAGCCTGCATATCGGCCAGCAGCGTTTTCAGCTTGTCTTTGATGACGAAGTGGTAGTCGCGCCCATAGGCGTACTTACTGATTTTCAGCGTATCATCGGGCTGCTGCGCTTCGGCCGGTGGGTAGTAATTGAGTAGCAGCGAAATTACCGACTTGGCCCCGTCTACGAGCAGGCGCGGGTCGAGGCGCTTGTCGAAGTGGTTTTCCATCCAAGCCATTTTGCCGTGCATGCCCTTTTTAAGCCAGTTTTCGAGGCGCGGGGCTTCTTCTTCCAAGAACTCAGCCTTGGAAATACCGCAGGCCATAAACCCTAGCTCGGCGGCGCGGCGCTTGATGTAGGGCGTCCATTCGGCGTGCAGGAGCATAGACTAAGGGAATAACTTATGGCCGGTCGCGACCCACAAAACGGTTTTTACCCAGCAAAAATCCGACAGCGCGGTCGATGTTGCGGGCTAGGCTGGCTTCCGCCTTCAACCGGGCCAAGTAGCGTACTATTTCCAGCTGTCGCGAAGGTGGTAGCCCTTCGAACACTCGCAGGGCTTCGAGAGTTTCGGCGAGCGCTTTCTCCAAGGCCAAACAGGTTGGCACGAGCGGCTTCGCTGGGTCGAAGTCAATAGTGATAGTCAGCACCTCCCCAATCCGCCGCGGGGAGTGGTCGAGCATAGCCAGATTGATGTACAGCCGCCACAGGCCGGCGTAGCGTACCAGTGTCTGTTGATAGGGCCGGCCATTTACCTCGCCGCACACCCGAATAGGGCCTTTGTTCTTCCCGGCCCGCAAGTGAATACCCGACAGCACCTCGGCCGGTAGTTGCACAAACGGATTGACGCCAATCAGCTCAAGCAGGGCAGTGAAGGTATACATAACAGCGAATGAATAGTAAACAAGAAATGCACCGCTTGGGGCGGTGCATTTCTTGTTTACCAGGCCTCTTTACTGTGTAATCTCGGCAAATAAGTCACCGTTATTCCCACGCAAGTGATTGGGCAGCAGCCGCCCCAGGTGCTGATAAGCCGCCTCGGTGGCCTCGCGGCCCCGCGCCGTGCGCTTGATGTAGCCTTCCTGGATAAGGAAGGGCTCGTACACTTCCTCAATGGTTTCTCCCTCCTCACCGCAGGCCGTGGCAATGGTGCTGATGCCCACTGGGCCACCCTTGAACTTATCGATGATGGTGGTGAGAATGCGCTTGTCCATATCATCCAGACCACGGGCATCTACGTCGAGGGCGTTCAGCGCAAACTGGGCGATTTCGACCGTGATGGTGCCATTGCCTTTTATTTGGGCAAAGTCGCGGGTGCGGCGCAGCAGGTTGTTGGCGATGCGGGGCGTGCCGCGCGAGCGGCGAGCTATTTCAAAGGCTGCATCCTCATGAATGGGCGTTTGCAGAATTTCGGCCGAGCGCAGCACAATGGTGGTCAGCAATTTAGAATCGTAATATTCTAAACGGGCCGAGATGCCGAAGCGCGCCCGCAGCGGGGCCGTGAGCATGCCCGAGCGCGTAGTGGCCCCGATGAGCGTGAACGGCGACAACGAAATCTGCACCGAGCGGGCATTCGGGCCCGAATCGAGCATGATGTCGATGCGATAGTCCTCCATCGCCGAGTACAAATACTCTTCCACCACGGGGTTGAGGCGGTGGATTTCGTCGATGAAGAGCACGTCGTGCGGCTCGAGGTTGGTGAGCAGACCGGCGAGGTCGCTGGGCTTGTCGAGCACCGGGCCGCTGGTCATTTTGATGCCCGCACCCAGCTCGTTGGCGATGATATGCGAGAGCGTGGTTTTGCCGAGGCCGGGGGGGCCATGCAGCAGCACGTGGTCGAGGGCATCGCCGCGCTGCTTGGCAGCGGCCACGAATACCTTGAGGTTTTCAAGGATTTTATCCTGGCCTGTGAAGTCGCTGAAACTCAGCGGGCGCAGGGCCTTGTCGATGTCCTTATCGGTGGCATCGAAATTTTCGTTGCCGCCGGTGAGATAGGCTTCGCGCATGGGTAATAGTAATAGTTAATGGTTGTCAGCTACCCGTCAGGAACAGGCAATTAGCTAACCTTTTTAGTTAGCAAAAAGCTCCCGTTTTGGTGGCAGCCGTCAACTTTATTCGCGAGGCAGCAGCACTTCTATTTCGAGGTGTAGCCAATCGTCTTCCCATGCTTTGTGGGCGAGGCGGGCGGTGAGGGGGTAGCCGGCATCGAGCAGGCGAGCCACGGTTTCATTGCGGGTTTCGGGCAGGTAGCCAAGCCAGTAGCTGGCCTTATCACCGGCCGCGCCCGAGTGCACTTTCACGGCCCAGTCATCGTATTTGCTGTCGGCCTCACGCTCCAGGCGCAATGTCTGGCCGACTTTCAGCAATTTTTCCTGAGCAGGTAATTCGGGGCGGTGGGAAGTGCCGGCAACGAGGCATTCCAGCAAGACGAGGGGCGTGGCGGGCTTCATGCGGGCAAATTACGGCGAACGCGGGGAACCACCCGCAACCCCGACGCTAAAAAAGCCCGACGTGCTAGGCACGACGGGCTTTTCCGTAGCAAATTCACTGGGCAATTAGTCTTTCAAATCGCCGCCATCCACGTTGCGCTGGTCGAGGCGGTCGGGGGCTTTGTTGGCGTTTTGCTCGGTGTCATGGCCGCGCTTGCTGGCACCTTGGCCGCTGCTGCCAATGTGGGCGGCTACACCATCGCTGGTTTGGTCATCGGCTTGCACGTTGGGGTCGAAGTTGCCATCGCCCGAGCGGGTGCGCAGGCGGTGGGCCAGGTCGGGGTCGGGGCCGCCTTGGCGCATGTCATCGCCCTTTTCGCGGTATTCGGCGTTGGCTTCTTCGCGGCGCTCGTGGCGGCGGGTTTCGGCGTTTTCGTGGTCGGGTTTATTTTCGGTTTCAGTAGCCATGATGGGGAAAATCTAAGGGTGAGATAGTACAGGCTATACGGCGGGGTAGCGCCGGGCGTTGGGTTTGGCAGAGTTGGCGGGGGTGGGTTAGCCATTATGTGGGCTTTTACGTTAGCCCGGATATTCTACTATACTTCACCTTTTCTTCATGAAAAAGCTTCTGCTTTTCGCTGGCCTTGGGCTAGCCGTGGTGGGCTCCTGGGCCTTCCATACCGATAAAAATGCTCCCAGCGGCTACCTGATGGTGATAGGCAGCGGTAGGCCCGGCACTACCTCGTCCGTGCCCGAGCTCACCACCATTCAGCCTGATGGCCAGCGCCAGGTACAGCGCCTGCCCGAAATAAAAATCGGTACTGAGCGCAACAGCACGGCCGCTGCCGCTGAAATACACCGCGCCGAGCTGCTGAAAATCAACGCCCTGGTGGCGCAGGGCTGGCGCGTAGTGCACGTCACACAAAGCACAGTGGGCGTGGGGGCCACTACCGAGACGGTGTATCTGCTAGAAAAGCCTTAAAGCCGTTATTATCTGTATATCAATCTAATAATGCGCCCTAACCTCATCACCATCGACCTTAAAATCACGGGCGGCACGCTGGTTTTTACGGACACGCGGGTGCCTGTTCAGGCGCTTATTCAGCTACTTAGTCCATACCCAAGTCATTGGTAAAGCTGCTTTGCAACCGTATTTCTTCGACTGGCACACCCGAAGAGTAGCTGGTGATGCCAATAACGGTTTGCTCGACTTCATACTGACTTGCTAAAGGTAGAGGAAGAAGCTGTTCGTAATTAATCGCTACTATCCAATCAATTAGCTCAGCCAGCGTTTGGGTAGGCCAATTGGGAGGGCTCCACAAGGGACGGCCCCAAATTTTTTCCCAGAGTGAGGGAGACTTAGGCGTAGCAGGCGGGGGCGTTAAATCAGGTAGCCGCAACCCATACCGGCTAAACAACTGCTGCCGACAGCTTATCAGCTGCTGCCGACTGGAAAACACCTCGCGTAGCAACGTTGCTTCAGCATAAGCAACAGGCCTACTGACATTTTCCTCTAACACCGTGTGTAGCTGAGTCCAAACAGCAAGCCGCACAGGTGATTGAAGCTGCCCGGCTAGCCCCAACTCTTGGCTCAACCAAGCGGCCAACTCGCCCACCGTACGAATGCTTTCGGCGGCCGAATCGGGAATTTCCAGCTTAAAATGCCGCTCGAAAGACATGATGAGCTCAACCGTATCGAGGCCCATCTTGCCTCCTACTTAAACGCCTGAATACCCGTAATATCCGCTCCCGTTATCAGCAGGTGAATATCATGCGTACCCTCGTAAGTAATTACCGATTCCAGATTCATCATGTGGCGCATAATGGGGTACTCGCCCGTGATGCCCATGCCGCCGTGAATCTGGCGGGCCTCGCGGGCTACGTGCAGGGCCATGTCGACCGAGTTGCGCTTGGCCATCGAGATTTGGGCGCTGGTGGCTTTGCCTTCATTCTTTAGAACACCTAAGCGCCAGGCCATGAGCTGGGCTTTGGTGATTTCAGTAATCATTTCGGCCATCTTCTTTTGCTGGAGCTGAAAGCCGGCAATTGGCTTGCCAAACTGCTCGCGCTGGAGCGAGTATTTCAGAGCCGACTCGTAGCAGTCGATGGCCGCGCCGATGGCGCCCCACGCAATGCCGAAGCGCGCCGAATCGAGGCAGCTGAGTGGGCCTTTCAGGCCTTCGACATTGGGCAGAATATTCTCCTTGGGAATCTTAACATTATCGAACACCAGCTCGCCGGTGATGCTGGCGCGCAGGCTCCATTTGTTGTGGATTTCGGGGGTGGTGAAGCCTTCCATGCCGCGCTCTACTATCACGCCTTTAATGCGGCCCTGCTCGTTTTTAGCCCACACTACGGCCACTTGGCACTCGGGCGAGTTTGATATCCAGAGCTTGGCACCGTTGAGTACGTAGTGGTCGCCCTCGGCTTTGAGGGTGGTGACCATGCCGCCGGGGTTCGAGCCGTGGTCGGGCTCGGTGAGACCGAAGCAGCCCAGCCACTCGCCGCTGGCCAGCTTAGGCAGGAACTTGCGGCGCTGCTCTTCGGAGCCGTATTGGTAGATGGGAAACATCACCAGCGAGCCCTGCACCGAGGCGGTGGAGCGCATACCCGAGTCGCCGCGCTCAATCTCCTGCATGATGAGGCCGTAGCTGATGTAGTCCATCCCGCCACCGCCATATTCCTGCGGAATAGTGGGCCCAAACGCGCCCACGTCGCCAAACTTGCGGACGATTTCGGAGGGAAAATGCGCCTGCTGCGCCCACTTCTCAATGCTGGGCGAAATCTCCTTTTTCACGAAGTCGCGCATGCTCTGCCGGATGAGGATGTGCTCCTCGGTGAGCAGGCCGTCGAGGTCGAAATAGTCGGTGAAGCCGTTGGCGTTGGTGCTGCCTTTTTGGGCAGTGTGGGCTTTGGCTTCGGGCGAGAGTACGTCGGCAATAGAGGACATGGGCGGGGCAGATAGGGAGTTTGGGCAAATGTAGCGCGGCTGCTCGTACCGTGGACCCTGCGGGTCCGCGCGGGGGTAGCTTACTGAGCAACTACCTATTCGCGGACCCGCAGGGTCCACGGTACGAACTACCGCGCTATTGGTAAACCACCGTCAGCGCGATTTCCTCCCCTACCCCTCCCACGCCGCTTACTTCTACTTCGGCTCCGCCCGGCAGCTGCACGCGCAGCCGCCCACCGGGCAACACCGCCAGCACGCGCCCGACTACGGTAGCCGGCGCAGCCATTGCCACGGGTGGCCCCACCCGGCGCACCTCGCCCAAATCCAGCTCTACCACGCGGTCGGCGAGGCGAGCTATCTCGGCGGGGTCGTGGCTGATGAGCACGGTGGTGAGGTGGTACTGCCGATGCACTTCGGCCAGGGCATCTTGCAGGCGCAGGCGGGTGGGTTGGTCGAGGGCCGAAAGGGGCTCATCGAGCAGCAGCAGGCGCGGGCGGCGGGCCAGGGCGCGGGCCAGCGCCACGCGCTGCTGCTGCCCACCTGAGAGCACGGCCGGGCGGCGCGGGGCTAGCTCGGTTAGCTCCAGCAGCTCCAGCAGCTCGTCAATGATGCGGCGCGCATCGGGCTGGCTTTCGGCGGCGAAAGCCAGGTTTTCGCGCACCGTCATGTTGGGGAATAGCGCGTAGTCCTGAAATACGAAGCCAAGTGGCCGGCGTTGCGGCGGTAGCCACTGGCGCTGGGCGTGGTCGTACCATAGTTGGTTTTCGACTTTCAAAAAACCGCTATCAGGCTTGCTCAGGCCGGCCAGCATTCGTAGCAAGGTGGTTTTGCCCGCGCCCGATGGGCCGCTGAGGGCCACTAGCTCGCCGGGTGCCAGCGATAGGGCCACATCGAGGGTACGCGGGCCAGCGGCGGTGTGCAGAGCTTTGGTGAGGTGGAAGTCAATCACGGGCAATCACGAGAGGCGGGCAGCGTCTTTTTTGGTAAACCAATACAAGCCCACCAGAATGGCAAAAGCCACTGCCAACAGCGTGAGCGCATAGGCATTAGCCTGAGCGTAGTGCAGGCTCTGCACCTCGTCGTAGATGGCGATGGATGCCACGCGGGTGCGGCCCGGCAGGCTGCCGCCTATCATCAGCACCACCCCAAACTCGCCCAGCGTATGGGCAAAAGTGAGCACCGCGCCATTAAGCAAAGCAGGCTTCATATTGGGCAGCAGCACGCGCCAGAGGGTAGTGAGGCGCGACTTGCCCAGCGTGTAAGCGGCCTCGGTGAGCGAGCGTGGCACCTGCTGAAACCCCGCCTGCAACGGCTGCACCATAAACGGTAAGCTATACACCAGCGACCCGGCCAGAATGCCAGGGAAGGTGAAGTTCAAGCTAAGTCCCAGGTCATTAATGAGAAACCTACCCGGCGCCGTGCTATCGCTGAAAGCCAGCAGCAGGTAAAAACCTATCACCGTGGGCGGTAGCACCAGCGGCAAACTCACTACGGCTTCGAGCAGCGGCTTGAGACGGCTGCGGCCGTGGGCCAGCGCGTAGGCCAGCGGCAGGCCCAGCAGCAGCAGCAACGCCGTGGTGCTGGCAGCCAGGGCCAGAGTCAGGCGCAGGGTTTGCCAGTAGTCGGGGGGGAGGTTCAAATCAGTTTCAACTAGCTGTCATGCTGACGAAGGAAGCATCTTGGCCGCTTCGTTGCTAGTGTCAGAAGTTAGTTCACCTGCCAAGATGCTTCCTCCGTCAGCATGACAACGACCTGTTTAGATGCCTTATTTATAAACTAAACCCGTATTTCTTCAGCGCGGCGCGGGCAGCCGGACTGGCAATGAAAGTAGCGAAGCTTTTGGCCGTAGCATTGCCGCTGGCTTGCTTCAGCACCACGTAGCTCTGCTGCAAGGGCGTGTGCGCCGTGGCCGGAATCAGGTAGAACTTACCCGCCTTGCGCAGCTCGGGGCTGAGGGCCAGCGCGTAGGCTAGCACGCCGACATCGGCCGCGCCGGTGCTGGCATATTGAGCCGCTTGGCCGATGTTTTCGCCCAGCACCAGCTTGGTTTTTATTTGGTCGTAGAGCTTATAATGATGAAGGATTTCCTCGGCCTTCTGGCCGTAGGGCGCGTGGGCGGGGTTGGCAATGGCGATGTGCTTCACCTGCGCATCAAGCAGGGTATTCATACCTTTCGCCTTGGGGTCCAGCTTTTTGCTCCAGAGCACCAGCCGGCCCAGCGCGTAGGGCGTGGGCGCGCCGGCCGTGAGGCCCGCCTGTTGCAAGCGACGCGGGTAGTCGCTATCGGCCGAGAAAAACATATCGAACGGCGCGCCGTGGCTGAGCTGCTCGTAAAACTTGCCCGACGAGCCATAGACCACCGTTACCTTTTCCTGCGGGTGCTGGCGGTTGTAAATCGTGACCAGTGAGTCGAGCACGTATTTCAGGTCGGCGGCGGCGGCTATGGTGAGGGGCGCGGGAGCAGTTGTTGGCGTGGGCCGGGCCGACGCTGCCATACTCAGCGCAAACAAGAGCAAGGGGAATAAGCGAAACATAAGAAACAGAAGAAACAACGGGCAACGGGTCGCCGCTATATGCACGAAGATACAGCCCTGCCCCGCGCTAGGTTTCGGCCAATAAAAAGCCCTCCCGCCTGACCCCACCCCGGTCCCTCCGGGAGAGGGGAGCCTATCGCAAACGGACGTAAGTCAACGTCAGCAAACGTGAGGCTCCCCTCTCCCGGAGGGGTGGGGTCAGGCGGGAGGGCAGATTTTCTTAAAACCGTAGATTCACCGAAGCCAGGAAGTTGCGCGTCGCCTGCGGGAAGTACCAGTTAAAGGTTTCTTGGTTGCCGCTGGCACCGATGTAGCTGTAGGTGTAGCCATTGGCCACGTACTCGCGGTTGAGCAGGTTATTGACTAAAAGCGCCAGCTCGATTTCCTTCATAAACGACGGGTGCAGGGCGTAGCGCAGGCGGAAATCGAGCACCTGATAGGCAGCGATGCGGCGGTTGTCGTTGGTCGAGTTGTCGAGGTACTGCTGGCCCACGGTTTTGTAGAGCAGCGCCAGGCGTAGGCCTTTTAGGGGTTGGCCTTCCAGCGTGTGAGCCGAGATGGCCGAGGGCGAATACGAGATAGTAGAGGTGCGGCCGTTGGGGTCTACGACGGCATTGAAATTGGCATCATAGGTCACGTCGTGGTAGTCCTGGATGCGGTTCTGACTGAGGGTGAGCGTACTGCTGAGACTGATTTTGTCATTGGCCGACACGAAGCCCGTGAGCTCGACGCCCCGGCGGTAGCTGCTCGCCACGTTGGTGCGCAGGGCGGTGCCCACGTCGTTGAGTTGGCCGGTGTTCACGAGCTGGTTGCGATAGGTCATGTAGAAGCCGTTGGCCTCGACGCGCACGGCGGTATTTGGCCCCAGAAAGCTGAGGTCGGCGCGGGTGAAGCGGTAGCCGCCCTCGAAGTCGTTGAGGCGCTCGGCCTGGGCGGTCTGGTCGCCGGCCGGGCGGTCGGTGAAGTCGGAGCGCACCGGCTCGCGCTGGCCCACCGCGAAGCTGGCGTAGAGCTGCTGCCCGTGGCCGAGCGAGGCCGTGAGGCCAGCCTTAGGGTTGAAGAAGGTGTAATTGACGCGGGTGGTCACGTCGTTTTGGTCATCTTCCACACCATCAATGCTGTAGATAATGCGGCGCACCTGCATATCGCCGTACACACCCAGCCACGGCAGCACCTGGTACGTGGCGCGGGCGTAGGCGTTGAAGTCCGTTTTGTGGGCCGTGTTGAAGTAGTAGCGCTGCCGAATCGAGCTGGTCGAGGCGTACTGCGCCCAGATTATCTCGCCGTAGTGGTCGTTGTCGAAGCGGTTCCAGCCGCCGCCCAGCGTGGCTTGCAGCTTGTCGTTAGCCTTGGGCTGGTAGTTGAGGGCGAACGTACCGCCGTAGAAGTAGTTATCGAGCCACTTCTGGTCGATGAGGTTGGTGCGAGTGATGGTCTGGCCGCCGATTACCACGTTGGGCAGGCCATAATCCGCGAATTTGCGGTTGGCGCGGTAGCTTTCGTAGTAGCCAAAGCCCCGCGTAAGGTGCAGCGCCGCGCCGAGGTTCCAGTCTGAGCCCAGGCCCTGCGAGAGGTGCAGTTGGTAGTGGTTTTGCTGGTAGTTGTCGGTTTGGTTGTCGTAGGTGTAGTAGCTGTAGCGGCGGCCTTCCTGCAACACGCGGGCCGCGTCGGCGGTGCTCAGCTCACCGTTGTCGATGTACACTTGCAGCAGGGCGCGGTCGCCGGTGAGGGCGGGCTCGGGCACGCCATTCCAGGCTTGGTAAGTTTTTTCGCGGCCCGAGAAGGTGATGAATTTCAGCAGCGTATTCTTGCGCTGAAAGCCCGCCGAGAAGTAATACGACTTCAAATCCGAGGCCGCCCGGTTCATGTAGCCATCGCTGCTGATGCGCGACAGCCGCCCATCAAACGTGAAGTACTTGCCCACCAGCCCGGTACCGAACGATACATTGTTCTTCCAGGTATTGAAAGAGCCGAACGAGTTCTGCGTCTCGCCATAGGCTTCGCGGCGGTTGTCGAGCGTCGAAATATTGAGGCTGGCCCCGAAGGCGGCGCTTCCATTCTGGCTGGTGCCCACCCCGCGCTGCACCTGAATGCTGTTGATGGACGACGACAAATCGGGCAGATTCACCAAAAACGAGCCGTGCGATTCGGGGTCGTTCAGCGGAATGCCGTTGACAGTGGTGTTGATGCCCGTGCTGCTCGTGCCCCGGATGCGGATATCAGTGTAGCCCACGCCCGCCCCGGCATCCGAGTTCACGACTACCGAGGGCGTTTGGTCGAGCAGGTAGGGCAAGTCCTGGCCGAAGTTGCGCTTGTTGAGGTCCTGCTTGCTGAGGTTGGTGTAAGGCGTGGCGGTGCGGTCGCTGGCGCGGGAAGCCGTTATCAGCGCCTCGCCGGTGAGCACACCGCCCGGCAGCAGCCGCAGTGGCAATTGCTGCTCAACTACTTGGCCTTGCACCTGACGCACTAGCGGCTCGTAGCCCAGGAAGGTCACGCGCAGTTCGTGCGTGCCAGCCGGCACGGCCGACACATTAAATGCTCCGGCCGGATTGGTAGTCCCAACGGCCGCGCCATCGAGCAAAATGGTAGCGCCGGGTAGGGCCTCGCCCGAGCGGGCATCAGTGATGGTGCCGGACACGGGGCCTTGTGCCCACGCCGGCGCAGCAGCCAGCGCCAACAGCGCCGCTCCCGCAAAGTGTACAGTTTTCAAAAATGAAACTTGATAAGGTAGAACGCGCCCAGGCCCCAGGGGTCGGTGCATGGGCGGAAACGCTCGCAGATTGTTATTTCCCGACGCCGGCATTACCCGGTTCCGGTTCAATGGGTGTAATCTCAGCCGGCCAGTATTTCTGGCCAGCACCCCTAAACATGGCGCAAAGATATACCCAGCGCACCGAGCCACGCGCATTGTGGCTCGGAGGCCGCCACAACCAGACTATTGCGGCAACGGCCAAACCTGCCAGGCAGCCGGTGGTTTATTAGGTTCAATAGCTGGCTGTCAGTTATCTTAGCTGATAGCAGAAACCGGACAACTCGCCCCGCAGTTTTTGCGTTGCCAGAAGGTATTAACCGCGTTATTTATCCCGAAATAGTTACGTTTTCACCACTATGCACCAGCTTCTCTGCGCCCTGCTTATGCTGGCTATTTTCACCTTCTTTCTGGTAGTGCCCAAACGCCGGACCACGCCCCCACCCCCACCCTCCTCCGATGGCGACGATGGCGGCGGTGAGCCCTACGACCCCGGCCTGCCCGACCTCGACCTACCGCCCGGTATCTCGCGCCCCATCAACGACTGGGAGCCCGAGTACAACCGGCCGCGCGTGTTGCAATAAGGGCAGTGTTTACGGAAAAAGCGTAGGCTTACAATGAGCTATGTTTAATGCAAGCCTGCACTTTTGTATTTTGAGGTCAGGCATTTAAGACTGTGGTTTTCTGGCCAAGCGCATGCAAAGCGCCCACACTGCTGTGCCAGCTACGGCCCCTCCCAACGCGCCTACCCAGTACTGCGGCATCAATAGCCGCGCAAAAAAACTGCTCCATGTCAGCGTTTCTTTGCTGGTAATGGCCGCTACGATTAGCAGCGAGGTCGTGAAGATGGAAATGCATTCCCCAATCAAAAGAAATGTGTTTTTTTTCATAGCGAAGGGTGTGTAACGTAAGCTTATAACGTCGCTAAATTACTTCAATCGTATAAGAAATAATAAATTCTTCGCTCGGGGCCAGCGTCAGTATCCCTTCTTTATCAGCCAGTTCGCCGGGTGCACCTGCGGCACTCGCCACGCCCTGCCACGGCTCGATGCATACAAAGCCCGCCTGCGCGCTCTTAGTCCAGAGGCCGAGGTAGGGAAAGCCCGAAAAGTCCATCCGCACGGCGCGGGGCGACTTATGCGAGCGCAGCGTAAGCCGGGTAAAATCGTAGTGACTGAATACCAGCGCGTCATCAACAAATAATTCGCCGGTCAGCGGCAATTCAGTGTTGTCGTTAACAAGTGGCACCGGCTGCGTCTCGCCCGAGCGCAAGCCACCTTGTAGCAAGTGCCGCTGCAACTGCACCGGGTGGTCAAATTCAAAATAATAATCCTCAAAAACCTCGTCCGGCAGCAGCGGACACCGAAAGGCCGGGTGCGCCCCAATGCTGAACAGCAACTCGTGCGGCGCAGCGGCGGGGTTGCGCACCCACCAACCCACCGTGAGCGTGGTGCCGCGCAGCTCATACGTTACCCGTAGGTCAAACTCGAACGGAAAAACCGCCTTGCTCGCGGCACTGGCCATGAGCTGAAAAACCAACTGGCCGGCCTCCTCATGAATGAGCTGAAACTCCTGGTCGCGAGCGAAACCGTGCTGCGGCAGCTTATACGACTGTCCGTTATACAGATAGGTATCTTCTGGCAGGCGGCCCACGATGGGAAACAGTAGCGGCGCGTGGCGGCCCCACTGCGCGGGGTCGGCCTGCCACACATATTCGAGGTCATTGAGGTCGCGGCGCTGGAAGCTGGCCAGCTCGGCCCCGTGCGAGTTGATACGCACGCGGCACTGGTCGTTTTGGAGAGTGTAAGTAGGCATGGTGTGTAGGGCGAGCTTTAGCTTGCCGTTTATACGCGGATAAGTTTTTTCTTACGGCAAGCTAAAGCTTACCGCACGCTTTCCACGGCCGCCAGCGCCTGGGCAAAGCGTTGCGCCGGCGGCCCACTGATTTCCACAAACGGCCACTCCCGGCTTACTAGCTCGGCGCGGTAGAGGTTGTAAAAGTGCCAGCGCTGCGCCGGGTCGGGATGCTCACGCAGTGGGTCGGGCGACCACGGCAAGTCGGGGGCTAGCAGCAGCGTGAGGGCGTAGCGCGGGCGCGCCAGCTCGGCCAGTACCCAGGCCGGGCAGGTGCCAAAGGCATTTTCAGCCCAGATTTTTATCACCAGCAAATCAGTATCGCAAAATAGCAGCTGGTGAGCCTGAGTGGCGGCCGCATCTTCGGCGGCAAGCTGACCGTGGGCAATAGCCTCCAGGTCAGCAGGGGTGTAGGCAGCACCATTGGCTTCCAGGTATTCACGGGCATACTCGGGCACGTAGACTGTGCCGTAGTGCGCGGCCAGCTGCGCGGCCAGCGTAGACTTGCCCGCCGATTCGGGGCCGGTGAGGGAGATACGGCGCATACAGCTTAGACGTAAGCGGCTGTTTTTTTTGCTTCCCGTAGCCACTCCCAGTACCCGTAAGCCGCCAGCCCGGTCAGCAAGGCATATAGCAAGCTGCTTAGAGCCGCGTCGCGGTGCCAATAAATACCGACGTACACGATATCGACCCCAATCCACAGGGGCCAGTTTTCGAGTTTTCGGCGCGACAATAGATACTGCGCGACCAAGCTCACTGCCGTAGTACTGCTGTCATAGTAAGGCACCGTAGCATCGGTATAGTGCTCCAACAAGTAGCCAATGCCTAGTGCATAGGCCACGGCAAACCCTACCAGCAACCCCCAGAGCCGGGCCGATGTGCGCGTAATCGGCTGCTCCTGCCCCGTTTCACCGGCTGCGCCTTCGCGATGCAGCCAAGCACGCCAGCCGTAGATAGCCAAGATAATGAATGCTATCTGCAAGCCCGCATCGGAATATATTTTCTGCTTCAGCAGGAAAATAAAATACAGAATACACGCCACAATAGCCACCGGAAAATTCCAGATGGAATTGCGCGCCGCCAGCCACACACAGACTACGGTAGTTACCACGGCAGCCGTTTCGAGCCGGCTGGTAGTGCGGAGAGCCGCTAGAAATTGGGCCGGCAGATTAACAAGGTCGAAGGACATAGGCAACGCGCAAAAAGCCGCGCAAGGTAGCCCGGCAGGGTACTTTTGCCTGATGCTACCCGAACTCACGCCCGCCGCCCTGCACGCCCGCCTCGCTGCCGGCGAAGACATTCAGCTCATCGATGTGCGCGAGGAAATGGAATACGACTACTGCCGCATTGCGGGCAGCGTGCTCATTCCGCTGGGCGAGGTGCCGCGCCGAGCCACCGAAATCCGCACCGAGGGGCCGGTGGTGCTCATTTGCCACCACGGCGTGCGTTCGGCGCAGGCGCTGGGCTACTTGCAGCACCGGCTGGGCCGCGAAAATTTGCTTAACTTGAAGGGTGGCATCGACGCCTGGAGCCGCGACGTAGACCCCGGGGTGGCGGTGTATTAGTGGTGAGATGGTGAGTGGTGAGGTGGTGAGTTTTCTGCTTATCACTCCATTATCACCTAGCTATCTCAGCAAAAAATCACCATCTCACCAGTTCACCATCTCGCCTATGCTTCCCACCCTCGCCGACCGCCTGGCCCTGCGCGAACGTCCTGCTGGCCGGCCCCTAATGCACCAGGACTGGGGCGACCTGCTATTTATGCACTGGCCGGTGCCGCCTGAAGTTATCCAGCCCCACCTGCCGGAGCGCCTGCAAGTCGATACCCACGACGGCCACGCGTGGCTGGGCATCGTGCCCTTTCGCATGTGGAACGTGCACAGCCGCGTGACGCCACCCGTGCCCGGCGTACGCGAGTTTCTGGAGCTGAACGTGCGCACCTACGTGCACCTCGATGGTGTGCCCGGTGTATGGTTTTTCTCACTCGATGCTACCAATGCGTTGGCCGTGTGGGCAGCCCGCACGTTTTTTTACCTGCCTTACTTTCGGGCGCGCTTGCAGCTAGAGCGCCCCGCGCCCGACCACTTGCGCTACACTGGCTACCGCGTGCACAACGGCGCAGCCGATGCGCAGTTCTCGGCCGCTTGGGAGCTGGGCAACGCCCTGCCACCGCTAGAACCCGACTCCCTGGCTTTCTTCCTTACCGAGCGCTACTGCCTCTACGCAGCGGGCGGGCAAGGGCCGGGGCGCGGCGAAAAGCTGTACCGGGGGCGCATCAGCCACGAGCCTTGGCCACTGCGCGAAGCCAAGCTGCTAGCGTACGAGTCGGACTTGCTCGCGGGCCACGGCCTGCCTACGCCCGCTGGCGCGCCGGTGCTGCACGCGGGCGGCCCGTTACACGTCGATTTGTGGGCCTTGCAACGAGTATGAGTGTTGGGTAAGCTTTGGCTTGGCTTGCCGTTTCTTAACTTACTCTTCGCGGCAAGCCAAAGCTTACTGCACTTTTGCGTTCGTGTTCTGCCTTCCTCCCTACCCCGACCTACCCGTAGTTGCCGCACTGCCCGAGTTGCTGGCCGCGCTGGCAACCTCGCCCCGCGCCGTGCTCGAAGCGCCCCCCGGCGCAGGCAAAACAACCGTAGTGCCCCTGGCCCTGCTGACTGCCGAATGGCGCGGACCTGACCAAAAAATACTAGTCCTGGAGCCGCGCCAACTGGCCGCCCGCGCCGCCGCTGCCCGCCTGGCCCAGCTACTAGGCGAGCCTGTGGGCCGCACCGTGGGCTACCGCGTGCGCCTCGACAGCAAAGTTTCGAAAGACACCCGCATCGAAGTCATCACCGAAGGCATCCTGACGCGCATGATTCAGGACGACCCGGCGCTGGAAGACGTGGCCTGCGTGGTCTTCGACGAATTTCACGAGCGCAGCTTGAATGCTGACCTTGGCTTAGCCCTGGCGCTGGATGCCCAGGCAGTGCTGCGGCCTGAGCTGCGCATCTTGCTGATGTCGGCCACGCTGGAGGCGCAACGCCTGGGGCAGTGGCTGCCCGCGCCGGTGGTATCGTCGGCGGGGTTTTTATTTCCTATCGAAACCTACTACCTCGACCCGCGCCGAGCCGCTGCTCTGTCCAACAAGCCTAGCGAGCGGCTAGCCGAGCTGGTACCCAACCAAGTGCGCGAGGCGCTGGCCAAGCACGAAGGCGACGTGCTGGTATTCCTACCCGGCGTGGCCGATTTGCAGCGCGTTGACCGGAAACTCGGCGACAGCCTGCCCCCAAATACTGACCTGCACCTGCTGCACGGTGAGCTGCCGCTCGAAGCCCAGGACATGGCCCTGCGCCCAGCCCCGGCTGGCCGGCGCAAGGTCATTTTGGCCACCAGCATTGCCGAAACCAGCCTTACTATCGAAGGCGTGAAAGTCGTCATTGACGGCGGCTTTGCGCGGGTGCCGCGCTTTGTGCCGCGCACCGGCTTCACCACCCTCGAAACCGTGCCCGTAGCCCGCGCCAGCGCCGACCAGCGCCGGGGCCGCGCCGGCCGCCTAGCTCCCGGCACCTGCTATCGCCTCTGGACCGAGGCTGAGCAGCACCAGCTGCCTGCCCACCGCCCGCCCGAAATCCACACTGCCGACCTCAGCGGCCTGGTGCTGGAGCTGGCACTTTGGGGTGCCAATGACCCTAGTAGTCTGCGCTGGCTTGATGTACCGCCCGCCCCAGCAGTGGCGCAGGCACGGGAGTTGTTATTGCGACTGGGAGCGCTGGAAATTAAAAATGATAAATTAAAAATTAAAAATGAGCCTGTTAGCACTAACACAGCGCATGAGCAGCCAATTTTTAATTCTCAATTTTTAGTTTTTAATTCAACTCCTACTGCTCACGGCCGCGCCTTAGCCAAGCTGGGCCTGCCGCCGCGGCTAGGCCACCTCGTGGTGCGCGGCACCGAGCTGGGCCACGGCCTGGCTGCCGCTTCTCTGGCCGCCCTGCTGGCCGAGCGCGACCTATTGCGCTGGGCCACGCCCAACGACCCGCGGCCCCTGCCGCCCGACTTGCGCCTGCGCCTCGAAGCCTTGGCCAGCGGCCGGCCGCCGCTACCGGGCTTGGCGTTGCACCACGCCACGTTGCAACGCGTGCGCGACGTGGCTCGCCACCTGCAAAGCCGCGCGGGAGCGAAAGGGGATTCACCAACTCACTCCTTCACACATTCACCTATTGGTTTGCTCACCGCACTGGCCTACCCCGACCGGCTGGCCCAGCGCGAAGCGCCCGACCGCTTGCGCCTCGTGACTGGGCAACGCGTGAGCTTAAAAACCGAAGACGTAGACCCACAGGCGCAGTTTTTTGCCGTGGCCCACCTGGCTGGCATGGCAGCTGCACCGCGTGCCACACTGGCTGCCCCACTGGATAAAGAGGAGTTAGAAACTGCTTTTAGCGAGCAGATAACTACTACCGACGAGGTACGCTACGACCCTGCCGCCCAGCGCGTGACGGGCCGCCGCGTGCGTCGCCTCGGTGCGCTGCTAATATCGGAAAGCACCATAGGCCAGCCCAATGCGGCGCTGGTGACGCAGGCGCTGCTTGGCTATTTGCAGGAGGCTGGCCTAGGCAAGCTGAACTGGACAGATGGGGTGCAGCAGTTGCGGAAGCGATTGGTGTTTTTGCAGCAGCTCATCGGCGGCGAGCAGTGGCCGGCGTTTGATGAGGAAGCGCTGCTATCTGATTTGCCGGCTTGGCTGGGGCCGCATTTGGCCGGCCTCAAGAGCCTGGAACAAGTGCAGCGCCTTGACCTAATGGAGCCGCTGCTGACGCGGCTGCCCGGCGGCTGGGCGCAGCGCCAGGAACTCGACCGCTTAGCCCCGGCCGCGCTCGAAGTACCCAGCGGCTCGCACATCACCCTCGATTATAGCGACCCTGCCGCGCCAGTGCTCGCCGTGAAATTGCAGGAGCTATTTGGCCTCACCGAAACGCCTACGGTGGCGGGGGGCCGGGTGCCGCTGCTGCTACACCTGCTGTCGCCTGGTGGGCGGCCGGCGCAAGTAACCCGCGACTTGCGCAGCTTTTGGGAGAAGGGCTATTTTGAGGTGCGCAAGGACCTGAAGGGGCGCTACCCCAGACACCCGTGGCCCGATAAGCCGATGGAGCACATCCCGACCAAACTTACCAAAAAACGCCTCGGAACGTCCTAGAATCAGTTGCCTTGGCACAAGAGGTTCAAACGACAGTACAAAAAAAGTTGTGCTGGTATGTTTTTCCGTGCTTCAAAAGATGGTAAAATTATCACCTTGACTTGTTTGGTGTCAGCTTTAAGGAGCTAGCGCCGAACCCATTGGGCATAAAATTACCCACCCCTAAAAGAGAGTGGGCAATCCAACTTTTCCTTTTCCTGTTTCTGAAAACTACTTCAAGCCCTTTTGGAAGCCAGCAGCGGGCAGTGGTGCGGGCGCTGGCCAGAGATTGAATTAGTTATCTGCTACAAATCTACAAAACACCAGGGGGCTCTGGCTAACTATACCGACAAGTGCGCCGAATAAGTCGCCAAACGACCGGTCTGCCTCGCTAAGCGTGCCAATATACTGGCTGAATAAGCTACGCTGCGAAGGGGTTTCTACAGCGCGCTGCCGCCAAACCTCCGGGCGCGTTCGCCGTTACCATGCGCACACTTTATGCAATTAAGGCATTCAAAATACCATGGCTAAAAACTGGTTTATTACCGGCGTGAGCACCGGCTTCGGCAAGCATCTGGCCGAGCTAGCCCTCGCCAAAGGCGACAAGGTAGCCGCCACCTTCCGCAAGCAGGAGCAGGCCGACGAATTCTCAAAACAAGCCGGCGAAAACGGCCGGGGCCTCGTAGCCGACGTGTCAGACGAAGCTCAGGTGAAGCAGGCCGTAGCCGACGCCATCGCGGCCCTCGGCTACATCGACGTAGTGGTGAATAACGCCGGTTACGGCTCAATGGGCCCCATTGAGGAAGTACCCGACGAAGAAGTGCAGCGGCAATTCGACGTGAATGTATTCGGCCCGCTGCGCGTGCTGCGCGCCGTGCTGCCGCACCTGCGTGCGCGCAAGAGCGGCCACATTCTTAATATCACCAGCATCGGTGGGCTGCGGTCTTTCCCCGGCGTGGGCATCTACAACGGTTCGAAATTCGCCCTCGAAGGCATTGGCGAGAGCCTCGCCGCACAGGTGGGGCCGCTCGGCATTCACGTTACCAATGTAGAGCCCAGCGGCTTCCGCACCGACTGGGCCGGGCGCTCGGCTACCTTCACCGAGCCAGCCATTGAAGACTACCGCCCTACGGCTGGCAAGAATATGGCTGATATTCAGGGCTACAGCGGCCAGCAGCCCGGCGACCCCGAGCGCGCTGCGCAGGCCATGTATGACCTCGTGCGCATGGAAAACCCACCGCTACACCTGCCCTTAGGCAAGGCTGCGGTAAAAGGGGCGCTGGATAAATTCGCCACGATTACCAAAGAAGTGGAACAGTACGCCCACATTGGCAACGGGGCTGATTTTCCGAGCTAACGCGAGAACCCCACCCCCGGCCCCTCCCCTTCGGGAGAGGGGAGCCTTTCGTCAGCTGACGTTAGCAAGACGTAAAAGTCGTCAGGCTCCCCTCTCCCGGAGGGGAGGGGTCGGGGGTGAGGTTACCGTACTAGGAAAATCTAATCTGGCTGCTTTTGTATCGCCTGCTGGTACTTAGCCTCGTCAAACTCACCTTCGCTTTTGGCGATAACCAGCGTTGCTACGCCGTTGCCGATGACGTTGGTGATGGCGCGGGCCTCGCTCATAAACCTATCGACGCCCAGCAGCAACGCCACGCTTTCGACGGGAATGACCTTAGTGGCCGCCAGTGTAGAGGCCAGCACGATAAAGCCCGAGCCCGTGACGCCCGCCGCGCCCTTGCTCGTAACTACCAGAATACCAATGAGCGTGAGCTGCTGCGTGAGCGAGAGCGGCACGTTGAAGGCCTGCGCCAGAAAAATCACGGCAATCGACAGATAAATCGATGTGCCATCGAGGTTGAAGGAATAGCCCGTGGGGATAACCAGCCCCGCCACCGAGCGCGAGCAGCCCAGACGCTCCAGCTTGTCAATCATGCGTGGCAGCGCCGATTCGGACGACGATGTGCCCAGCACCAGCAGGATTTCCTCTTTGATAAAGCTCAGGTAGACTCCCAACCGCAGCTTGTGGTAGCGCAGAATTAGGTTGAGCACGACGAAGATGAAC
>CAXUKA010000004.1:0-41028 GCA_964251335.1 uncultured Hymenobacter sp.
GCAGGCTGGTCCGGATAGCGGCATAGTCGGGCGCCGTGCCATCGGGCGTGGACACGTCAGCCTCCCCCAGCGCCACGCGGTGCACGCGCAGACCCAGGGCCGTCAGGTCTTCGCCCACCACCCGGATGCACTGCGGGCACACCATGTTCTTAATCAATAGCCGGTGCGCGTCGGGCGGCGGCAGCACATGGGCAACGCTGATGTCGGCTTTCATAGGATGCACCATTATTTCACTACTAGGCTACCCCGCAGCATGCCCATGCCGCAGGTAAACTCATACTTGCCTGCCTGCTGGGGCAGCAGTTCCACGAGCGTGGTTTTGAACGCCGGCAGGTCGCGGCGAATGCTGAAATCGGGCATCAGCAGCTCCTCCGAGCAGCTGTTTTCTTCGTCGCGGTAAAAGCTCAGCTGCACGGGCTTACCGCGCTCTACTTCAATTACGTCGGGCGAATAGCCGCCCTTTACGGTAATGGCCACTTCCTGCACCCCGCCGGAAGAGGATACGGCGCTGGCCGTCTGGCGGGCCGAAAAGAAGAAGTACCAGAGTACGAAGGCGGCTAGGCCCAGGCCGGCGACGGTAACAATAATGGCGTTCGTATCCATAGGGAGCTAAGGCTAGTGGTTATCGAAAGCGCGCAGGCGCAGCGAGTTGGTCAGCACCGATACGGAACTGAGCGCCATGGCCCCGGCCGCGAGCATGGGCGAGAGCAGGATGCCGAAGAAGGGATAGAGCAGCCCGGCCGCGATGGGAATGCCCAGCGTGTTGTAGATGAAGGCGAAAAACAGGTTCTGCTTGATGGTCCGAATGGTCTGGCGACTCAACTCAATGGCCGTCACTACCCCGTTCAGGTCAGAGCGCATGAGCGTAATACCCGCGGCTTCCATCGCCACGTCGGTACCCGAGCCGATAGCCAAGCCGATATCGGCCTGCGCCAGCGCCGGCGCGTCGTTGATACCGTCGCCCACCATAGCTACGATACGGCCCTCGCCCTGCAACTCCTTTACCTTGCCGGCTTTATCAGCGGGCAACACCTCGGCGAAGTAGCGCGTGATGCCCACCTGCCCGGCCACCTGGGCGGCCGTTTCAGGGTTGTCACCCGTCATCATTACTACCTCAATGCCCAACGCTTGCAGCTTTTTGATGGCCGCGGCCGAAGTGTCGCGCACGGTATCGGCTACGCCAATCAGGCCCACCGCCCGGCCGGCTACGGCAAGGTAGAGCACCGTTTTGGCCTGGCTCAGCAGCTGCTCGGCCTGGGCAATCAGATTCGGGGAGAGGCTTACGCTTTCGTCGGCCAGCAGGAGGCGGTTGCCAATCAGTACAGCCTGGCCATTCACCGTGGCGGCGGCTCCTTTGCCCTCTACGGCCCGAAAGCCGGTAGCGGCCAGACTGGCCGCGCCCTGCGCGTCGGCGTGGCGCACCACAGCCTCGGCCAGCGGGTGCTCGCTCTGGCGCTCCACGGCGGCCACCACTTGCAGCAACTGACTGGCCGGCTGGTCGGGCAGCGTCCAGAAGTCCGTCACGGCGGGCTCGCCGCGGGTAATGGTGCCGGTTTTATCCAGCAGTACCGTGTTGACCTGGTAAGCTTTTTCCAGCGCTTCGGCGTTGCGCACCAGCACGCCGTGCTCGGCCCCTTTGCCGGTGCTGACCATGATGGCCGTGGGCGTGGCCAATCCCAGCGCGCAGGGACAGGCAATGATGAGCACGGCCACGAAGTTGACCAGCGCCAGCGGCAGGCGAGTGCCGGCCGGGGCCAAATCAAACCACAGCACGAACGTCAGGATGGCAATGACCACCACCGTGGGCACGAAAATGGCGCTGACCTTATCGGCCAGCCGCTGAATGGGGGCGCGACTGCCCTGGGCGTCCTCTACCAGCTTCACAATCTGCGAGAGCATGGTGTCGGCCCCCACCTTGGTCACCCGGAAGCGAAAGGAGCCGGTTTTGTTGAGCGTGGCCCCAAACACGGGGTCGCCCGTTTGCTTCTGCACCGGCAGGCTTTCGCCCGTGAGCATGGCCTCGTCCAGGGCCGAGTGGCCTTCGGTGATGAGGCCATCGGTGGCCACCTTTTCGCCGGGGCGCACCACGACTATATCGCCCAGGTGCACCTGCTCGATGGGCACATCCACTTCCGCGCCATCGGGCCGTACCACGCGGGCGGTTTTGGCTTGCAGGCCGATGAGGCTGCGCATGGCCGCCGACGTCTGGGTCTTCGCGCGCAGCTCCAGCACCTTGCCCAGCAGAATCAGGGCAATGATGGTTGCCGTGGTATCGTAGTATACCTCGGGCATCAGGCCTCGGCTGGTGAAGAAGCCGGGTACCACGGTCGCCGCCAGGCTGTAGAGGAAGGCCGCGCCAGTGCCCACGGCAATCAGCGTATCCATGTTAGCGGCCCGGTGCTTGAAGCCGTTCCAGGCCGACACGTAGAACTCGCGCCCGCTGTAGCCCAGCACGGGCAGCGTGAGCAATAGCAGGGCGTAGTTGAGCCACTGCATGTTCACGCGCTGCATCATCGCCGGCCAGAGCATGAGCATGCTCAGGGGCATGATGAGGACGGCCAAGCCCACCGCCACCCAGAAGCGGCGCTTGAGCTTCTGGTAGGCCTCGGCTTTCTGGCGGTCGATTTCGGCGCTGCGCTCAGCGGCGCTGGTATCGGGGGCGCGCTCCACCACGCCATAGCCGGCATTGATGACGGCTTCCTTGAGGGTCGCCGGGGAGGCCTGGGTGGGCACATAGTCCACGGTAGCCTTTTCGGTGGCAAAGTTGACCATCGCCCGCTGCACGCCCGGCGTGCGGCTGAGCGACTTCTCTACGAAGGACGCGCACGAGGCGCAGGTCATGCCTTCGATGTCGAGGGTTTCGGTTTTGGTGGCAGGTTCCATAACTAGCAGCGTAAAAGGTGGTTTTTGAGCCGTTTAGCCAGTTGGCAAAAGCCCATAATCACGCTACAAAGGAACGGCTATCCAACAGCGAAGTTGGTACTAATTACCGCTTCAGAATTGCATAATTTGACGGCCTATTCCGCCGTACTACCAGCATCCTTGGCAGCCTGTTTTGCCTGCCAGTCAGCGTAACGCCACCGGGCAGACCCTAGGTTGACTTTGACGGTCGTGGAAACGGGGATTTGCAAGCCGAAGCTCTGGCGTAAAAACTCCAGCAGCACAGTAGTTCGGGTCACAAGCAGGTACTTCTTTCGGTTGAGCGTCAACTCTTCGGTTACAATGCCAACCAACTTCTTTTCCCTGGCAGGGTCGTGTAACAGATAATTGCCCGTATCCCAGAGGCCGCTGCCGCTAATGCCTTCCATTTTGGGGCGCTTGTGTGGCTGGGAATTGCTGGCTGAAAGCACGTCGCCTGTAAAATCAAGTACGAGGTGAGTGGCTGTGTGGAGCCCAGAACGGGCGTAATCAAATTCGCCCGTCAATTGGGTCTGCAGCGGGTACGGTGCTGTTTTCACTTGGCCATCAAAAGACTTTGTCTTCGCGGCCGGAAAGCCGACGGACAGGTACACGTCCGTCAGGTGTCTGGGACTCGTGGAAAGTTCTGAAAGGGTCAGGAAGTGGTAAGCTTCCTGCAGGCGGGCAAGTTGCGATTCGTCAGTCACCTCCAAAGCGGCCAAGTCAATCTTGTCGTCCTTCCGATTACCTGAGGCAGGCAGCGAGGTAATGCGTAACTCACCAGCCAGAGTGACTTCGTGCGGGGGCAGAATCACGAACGTCTCGTAATATTTGCCGGCAATGACGTGCGCCGCCGTTACCACAAAGAATCGACTATCCAAAGTCAGGAATACCCCGCTGCCACAGGCGGCTATGCGGCCCTTGTGCGTATAGAAGAACTGAATTGTCGATTTAAGGATTGCCGCAGTGGCAATGCTGAGGGGTTGAGCTTTTACTTCTTGCAAAAGCGAAAGGGGAGTAGGCGTAGAAGCCATAATTAAAGGGTTAAAAAATAAGTTATTGATTGGGGCACCAAGAACTAAGCTCAATAACCCCTCTCACAGATAAATACGAAATCCACCCTGCCACTTGGAAAACAGGCACAAATTATTTTCGATGCTCCAAAGCATTATCAAGCAGTTGCTCGCGATTAGCTTATAAAATCTCGCAGCTCACTTGCATAATTTTGCTTTTTGGCACGGAGTCACTTTTATCCTAGATGGAAGCTGATGACCCTGGGACACTCATTAGCGCCATTTTATCAACTTGCTCCCACCACGCGCAAACTATCCCCGGAACCCTTTCGGGGCTTTGCAGGTAAAGAGGCAGCCTAAATCCTTACGAGAGATAAGCCTAATTTTGCGGCTGCTTAGTGCCCGTTATGTTCCGTAGCCTGTTCCCTTTCCGCCGTTTGCTGGCGACGAGCTTCCTGCTCGTCTTCGTCAACGTGTTCGTGGGGCAGTGCTGGTGCGCAACGGTAAATCCGGTGTCGGAGGCTCCTCGCCCGGCAGCGGTAACCCATCACTTAGCTAAGAAGCCGGCTCACCCCGGCTGCCATGGCCACGGGGCGATGGCCGAGCACCACGCCAAGCAGAAGGGGCATTCGCCCAAGTCAAGCCGCAACCACGATTGCTGCAAGGACAAGTCCGCCTCGCTGCTCTCGTCGCTAACGACTCCTGCCCAGAAGCATTTGCTTATTCCGGCCCCGGCTATTATGCCGACGGCAATTGAGTTTCATTTCCGGCCCTTGGCTGGCAAATGGGACCGCACGGCTACGGTTGCTTTGGTGCCGATACGGCACTTAAAGCCCAAAATACCCGATATCCGTATTTTCATCCAGTCGCTGACTGTCTGATTCTTTCGACGCGCTAAGGCTCGCGCCGGCATAGTTATGCTATGTTCGGGGCGGGCCTTTTCGTTTGCTCGCTCGAACGGCTAGTGCCGGTGCTGATGACGGCCCTGGTGGCCGCGTTGGCCCTAGTGCCGCTCACCCTGATTAAGGATGCGCCGGGCAAGGAAATTCTCTACCTGGTGGCCACCGTCATCCTGGGCGGCCTGCTCTCGTCCACCTCCCTCGATATCGTGGTAACGCCAGTCGTCTTCTGGCTTTTCGGGGAGCGCGCCCTGGCCCATTACCAGCGCGGCCACCACCAAGTCAGCCTGGATGTCCCACCCCCAGACACTCGACGCCCAGCCCCTCACGCCACCCGCTGACCTGAGCCCGGTGCAGCCAGTTGTCTAAGATTCTACCTATGTCTACCCCGCTGCCCACTATACCCAACGAAGCAGGTTGTGTGCTCTACATCAAGCACATCGTATGCTCGCGAGGCATGCGGGTAGTGCGGCAGGAGCTGGAAAGCCTGGGGCTGCGCGTACTGGAGGTGCGGCTGGGCGCGGCGACGGTGGCGGGCTCAGACAGTCAGCTGGACTGGGCGCGCATCCGCACCACGCTGGCTTCCGCGGGCTTTGCCCTGCTGGAAAGCCCCGAGCACGCGCTGGTTGGCCGGGTAAAGCAGGCCGTAGGCGCGCTGCTGCGCCGTGCCGACACGTTGCGGCACCGTGACTTTATTCCTACCCTGGCCATGGAGGTAGGGCTGGACAGCCGCCGCCTGCACACCAGCTTTGCCCGCCTGGCTGGACACGAAAGCCTGTTCAGCTACATTACGCGGCAGCGACTGAGCTACGCGCAGGAACTGCTCGCCACCTCCCGGCTCGACATCGGGCGCATCGCCCGGCAGTTGGGCTACGGTAGCCTAGCGCATTTTTCCGGCCAGTTCCGGCGCTTCGCGCGGTGCTCGCCCTCGGCCTACCGGCAACGGACCGGAGTAGCTAACCAGCTGCCCACAGCGCCAAATGATGCAAGTCAGCGGGTAATTGATATAAAACCGGGGTGAAAATGAGGGGTATAAGAAGGTCTTACTGACAGTATTCCCTTTTTTAATTCCCCTCCCCATGCATACCCAAAATCAAGCCCTGCTCGACGCCCTGAATGCCTGCATCGCCTCGTGCGAACACTGCGCCACAGCCTGCCTTCAGGAAGAAGACGTTAAAATGATGGTCCGCTGTATCAGCCTCGACCGCGACTGCGCTGACATCTGCGCCCTGACTGCCCGCTACGTGGCCCGCGGCTCGGAGCACGCCCAGCATATCCTGGGCGAATGCGCCGAAATCTGCAAGGCCTGCGGCGACGAGTGCGCCAAGCACACCCACATGCAGCACTGCCAGGAATGCGCCGACGCTTGCCGCCGCTGCGAAGAAGCCTGCCGGGCCGGAATAAGCGCCGCTGCCTAAGCCCGCTTTCCCTGACGGCTGGGTGAGTAGAAATCATGCAAGTCCCCTGCGCAATTCTATACCCCTGGCGGGCCACTCTGGCCGCAGCTTTGCGTGTTGTATTTGCATAGGCCCGGGTCGGGTCCTCAACTTCCAATCGTCATGAAAACGCTTCAATTCAGAACTAACATCAACTGCGGCGGCTGCATCAAGGCCGTTACGCCCACCCTCAACGAGCAGGCCGGGGCCGGCAACTGGCAGGTGGATACGGCTACCCCCGATAAGATTCTGACCGTGACTTCGGATAAGCTCACGCCGGCACAAGTCGTGCAGGCCGTTGAGCAGGCCGGCTTCCAGATTGCAGCTACCTAAGCGGCGGCTGTTGCTTAAAAAAGCCCGGCTAGGCCGGGCTTTTTTATTGCGTACTACCAGCATGACGACAACCTAAGTGCGGCAAGCAATGAGGGCTAGGTAGCATTCGGTACTAGGCGCGCTTGCTCCTAGCAGTTGCTCGAAATTATGCGCGGGGGCTTCGGCCGGCCTGGGCACCGATGCCGATAAGTTCACGGCCACCCTAGGCCTGCAGCACGCGTTTTAACCCTGGTCCCACTAACCTGCTGGCAGGTTGTGGCTTTCTTCTTAACCAATCACTTATCACTTGACCTTCCCCTTTATATGGAGAACAAAAAGCCTTATTCCCGCTTTTTCCTGATGCTGGGCACGTCCCTGGTGGCTATGTACGCCGTGATGTACCTGAACGTGTACGAGTGGGACCATGTGTATTTCAGCCTCACCCGCGTGTACATGGCCCTGCTCATGCTGGTGCCCATGACCCTGATTATGATGGGCTTTATGTGGAGCATGTACCCCGACAAGCAGCGCAACGCCCTGATTATGGGCGGCAGCCTAATGGCCTTCGTGGTGGTACTGACGATGGTGCGCTCTCAAACCTTCGTGGGCGACACGCTCTGGATGAAGGCCATGATTCCGCACCATTCCATCGCCATCATGGTTAGCAAGCGGGCCACTATCAAGGACCCGGAAGTGCGCCAACTGGCCGATAGCATCATCAGCGCCCAGGAACGCGAGATTGGCCAGATGAAGCGGATGCTGGCCCGGCTGGAACGAGAGCGGGCGGCAAAGTAGCCGGCCGGCTTTGGTTTGCCGCGCTTGTGATACCGGGGGCCGGGACCCGGAAATTATGCCAGACTTGCGCAGTAATTGTGTAAATCTGGGCTTAGTCCACCGTCGTACTTTTGTAAGTGGCTATTTATAAAGCCCATTCCTTGCGCGTGAAACGCTTCCTTAGTCTGCTTTTGCTCTTGAGCTACCTGTTATCCAGCCCTGGGCTGGTGTACAGCATGCACTTCTGCGGGCAAAAGCTAACGGAAGTTACGGTGGCGAAGGAAGCGGCCTGCTGCTGCCCCGTGCCCAAAAAGCCCACCGGCTGCTGCCACGACCAAAAGGTGACCAGCACCCTGAAGGACGTTAAGCTGAACAGCGCGCAGCTCAAGCTGCCCGTGCCGGTGGCCGTGCCCGCCCCGGCCCCGCTGCGCCTGGCCTACCGGCTACCTACCCCCACCTACCCGGCCGAAGCGCCGGCCGCGCCGCGGGCGGCCACCGCCGCCCCGCCGCCCGACTGCCCCGCCTACGTGCGGGGCCATGCCTTTCTGATTTAGCTTCTGGGTACTGCCTCGTTCCCCCGGCCGGTTGGTCGCGGGGCTTTTGTGCGTGCGCTTAGCGGTAACTATCAGATGATTGAACAACTTATTTCCCTGTCCCTGCGCAACCGGGGCATCGTGCTGCTGCTAGCGGCCGGGCTACTTGGTTGGGGCATTTTCTCCATCCGGGCCAGCAAGATTGATGCGATTCCGGACCTGTCCGAAAACCAGGTGATTGTCTTCACCGAGTGGGCCGGGCGGGGGCCCCAAATTATCGAGGACCAGGTGACTTACCCCCTCGTCACCAACCTGCAAGGGCTGGCCCAGGTGCGGGCCGTGCGCGCCGCCTCCATGTTCGGCATGAGCTTCGTGTACGTCATTTTTAATGACAACACCGACATCTACTGGGCCCGCGAGCGGGTGCTGGAGCGCCTGAACTACGCCCAGCGGCTGCTACCGGCCGGCCTTACCCCCACGCTGGGCCCCGATGGCACGGGCGTGGGCCACGTACTCTGGTACACCCTGAATGCCCCCAAGCTGGACCTGGGCGAGCAGCGCGCCCTGCAAGACTGGTACGTGAAATTTGGCCTGCAAACCGTGCCCGGCGTGAGCGAGGTGGCCAGCTTCGGCGGCTTTCAGCCCGAGTACCAAGTGACGGTGGACCCCACCAAGCTCACCTATTATAACGTGAGTTTGCCGCAGGTACTAGCCGCTGTGCGCCAGAACAACAACGAGGCCGGCGGGCGCAAGTTCGAGCAGTCCGGCGTGGGTTACATCATCAAAACGAGCGGCTATATCCAGGACGTGGCCACCCTGGAAAACGTGCCGGTGCTGACCCGCCCCGGCGGCGTGCCGCTGCGCCTGCGCGACCTGGGCACGGTGCAGATGACCGGCGAGAGCCGCCTCGGCATCTTCGACCACAACGGCCAGGGCGAGGCCGTGGGCGGCATTGTGGTGATGCGCTACGGCGAAAACGCCGACGAGGTAATCACCCGCGTGAAGGCCAAAATGACCGAAGTAGCCAAGGGCCTGCCCGCCGGCGTGTCGTTCGATATCGTGTACGACCGCAGCGGGCTGATTGAGGAATCGGTGGCCAACATCAAGCACACGCTGCTGGAGGAAATGGCCGTGGTGTCACTGGTGGTGCTGGTGTTTCTCTTCCACTGGCGCAGCGCCCTGAGCATTCTGCTGCAAATCCCCATCACCATCGCCGCCAGCTTCATCCTGCTCAATGCCTTCGGTATCTCCTCCAACATCATGTCGCTGACGGGCATCGCCCTGGCCATCGGCGTGATTGTAGACAACGGCATCGTGATGGCCGAAAATGCCTACCGTAACCTGGCCCTGCACCAGGCGGCGGAGGAAGCGGCGGCCGGGCCGCCCGGTGCGCCGCCACCCGTACCTGCTGCTGCCGTTTCCACGCCTGAACCCATTCACCATGACTAACGACGAGCGCCTCGCCATCATCGAGAAATCCAGCCAGCAGGTGTCGCGGGGCATTTTCTTTTCCACGATTATCATCGTAGCGTCCTTCCTACCCGTGTTTTTGCTTACCGGGCAGGAGGGCAAGCTGTTTCACCCGCTGGCCTATACCAAGACGTTTATCTTGCTCATCGACGCGGTGCTGGCCGTGACGCTGGCCCCCGTGCTGCTGTCTTTTTTCATGAAGGGCACCTTCAAAACCGAGGAGCAGAACCCCATTAACCGGGGGCTAGAGCGGGTGTACGCGCCGCTTATCAACTGGTGCCTGACCTGGCGCAAAACCACCATCGCCATCAACCTGGTGTTGCTGGCCATCAGCATTCCGCTGCTGCTGAGCCTGGGCACCGAGTTCATGCCGCCGCTTGATGAGGGCTCGATTCTGTTCATGCCCATCACCCAGCCCGACGTGTCGAACACGGAGGTGAAGCGCATTTTGCAGGTGCAGGATAAGATTATTATGCAGGTGCCCGAGGTGAAGGGGGTGCTGGGCAAGGCCGGCCGGGCCAGCACCGCCACCGACAACGCCCCGCTGAGCATGATTGAAACCATCATTCAGCTCAAGCCCCGCGCCGAGTGGCGGCCGGGCCTGACCAAGGCCAAGCTGATTGAGGAGCTGAACGGCAAGCTGCAAATCCCGGGCGTGGTCAACGGCTGGACCCAGCCCATCATCAACCGCATCAACATGCTGAGCACCGGCATTCGCACCGACGTGGGCGTGAAAGTGTATGGCCAGCAGCTTGATACGATTTACAACATCTCGCAGCGGGTACGGGCGGCCCTCACCGGCACGCCCGGCGTGCAGGACCTCTACGTGGACCCCATCACGGGCGGCAAGTACCTGCAAATCGACCTCAACCGCGACCAGCTGGCCCGCTATGGCCTGACCGTGGACCAGGTAAACGAGGTGGTGGAAATGGCCATCGGCGGGGCTCCCGTGGCCAGCACCGTGGAGGGTCGCCGCCGCTTCGCTATCGGCGTGCGCCTGGCCGAAGACTTCCGCAACAGCCTGCCCGCGCTGGGCCGCATCCCGATTCAGACCACCGCCTACGGGCCGGTACCGCTCTCGGCCGTGGCCACGCTGCGCTTCGAAAACGGCCCGCCCATGATTAACTCCGAAAACGCCCAGTTGCGCGGCGCGGTGCTCTTCAACGTGCGGGGCCGCGACCTGGGCGGCACCGTGAGCGAGGCCATGCAAAAGGTGCAGAGCATGCAGGGCCAGCTGCCCGCCGGCTACTACCTGGAATGGAGCGGGCAGTACGAAAATCTCATCAGCTCGCAGCGCACGCTGCTCTTCATTCTGCCCATCGTGCTGGTCGTGATATTCGGCTGCCTGTACTTCGCCTTCCACTCGGTACGCGAGGCGCTGCTGAGCTTGGTGACTATCCCGTTTGCCCTCATTGGCGGGGCCTACATGGTGTATTTCTACGGCGTGCACTTGTCGGTGGCGGTGGCCGTGGGCTTCATCGCCTTATTCGGACTAGCCGTGGAAACGGGCGTCATCATGGTCATTTACCTCAACGACGCCATGCAGCAGCTAGTGGCCGCCAAGGGTAATTCGAGCGAAACCATCACGAAGCAGGATTTGCGCGAGGCCGTGTTTCACGGCGCGGCCAAGCGGCTGCGGCCCAAGCTGATGACCGTTTCGGTGGCCCTGTTCGGGCTGGTGCCGGTGCTCTGGGCCACCGGCACGGGCTCCGACGTGATGCTGCCCATCGTGCTGCCCATGATTGGGGGGGTGTTCACGTCTTCGACCCACATTCTGCTGGTCACGCCGCTCATTTTTCTAATGACCAAGGAGTACGAGCTGCGCAAGTTCGGCAAGCTGGACGTGCTGGCGGTCAAGTATTAAACATCCGTTGTCATGCGTTATAACCTACTTATTCTTACCGTCGGGTGTCTGCTGGGGCGCTTGGCCCTGCCCGCTGCCGCCCAGCGCCCGCTGCCGCTCGACTCGGTGCTGCGGGCCGTGCAAACCCGCAACCCGGCCCTGCGCCAGTACGACTACCGCGCCCGCGCCCGCGACGCCGCCGTAGCCGGCGCCAACACCTGGGAAGCCCCCAAGGTGAGCGCCGGCTACTGGATGACGCCCTACAACCAGCAGCCCATCAAGGAGATGAATAACGGCCAGGGCATGGGCATGCAAATGGTATCGGTGGAGCAGATGCTGCCCAACCCGGCCAAGCAGCGCGCCAAGCGGGCCTACCTGGCCGGCCAGGCGGCCGTGGAGCAGGCCGGCCAGGCCGCCTCGCTCAACGAGTTGCGCGCCCAGGCCCGCACCCTGTACTACAGTCGCGTCATCCTGGAAAAAAAGCTGAAGGTGCTGGACGAGAGCGCCTACCTGCTCGACTTTCTGCTGAAGGTAGCCCGGGCCCGCTACCCCTACAACCAGACCACGCTGGCCAGCATCTACCAGGTGCAGGCGCGGGTGGCCATGCACGGCAACGACCACGCCCAGCTCTACGGTCAGCTGCGCCAGAACACCATCGCCCTCAATACCTTAATGGCCCGCGACGCCGCCACCGAGTTTGCCGTGGATACGCTGCTGCCTACCCCCCCGCTGGCCCCGCTGCCCGACACGGCCGCCCTGGCCGCCCGCCGCAGCGACGTGCGCGGCCTCAAGGAGTCTTTGGCCGTGGTGCGCCTCAACCAGGCCGTGGAGGCCAGCCGCCGCCGGCCCGACTTTGGGGTGCGCTACGACCATATGAACGGTATCGGCAGCACGCCCAATCAATTCACGGTCATGGGCATGGTGACGCTGCCGATGGTGCCCTGGGCCGCCCGCGAGTACCGGGCCAACACCGCCGCGCTCGGCTACGAGGCCCAGGCCGTGCGCCAGCAGCGCGCCAGCCTGCTCAATGACGCGGCCGGTCGCCTCAGCACCCTGCAATCGGATATGGCTACCAAGCGCGAGCAAGTCGAGAATTTCGAGAAGGGCATCTTGCCCGCCTTGCGCAAAAGCTACCAGGTGACGCTGCTGGCCTACCAGCAAAACACCGCCCAGCTGCCCGCCGTGGTCGAGGCCCTCAACACCTGGCTGCTCACCCGCCTGCAATACCTCGATACCCAAAATGAACTCCTTACCCTTACCGTGCGCTATGACCAGGAACTGGAGCAATAAGCCCTTACAGCAGGGGGTAGCCGCCGCTCTGCTGGGCGCGGCCGCCCTGCTGGCGGGCTGCCACGGCCAGGCCCACGGCCCCGCCAACGTGGCCGCTACCCCCCCGGTAGCCGCCAGCGCGGCCACGCAGTACACCTGCCCCATGCACCCCCAAATCGTGCGCGAGGCCCCCGGCAGCTGCCCCATCTGCGGCATGGACCTGGTACCCAAGGTGCTGAATAATGCCGCCGCGCAGGCCGAAGTCGGCCTCGGCAGCGTGGTGCAGGCCCCCAACGCCGCCGTGGTAGCGGCCGTGGCCACGGTGCGCCCCCGCGCCGAAGGCTTGAGTCCCGGTGGCCTGGCGGCCGACACACTCAGCCTACCCGGCCTGGTGGAGTACGACCCGCGCCGCAGCCGCGCCGTGGCCGCCCGCTTCGGCGGGCGCATCGAGCAGCTGCTGATTCGCTACAACTACCAGCCCGTGCGCCGGGGGCAGAAGCTACTAGAACTCTACAGCCCCGAACTGGTGACGGCCGAGCAGGAGTACATTTTTTTGCTGGAAAATGATGCCGACAACCTGCTGCTGGTGAGCGGGGCCCGCCGCAAGCTGCTGCTGCTCGGCCTCACCGAAGGGCAGTTGCGCGACCTGGCCCGCACCCGCCGCGCCAGCTACAAGGTGGCCGTTTTTAGCCCCTATGACGGCTACGTGGTGGAAACCCTGGCTCCCAACGCGCCGCCCGCCCCGGCCGGCGGCATGGACGAGGTGGCCGCCAGCGCCGGCGGGATGGGCGCGGCAAGTGGCGGGATGGCAACACCCGACGCTGCCGCCGTACCTGCTGCCAGCTTCCCATCCAGCCGCCTCACGCTCACCGAAGGCAGCTACGTAGCCACCGGCCAGACCTTGTTTCAGGTGATAAATACCGACCAGGTATGGGGCATCTTCCAACCCACGCCGCCCGAGCTGGCCCACCTGCGACCCGGCCAGCGCCTGCGCGTGGTGGCCGAAGGCACCGACCTGCCGCCCCTCACCGCTCGCCTCGATTTGGTGGAGCCCGAGTTCCGCAATGGGGCCAGCACGGCAGCGGTGCGCGTGTACCTGCCCAACTCCCAGGGTCGGCTGCGGCGCGGCCAGCGCCTCACGGGCCGCCTAGTGCCCGACACCACTCCGGCGCTGGCTGGCAGCTTCTGGCTCCCCCGCGCCGCCGTGGTCGACCTCGGCACGCGGCAGGTGGCCTTCGTGCGGCGCGGCACCACCTTCGTGCCGGTAGCGGTGCAGGTGGGCCAGCGCACCGCCGCCCAGGTGCAGGTGCTACATGGCCTCGCGGGCACCGAAGACGTAGCCGCCAACGGCCAGTATCTGGTTGACAGCGAAGGCTTCATCCAAACCGCGTCTAACAGCGCGACTACGCCCCCCGCCCATGAATAACTTGCCTTTACTACGCCCCTTTACCCTAGGTCGGGTGGGCCGGCTGCTGCTCGTGCTGCTGGCCCTGGCTGCTGGCGCTTGCCAAAAAGCCAAGCCCACGGCCGAAACCGCAACCGCCGGGACTGCTAAAGCGGCCTACTACACCTGCTCCATGCACCCGCAAATCCACGCGGACGGCCCCGGCAGCTGCCCCATCTGCCACATGGATTTGATACAGGTGCAGCCAGCTCCGGCGGCTGCGCCGGTCACCAAAAAAGCCGCTTCGGCCGCTGTCTATACCTGCCCCATGCACCCGCAGGCGCGCGAGGCCCAGCCCGGTAGCTGCCCCATCTGCGGCATGGATTTGGTGAAAACCTCCAGCCGCCCCGCCGTGAAAATGACACCCGCCGAAATGGCTGCCATGCCCGCCGGCAACCCGGCCGCCAGTGACCTCATCCTCACGGCTCAGCAGCTGGAACTGGGCAATATCCGCGTCCAGACCATTGGCAACCGCACTGACAGCAGCCCGGCTGCCAGCCCGGCCGAGGCCCCCGCGCCGCAAGCCGTGCTCACCGGCACCGTCACGGCCGATGCCCAGCGCACCCAAAGCATCAGCAGCCGCGTGGCCGGCCGCGTCGAGCAGCTTTACGTGCGCCAGACCGGCCAGCTGCTGCGCCGGGGCGCGCCGCTGTTTTCGGTGTACAGCGAGCAGCTCGAAACCCTGCAACGCGAGTATCTGCTGGCCCTGGCCCAGGACCTGCAAGTGGCCGAGCCCACCTACCGGCACTTTGCCGAAGCCACGGCCCAGAAGCTGCGCCTGCTCGGCGTGTCGGCCGGGCAGCTGCGCCAGCTGGCCCGCAGCGGCAAAGCCAGTCCGCTGGTAACTTACTACAGCCCCGCCACCGGCACCGTGCAAACCCTCGACGTGGTGCAGGGCCAGTACGTGGCCGAAGGCTCGCCGCTGCTCACCTTCAGTGATTTAAGCCGCGTGTGGGTCGAGGCTCAGCTTTACCCCGCCGATGCCGGCCGGCTGCGGCTGGGCCAGTCGGTGACCGTGCAGGTAGTAGGCCGGGCGCGGCCCTTACGGGGCAACGTGGTGTTCCTCAGTCCCGAGTTGAGCGGCGGCAGCCAGATTACCCTGGCCCGCATTCAGGTGCCCAACCCCAACGGCACCTTGCAGCCCGGCGCACAAGCCAACGTGCTGCTCGACGCCCCGACCTCGGCTACGAAAAGCATGCCCCCCACCGAAACCGCCTTGCGCATCCCGCAGGAAGCCATTATGCACGACGGGGCCGCCAGCTACGTCTGGAAGCAGACCGGCGAGCGGCAGTTTCGGCGGGTGCGGGTGCGCACCGGTGCGGGCACGGCGGCCACGGTGGCCGTCACCGGCGAGGTGCGGCCCGGCGACCAGCTGGTCGTCAGCGGGGCCTACCTGCTGCAAAGCGAGTTTACCCTGCGCCAGGGGACCGGCGACGACCACATGAGCGGCATGGCCATGTAGCCGCTCCCTAGCAGTAGCATCTTCAATACCGTTTCGGGCTGCGGCTCAGCCTCTTTGTTTTTTTACTTTTTACTCATCCCCATGTACAAGTTCCTAGCCTCCTGTCTAGCTGTGGGTAACCTCTTCCTGGCTGCCAGCTGCACCGAGCACGACCAGCCCAACCAGGTGCAGACGGAAACCGCCGCCGCTACCGAGGCCACTATGCCCGCCGACAGCACGGCCACCGACGGCACGGCCGTTAGCTATACCTGCCCCATGCACCCGGATGTAGTAAGCAACCAGCCGGGTAAGTGCCCCAAATGCGGTATGACCTTAGTAAAGAAGTAAGCCGCGCGCCGTGTGCTTTTGCCCGGCTATCATCCCATACCTTCTGACTGATCCCTGTGCTTGCAGGCGTTGGGTAAGCTACCTGGCTAACACCGGGGGCTTACCAAATGCATACAGATAAGTAAATCAACAAAGTAAAACCGCCCAAAGCAGTTGGTGGCGGTGTACGACGGCACCGACATCCGCAACAACGGGCGCGAGGGTGGCAGCAGCGCTACTGACCAAGCCACCAGCGCTAAACCCAACAGCAAGGACTTCCGGCCGGTTGCCTGCCTGGGCGTCCGCTGCTTCCTGCCGATGCTGGTCTGGTCCGAGTTATGCCTAGCCTACCAAGGCAAGGTGCGCCGGCAGCTCACCCGCGAATGCCTTTCCCTCACCGTGGCCTGCGGGCCGACCTCCTGGCCATTACCGACCGCGTATATCGCATCGACTCCTATTATATACCGAGTAAGTACGTGGCCCTGCCGGGCAACTACAACAGTGCCTACGGCTGGGGCGCAGGGCTGCGCTTTATTTGTTAGCCCCTTGGGGAGCTCATTTGCAGGCCTGTACCAGCGCCGTTACGCTGAGCGTGGCCGTGGCATCGGTGGTATAGTTGTCGTTGTTCACGCACACAAACAATTGGCGCGTGCTGGGCGGTAGGGTAATGGGCCGAGTTTCCTGGGGCGTATTCGATGCGGCCCGCAGGCAAACCTGCGCGTTGCTGATGGTGCCCTTGGTAGCTAGGAACTGTTCGGCCGCAGCCGGGTCGGCAGTAATGTACCAATGGCACTTGGTGCTGACCGTGGGCGGGGCGTTGTTGCCCTGCTTGGTCAAGGCCGAAGCGGCGGCGCCCAGCAGGGCCGGGGCCGCCGTGCCGCCGCTGCCCACCACCGCAGCCATCGCCAGCGCCGTGGACCACGATACCGGCGGCTGACCTTCGTCACGCACGTCGAGTTTGTAGACGATGCCCACCGTACCGTCCGGAATATCCACCGTGAACACCTTGCGGCTGGCGTGCATGCAGTTGCTGCAATGAATGGAGGCGTTACTCAGGGGCAGGGCTTCCACCAGGCGGGAGGCGCACTTGATTTCACGGCCGTCAGGCCGCCAGCTGCGGAAGTCCGCCTGCTGTACCCCATTTAGATAGGTGCCCCGGAAGCTGACCTGGCCGTTCTCGTGCCAGCCGCAGCACAGGCCCATGGGCTTGTCGGGCTTTTCGCTGGCCATCTTGCCTTCCCACTGCTTTTTCCACGATGGGTAGAAGTAGTCGCGCACGGTGCCCAACGTTTTGCCGGCCGCGTCGTGGTGGGCAATGCGGGCGTAGGAAACTTCCTCTAGGGTTTCGGTGCGCTCCCAGTCCCGGTCGAAATACATGGTATCGGCTGGGGGTAAGCTTATGGCCGCTGGCTTGGGCCGCTGGGCCAGCACGGGGATGCTAATAATAAGGAGTAGGAACAGCAGAAAGTAACGTTGGGTCATAAAGTGAATTTGGGCGGAAAAGCGGACGGTAAAAATAATCCAGAGTTTTGCAGTACTCGTTGCGTGGAGTTGTCGGGAAGGCTGCCCTTTCTCCTTTCAGAGTTTAGAACTTATAATCCTTACTTGTCAGCCCTGGACTTAAAGCGAAATGAGGTAGTTCGTGAATTCAGGATAGGTAGCGATTATTAAGTCTTATCACTACCTATCCGCTATCTTGCCCACCTAACCAAAAAATGCGGTTCACTCCGTATTAATAGGCTACATGGAAAAAGCAAGTGCGCTCACCGTCCATCCCATCGGCCACGGCCTCGCGCATCACACCGGCGCGGCCGCTCGTTATGTAGAAGCTGGGCTAAGCGGCGCCCCCAACACGGCCCGGGCGTACACGGCTCACTTGCGACGTTTCAGCGCTTGGTGTGCTGAGCACGGTCATCAGTCCTTGCCGGCCTCGGTCGATGCGCTGGTTGGTTTTTGTACTCATTTAGCCGAAGCTGGCAAAAAAGTCGGCACGCTCGAACAGCACTGCGCCGCCATCAGCAAAGCCCACGCCGTGCGGGGCGTGGACTCGCCCACGGACGACAAGCAGTTTAAGATTTTTATGGACGGCGTGCGGCGGCTGCACGGGGTGCGCCAAAAGCAAGCAGCCGCCTTTTCGCTGGTCCAACTCAAGCAACTCGTGCGGAGCTTGGATACGCAGACGACGACGGGCCTGCGCGACCGGGCAATCCTCCTACTAGGCTTCACGGGGGCGTTTCGCCGCTCGGAGCTGACCGCGCTCAATGTGCAGGACTTGCGCTTTACCGAGGATTGCCTAGTAGTATCAATGGGCAAGAGCAAAACCAACCAACTCGGCGACTACGAGGAAAAGGCCATTTTCTATTCGCCCGAGCCGGCCGTTTGTCCTATTCGGTCCCTAAAGGCTTGGCTGGAACAGTTGGAACGTAGCGAAGGGCCAGTGTTTGTCATGCTGCGCAAGGGTAATCGACTGACTACTAACAGGCTGTCTGACCAATCAATCAATACGCTGGTGCAACGCTACTTGGGCGCGGAATACAGCGCCCACTCTTTACGAGCTTCCTTCGTGACGGTAGCTAAGCTAAATGGGGCCGACGACAGCAAAATTATGAATCAGACCAAGCACAAGACCAGTGCGATGATTCGGCGCTACACTCGCCTCGACAATGTACAGCAGCATAATGCCGCTAAGGAATTGGGCTTGTAATAGACTATTTATCTTACACTTAACAAAGTAAAAGGTCAATTCAGGATGAATAAAATTTCTCAAAAATCCCGGAAACAAATTGCTGATGAACTTGGCCTTATGAGCAGTAGCTATTCCGGAAAACTTGATGAACCTGACTTTTTAAATCGACTTTTTGACTTGAGCCAACTGAGTTCGAGAGATGCTCGATATCGCAACGCTTATGATGATATCTACCAGCACAGGGTGATGAACAAGGACTTAAATGACAGTTGGGTTTTTACAGATACCCGATTTAATTTAATGCACTGTGATGACGCTACTTACTTAAACTTCCTTACTGAGACCCTACATCCCGCTATTATTACTGACGACGATGCTAGAAATAATTTGTTGGCACTTTATAACAGAGTACTAGGCCCAGATGGATATGAATTACTACCAACCAATGAAATACAAGGCCAGCCTGTCTACACTGGGGTAGAAAAGGTATTAGGAAACTCTCACCTAATAAACACTAGACAAGAGGTTAAAAAGCTACTCAGCAGCGCTTACATCGACCAAAAGATAACGGTCATGAATGATGCGGTTGAAACGAATACCCCCTTGGCAATTGGCACAGCTAAGGAATTAATAGAAACCGTCTGCAAGTCCATACTTAAGCAGAAAGGAGTCACAGTTGACAAGGACTGGGAGGTAGCAAAACTTTTAAAAGAAACTACTAACTCGCTTGATTTTAAGCCAAAGGATGCCCACGAACCAGATAAGGCTGAAAAATCTGTAAAGCAAATATTAGGCGGGATTTCATCCGCAATACAAGGCGTAACAGAGTTGCGGAACGCTTATGGCAGCGGCCACGGAAAAGAAGCTGATTTTATCAGTTTAGAAGCAAAATTTTCTAGGTTGATTGTCGGCCTAGTATCAACCATTGTCATATTCTATCTGAATACAAACGGTGCAGAAGCCGAACTGGTAGAATAATATCTAATGCTACCAATAACCTACATATAATAGTAGTATTTATCAGGGAGCATGTCATCGTCCTCTGCGTACTGAATAATCTCTCCTACTTTCTGAGCAAAACGCAGGGTAATAGGCAGACTATCAAAGAAGTTACAGTTGTTGAAATTGAGCTTAGTCAGAGCAAGGATTTCCGTGCAAACGCGCTTTAGCGTTGACTCACCTTCAAAAATTGAAACTTCCAGTGGATGCGGAACATACTGGCCAGGGAAGGTTTCGTAGTACGGAATGTACCCCGTGGTGTATAGAATCCCAGTCTGTCTATCTAAGGGCAGGTGCGTGCCGCGCATGACTGGGTAGCTGCCCTTACGGCGTAGGAGCTTGATGTTGGCGCTTTTGATAGTTACCAGGTCAATCGTAACGTCATCGTTGAGCGCAGCTCGGATGCCATCTTTCAGGCCCTCAGCTTCCGCGTATTCCTCGTGCTGTGCCGAAGTCCAGAAGTCCGTCGTTTTGTGAATGACGATGCGGTTGGGCGCAATATTCTGATTGAATTTCTTGTACTTATCTACAATCTCCTCAATGAGGCTTTTGGCGTAGTCGTAAGTTAAATGAGGCGCGGGGGTATTATTTTTATCCGCATCCCACTTGAATTTTTTGCCGATAAAAACGATGCCTTTGCCTTCGTAATTAAACGCTTGGGCAATGCTGGAACGCACCAGGTTATTGTCAGAATTCAGCACTTTGTGGAAGCTGATACCAATGAAGCAGGTGTGCTTGTCCTGCAACGTCAACGTCCAGGGCGTGCCGGCATTTTTATAGTAGCTGGCTACCACAAAATTCCACGCCTGCATAGACAAGTCTTGGAGCGACTTCTTTTTGCCAAGTACTGTGTCTTCCAGAATAATCTGCACCGGAATGGCCTTTGGCATTACTATCAACTGGGCCTTCAGGTAGCGCCGCAGGTTGAAATACAAGTTGCCTTTGTAAGGGATGGAGGAGTGCTTCTTGAAAACGGCCGATGGAATGACAATGAAGCAGATATCGGGCGTGGACATCGAGTTTTCGAGTAAGTCACGGTACTGCTCCTTGTACAAGTCGCAGATGCGAATAACCCGGTCGAACTTGGTCAATTCCGAGTCGTCCAGAATGGCCTGAATCCTGGTTTCCTTGATGCTTCGGTTGTTGGTTTCATCATTCACGAAGCCGCACTGAAAGATGGACTCCGCGTTGAAGCCTGGAAAATCGGGGTTCAGGCGTTTGTTCTTGAAGCTGGCTGGTTCCTCGTCCTCATCCGGCTCTTCTTCTCCCACGGGGTCAGCGCCGAAGAGCAGGCTTTCTTCGTCGTCGTAGTCGACTACTTGGCCGGCTTCAATCCGATTGCCTTTCATTTTCACTTCAATATCAGAGGCTTCGATGGGGTTGTCGAATTGCTTAATCCATTCCTGCGCCTTTTCAATGTTGTAGTTGGTACCCAGGATGGCGTAGTGAATTTCGGAGCGGTGGGTGCGCGAGCTGGTCGAGAAAAAGCTGCCGATGGTAATGCCCTGCTTGGGGTCTTCGCTGAGGCGGTCGTTGCCGAACTCCAGTAGCGGCTCAGGTAGTAGTTCCGGCGTCATTAGTTAGTCGAATAAGCTGGGTAATTGAACGGCGGGAGCGGCTTTAGCCCCAGCTTTTTTCTTCTGGGCTACTTTTTCTCCGTCGAGCGGAATGCCGAAGCTGACAGCGAAATCAATGGCCCGACTTAGAATGATAGACGGCTGATTCATGGCCGAACCATCGAAAACAGTGGCTTCGTGCGAGCCACGGGCCAAATGATGCCACCAGAAATGCAGCTGGTCGACTACCCCGTCGTTGAAGGTTTTGCGGTTGAGGTAGTTCGTGTACTTCGTCGTCTTTTCGGGCTCTAGCGCGGTGCTTCTATCGGACGTGAAGTAGTATTTGGGGCTGACAATCAGGTAGACTTTATCCTCGATGAACAGCGGCCGGATGGCCACGGCCAGGTGCCGGAAGAAAGCGTCTTTGCCGTATTCATAAAACTCTACTACCTTCTTCTCAGTCACTTTTTCGGCGCGGCGGGTGCGGTAGGGCACTTTGTATTCGGTCTGGTCTTTCCGCAGGAAAAAGTAGTAGCGCTTAAAATCGCGCTGATAATACAGGCCGCGCTTGCGCATGAAGTCCTTGAGGTATTCGTTTAGCAGCTCCACAAAGTGGTTGCGGAGTGTGGCCGTGTCAACTACTTCGCTGTATCGGTGCTCGGTGCGCTTTTGGCCCTCTGATACCACGTGCTCATAGAAGGGCTTGAAGTCCTTTTCAATGGGCACAAACGTGTAAATGACGGAGTTGTAAATGACGAAATAAGGCGCTTCGCCGCTGGCAATGTTTTTGAAGATATCCTTCTTGGTTTTGTAGTGCGTGGGGTAGGTGTAGAGCCAGCGCGGCACCGCTTTGAAGGGGAACATATTGGTATCAAGCACCTCGGCCGCCTGGTAGTTGACGCGGCTCTTGAAGGAAGCCCGGTACTTGGTGTCAAAATCGTGTTGCCCGACAACCAAGCGGTTTTCGGTTTTGGAAAACACGATGGGCTGGGACTTGCGCTTGCCCTTGGGGCGGGCCAGCGCCTCGTCGATGTCGGTTATCTTCTTGCAGTACAGGATATCCGCGCCTTCGCGGCCGTCGAATACGACCAGTAGCACGTCGTAGCCATACACGCGGTAGTTTTTCCAGTATTCGAGGTCTTCGTCACGTGGGAAGAAGCTGAACGACTCGTCGGTTTCTTGCTGGATGTAGCTAGCGCTGCTCTGGGTCGATTTGATTTGGACCTTTAGCGTTTGGGAAGTGGGTTTGATTTTGCCGTCTTCGTTCACTTCGGTCAGCTCTACCTCGCCGTCGATGCCAAAGTCGTTCTTGGTTTCTTCGCGCCAGATGATGTAGGGCTGGTGCCGGTTGCAATAATCGGCGAAGACATTTACGCCTCGCTCGCCAATGATATGGGATGGTCGTACTATTTTCGACATAAAGCAGAACAGTAGCTACTGAGGGGCTTGCCTAATGAGACTAGCACCGGCCGGAATGCTAACGAAGATAGCGCCTGCGGGTTTGCTTTTTTAGCGGGAGGCAAGTAAGCTAAGGCGTTGGCGGCCTAGGGGGCTAGCTTGCTTAGCGGTTTCAGCAGATTAGTTCGGGGTTTTTGGCTTCCGTACCTTCGTCTCTAATCTCCTAGCTAGCCCCGCATGCCCACCCTCCACTGGATTGGTAAAGACAAAGTCATCAACCACCACCAGGACTTTCCGTTTCGCCTCCTCGACCACCAATACGGTGCGCTGGCCGATGGCACCCAAACCACCGAGCCCACTGGCAGCGGCAACCAGATTATCCACGGCGACAACCTCGAAGCCCTGAAAGCCCTACTGCCCCAGTACGAGGGCCGGATGAAGTGCATCTACATCGACCCGCCCTACAATACCGGCAACGAGGGCTGGGTGTACAACGACAACGTCAACGACCCCAAAATCAAGAAGTGGCTCAGCCAGGTAGTGGGCAAGGAGGGCGAAGACCTTTCCCGCCACGACAAATGGCTGTGTATGATGTACCCGCGCCTCAAGCTGCTGCACAAGCTACTGGCGGAAGATGGGAGCATCTGGATTTCAATTGATGATAATGAGTACCCCAATTCAAACCAAAAGCGGCAGAACGCTGGTGGTCGAAACCAAAGGCGACCACCTCGACGCGGAGCAGAAAATCAAGCTAGGCGCTACCTGGGCCCAAAAAGCCGGCAACGCCTTCCGCTACTTCATGGTGTATGAGCGCCGCGTGGTGGACGGAGCGTATAAGCTGGACGACTTTTTAAACACCCTGAAATACATTTAGGAACTGTTGAATAGCTCAGTTAGCAAGGCTTCTCAAGCTTAGTTTATGTCTAATTTCTTGATTATTGAAGAAGCTAATCTATATGGTGATTGGATAGCTATTGCCCGACAGCGGTTGATTAACAGTGGATTTGACGTGAGCCGTCTTATTCGAGATAATGATATTGGGCAAGAGTATTTTAATGCACTGTTGCATCTCACCATTCCAATTCAACCTCGACAAGTACACCACGCCGATACATTTAATTGCCCAGTAGATTTAGTGGCAGGACTGGCAACCTTCACCACAAAAGTTGAATCAGGCCAGAATTTAAGGCCCTATATGAGCCGGGGCGTGAAAAAAGTAGCAAACCGTGATTTGCTGCGCTACGATTGGGGAATTCATCATTTTCACTTAGGCACTGAGGTAGAAAATGACGGCTTCGTTAAGCGAACCGAGCCCATTTTATTTGCCTGGGTTACCAGCGAAACCATGTATATGCTCGGCTTGTATCCGCACGGTGCTTGGAATCAGAGACAGCTTCTTGAGCTTATTCACCGAAATTGGCCCGAGCTGCTAGCTCCCTACAGAATTGGTGCAGTTGGTTTAACGCACCATTTGACAGATAAAGAAATTGGGCAGGCTCGTCGAGCAGGTGTATTAGTTGCCATGCAAGTGGCCGATAGGTTTGTGATTGTCCCACCGGGGGGCGGTATGCCTACATCGGGCCACAGTATGAATGCAGTACGCGGCAACGACCGCATCCATAATAGTTTGTATCGCTTGACGGAGATGATACACGACCCTTTTTCTTCCTTTCATCAGGAAGCGGAAAATAAAGGAGATTATGTCAAGCGTGTACTGTCTTTCACTTTAGTAGATATTAAAGGTCGCTGCATACTTATCGAGCGTCATAACAACCTGCATTTTGAGATAGAAGGCATTCCTAACTTACCAGTTCTTTAGCTAGCCCAGAGAATGTGCCTTGTACGTTTACAGTGTAAATGACTGAAAGCAGCAGACCCAACCTTATTAGGTTGGGTCTGCTGCTTTCAGTCATTATTAGGATGTTATCAACTACTTCTTTAGCAGAAATTTGCGAGAAGATGACTTTTCATTCTTGCTGCTAGGCTTCACCGGCAACGCTTTAGCTTCCTTCCGCGCATCTTCAGGAGCAGTGAGAAACTCACTGAGCCAGTTATCCTGTGCCTTTTCAGACATGAAAGCGAAGGGAGAGGGAAGGCTCATGATAGGATAACTGTGTGGTAGGGCAAATGTAGCTTATTTACGAGAGTTGCCGCGAACTTGCCCAGGCGGACGTTAATTTTCTTCTTTAAACTAATCGGATAATCTTCCGGGGCTATCCCCGGCATGCCAAACTTAGCTTTGATTCGATTGAACTCGCTCACACATAGCTGTTCGCATTCCTGAGTAGCCCAGCCACCAGCAGGTCGGGTTAGTACGTGCACTACGGGTGGCTCCAGGTTAGAAACGGCTCGGATTTGCAACAGGTTCAAATGATGGGCCGTTCGCACGTCGCGCCAGCTGAATCCTGTGCCTGCCGGATGATTATGAGTCATGTAGCCCCCATGCGCTTGCCCTACCTGCTGAGTGGTGAATTCCACGCTGGAATCGCTGCCCTGTACTCTCAGTACTTCCTTTCCTTCGGCATCGAGCACCACGCAGACTTCCAGTGGTAAGGAAGAAAGTTGTTGCTCAACAGCCTGCAACGTCTCCTCTATGGACAAATTAGGCGGAATGGCGAGAGCAGCTAAGTCAAAATCGGCTTCAGGAGTCGATACAATCGGCCTACTAGTTGAATCAGAAGGGCTGGCATTTTTAGCCATTAGAGAGAGGGGTGTTTCGATGACCTACTTCTTCCCAGGCAAAGCAGCTAAAGAAGTAAGGTAGTTGGTTGAGCAAAACTACCTAGCTAAAACGACGGATTTACGCGAGGCTTCCCACCTTCTAAAAAGTGGCCTCGCTTAGATTCGGAAGCCAAATAGTTCGAACGCTGCTGAATTACAGCATAACTTATTTACCCTTTACCCTCTAAGCAACTTCTTGCCCGTACAACTTCCTGCTCCTGGTTGCGGTAAGCGCAGCGATGAGTGGCACGTGCGCTTTTTCTATCCTCTTCCCGCCTTTAGCTTCCCATCTACACATGCGCATCGCCGGAGCCGCTTTAAACCAGATTCCCTTTGATTGGGCGCACAACCTGCGTAACATCCGCACGGCCATTGAGATGGCCCAGGAAAACGGGGTCGAACTGCTCTGCCTGCCCGAGCTGTGTTTGACGGGCTATGGCTGCGAGGATTTATTCCTGAGCGAGTGGCTACCGGAAACGGCCCTAGGGCATTTGCAGCAGGTGCGCGCGTGGACCCACGGCATCTGCGTGGTGGTGGGCTTGCCCGTGCGTCTAAACCACCGCACCTACAACACGGCCGCCGTACTACGCGACGGCCAGATTCTGGGCTTTGCCGCCAAGCAGTTCCTGGCCAACGACGGCGTGCACTACGAAACTCGCTTCTTCGTGCCCTGGCCCGCTGGCCAAACCACTTCGGTAGAATATAGCGGGGCAGCGTGGCCCCTCGGGGACCTCGTGTTTGAGCACCGGGGCGTGCGCTTCGGCTTTGAAATCTGCCAGGATGCCTGGCAGCCCGCCCATGAACGCCCCGCCGGCCGGCTGGTGGGCCGCGTCGACTTGATTGTCAATCCCTCGGCCAGCCACTTTGCCATGAGCAAAACCGACGTGCGCTACCAGCTGGTCATGCAGGCCTCACGGGACTATCAGGTAACCTACCTCTACGCCAACCTGCTGGGCAACGAGTCGGGCCGCATCATCTTCGATGGGGAAATCCTAGTGGCCCGCAACGGGCACCTGCTGCTACGCAACCAGCTGCTGAGCTTTAAGGAGGTGGACCTGGAGTGGATGGACGTGGATTTTCAGGCGGAGCTTGCCCCGGCCCCGGAAATCGTGCCGCTGCCTGCCCCCGACGAGTACCTGGAACTCAACCAAGCCATGAGCCTGGGCTTGTTCGACTACCTGCGCAAAGCCCGCAGCCGGGGCTTTGTGCTGAGTTTGAGCGGCGGCGCCGACTCCTGCTTTTGCGCCGTGGCCGTGGCCGAAATGGTACGCCTGGGCGTAGCGGAGTTGGGCGTGGAGCTGTTTAAGCGCCGCAGCGGCTGCTTTCCGGAAGTGGCCACGGTGGTGCAGCAGGAAGGCGCCGGGGGCAAAGCAGCTCAGGTAGTGCCCGCCCCGGCCCCAGCGCTCGAACTCACCGTCAACCAGCAGCTAGTGCAGCACTTGCTCACCTGCGCCTACCAAGGCACCGTGAACTCTTCGGATGACACCTTCAACTCGGCCAAAGAGCTGGCCGACAGCCTCGGGGCTCGTTTCCATCATTGGGGCATCGACGAGGAGGTGACCGGCTACGTGGGCAAAATCCAGGGCGCGCTGGGCCGCGAGCTGACCTGGCAGACCGACGACCTGGCCCTCCAGAACATTCAGGCGCGGGTGCGGGCCCCCGCCATTTGGCTGCTGGCCAACGTACAGAATTGCCTACTCATCACTACCTCTAACCGCTCGGAAGCCAGCGTGGGCTACTGCACCATGGACGGCGACACGGCCGGTAGCATCTCGCCCATTGCGGGCGTGGACAAAGACTTCGTGAAAAAGTGGCTGCGCTGGGCCGAAACCGAGCTGGGCTACCTGGCCCTACGCCACGTGAACGCGCTGCAACCCACCGCCGAGCTGCGCCCGCTCGAAGACAAGCAAACCGACGAGCGCGACCTCATGCCCTACGCCCTACTCAACCGCATTGAACGACTGGCGTTCTACAACCGCTTCAGCCCCAAACAGGTGCTGGCCATGCTGGAAGGCGAAGACACGGGCTTCGACACCGAGCAGCTGAAAACCTACGTGCGCCGCTTCTACAGCCTCTGGAGCCGCAACCAGTGGAAGCGCGAGCGCTACGCCCCCAGCTTTCACTTGGACGACTACAACGTGGACCCGCGCTCCTGGCTGCGCTTCCCCATTCTCAGCGGCGGCTTTGCCGAAGAGCTGGCCGCCCTGTAAGCGGTTTGGCAGCCGGACGCCCCAGGGTCTCGCCTCTGGCCGGGCCGCTCCATGTATCCGACCCGACTGGTCGCTTAGCGCAGCAGGTGATACACCCCGTACGCCGCCGCGTAGGCCAAGCCGGTCATATAAAGCAGCTGCAGCAGCGGCCACTTCAGGCCCCTGGTTTCGCGGTAGACCACGGCCAGCGTGCTCATGCACTGCATGGCGAAGGCATAGAAGACGAGCAGCGAAAACGAGCGGGCGGCGGTGAACACGGGCTCGCCGTTCAGGTCTTTCTCGGCGGCCAGCTTCTGCTGCACCGTGCGCATGTCCGCGTCCTGGCCCACGCTGTAGATGGTGGACATGGTGCCCACAAACACCTCGCGGGCCGCAAACGAAGTGAGGAGCGCAATGCCGATTTTCCAGTCGTAGCCCAGGGGCCGGATGGCGGGCTCCAGCGTGCGACCGAACACGCCGGCGTAGGATTCCTGCAGCTTGGCCGAGGCCACCCGCGTTTCCGTCTCGGCCGGCGCCCACCGCTGCTGCGCGGCCTGGACCCGCACCCGGGCTTCGGCCCGCTGCTGGGCCTGGCCGGGGCCGTAGGAGGCCAGCACCCACAGGATGATGGACACGGCCACGATGACCTTGCCGGCCTGAAACAGGAAGGTCTTCACCTTCTCCACGATGGTGATGCCCACGTTCTTCCAGCGCGGCCACTTGTAGACTGGAAACTCCATGATGAAGTAGCTGCGCTCCTTGGTCTTGAGCAGCCCCTTCATGAGCCAGGCCGAGAGCAGGGCCGCCACCAGCCCGAGCAAATACATGCCCATCAGGGCCAGGCCCTGCAGGTTGAAGAAGCCGAGCACTTTCCGGTCCGGCACCACCAGGGCGATGAGCACGGTATAGACCGGAATGCGCGCCGAGCAGGACATGAGCGGCGTGACGAAGATGGTGATGATGCGGTCCTTCCAGTTCTCGATGGTGCGCGCGCTCATGATGGCCGGCACGGCGCAGGCCATGCCCGAAATCAGGGGTACCACGCTCTTGCCGTTGAGGCCGAACTTGCGCATGATTTTGTCCATCAGGAACGTGACGCGGGCCATGTAGCCGGTTTCCTCCAGCACGGCGATAAAGGCAAAGAGCAGCGCAATCTGGGGCACGAACATGAGCACCCCGCCTAGGCCCGCCAGGATGCCCTCCGTCACCAGGTTCACCAGCGGCCCATCGAAGCGGTCCTGAAGCAGCCCGCTCAGGCCGGCAATGCCCCGGTCAATCAAATCCATCGGGTACTGGGCCCAGGCGAAGATGGCCTGGAACAGCAGCAGCAGCACGGCGAAGAATATCCCGTAGCCCCACACCTTGTGGGTGAGCACCTTGTCGAGCTTGTTGCTGTAGGATTCATTCTGCTCGGTGCGCGTCACCGTCACGCAGTCGAGCAGGATGGCGTTGATGCGGGCGTAGCGGGCAATGGTTTCCTGGGCCTGCCGGGCGGTGGGCTGAAAGTCGAACCGGGTTGTCAATTCCTGCAAAAAGGCCCGGTCCCCGGTCGTGAGTTGCTTGATGTGCGCGCCCTGGTGGGCGTAGTGCAGCGCCAGGTAGTCGTTGTGCAGCGCAAAGCGGGCGCGAATCTGCGCCAGCAGGGGGGCCAGGTTGGCCTCGGGCGCGTAGAACCGGCTCCGGGGCGCGGCCAGCTCCTGGGCCATGACAATCTTGAGGGCCGCCACGCCGACGCCCTTGCGGGCGTTCATCGGGATAACGGGCACGCCCAGCTCGCGCTCCAGCGCCGGCACGTCAATGTGCACGCCGCGCTGGGCGGCCACGTCCATCATGTTCAGGGCCAGGATGACGGGCAGGCCCAGGTCCACCACTTGGGTAAACAGCAGCAGGTTGCGGCGCAGGTTGCTCGCGTCCACGGTCACCACCACGAAATCCGGGTACTGGGCCGACGTGCGGTCGTAGAGCAGGTCGGTGATGACCTTCTCGTCCAGGCTCTTGGGGTAGAGCGAGTAGGTGCCGGGCAAGTCAATAACTTCGGCACGGTGCTGGGGCGTAAGCTGGCTGATGCCGGTCTTCCGGTCCACCGTCACGCCGGGGAAGTTGCCGACTTTTTGGTTGAGACCCGTGAGCTGATTGAACAGCGAAGATTTGCCCGAATTGGGATTACCAACGAGCGCCAGCCGGGTAAAAGCTGCCCGCCCGGTGCCCGGCTGGTCCACAAGGGGCAGCGGCGCAGCGGGTGGAGGCACAATAGATACGGACATGAACCTAAAACTTGTTTATACTCTTTCTAAACAAAGAAACCGAACCCGCGTTTCATACGTTCAAAAAAGCATGCTGTCCGTAAGGGGCTCTTTCCCGGGAGCTTCGCGGCAATTTTCTTGTGTTCTGCGACTACCCTGGGCAGCCGTAGGGTTACGCCGCGGTGTGCTGGCTGTAAACTAAAATACGCCACCCGCCCATCCTTCTCCCGGTAGCCTGCGTATGTTTGCACCGCTCCGAATTTAAGCAATGCGCTTCTTCTCCGTCTTTTTTGCCGTCTACATTGCCGTGCTGGCTTGTCTGCCCTGCGCAGATGAGGCACCGACGTGGGCATTCGGCAGCCGGACGCAGGTGGAAGCCAGCGACCACGGGCCTGGCAGCCGCACGCACCTGGAATGGTGCTCCCCGCTGTGCCAATGCCACTGCTGCCCGGGAACCACGCTGCCCGGGGCTATTACCGTAACAGTGGGCCAGCCCGTGCAGGAATACGTCGGCCCGCGCTTTTTCCCGCGCCTGGCGCCCCCCGCCGCGCGGCAGCGGGCTGGCAGCATCTGGCAGCCTCCCCAAGCCTAGTTTCCTCCTATTCCGGCTCCCTCACGGAACCGGGCACTCTGTTGTGCCCGGTTCCGTGAGCACATGCGCTCATTGCAGTGCCCCGCCGGACCTGCCGTCGTTGAGCCCCTGGGCTCCGGCCGCCCTTTTTCAGGATTTCTAGCCTTACCCCTCAGCCAGTATGTTTGACCGGCTCATTCATTTTTCCATTCACAACAAGCTCATTATCGGAATACTGACCCTGGCCCTGGTGGCCTGGGGCGGCTACTCGCTGAGCCGGCTGCCGATTGACGCGGTGCCCGACATCACCAACAACCAGGTCGTGGTTTACACCGTGGCCCCGTCCCTGGCCGCGGGCGACATCGAGCGGCTCGTTTCCTTTCCCATCGAGCAGAGCGTGGCCACCATTCCGGAGCGCAAGGAAGTACGCTCCTTCTCCCGCTTCGGCCTCTCGGTGGTCACCATCGTCTTTAACGATGACGTGGACATTTACTGGGCCCGCCAGCAGGTGGCCGAGCGGTTGCGCGAAGCTGAAAGCCAGATTCCGGAAGGGGCCGGCCGCCCGGAGCTCGCCCCGGTGAGCACGGGCCTGGGCGAAGTGTACCAGTACCTGGTACGCGCCAAGCCGGGCTTCGAGAAGAAGTACGACGCCCGCGAGCTGCGCACCATTCAGGACTGGATTATCCGGCGCCAGCTACTGGGCACCCCGGGCGTGGCCGACGTGGCCAGCTTCGGCGGCCTGCTCAAGCAGTACGAAATCCGGCTCGACCCCACGCGCTTGCGCTCGCTGAACGTCACCACGGACCAGGTGTACCAGGCCGTGAGCCGCAACAACCAGAATGCGGGGGGGGCCTACATTGACCAGAAGCCCGCCGCCTACTACATCCGCACGGAAGGCCTGGCCGAGAATGCGGCCGACCTGGGCAATATCGTGGTGCGCAACACCAACGGCGGCCTGCCCGTGCTGGTGCGCGACGTGGCCGATGTGCGCATCGGCTCGGCGGTGCGCTACGGCGCCATGACCCGCAATGCGGAGGGCGAAGTCACCGGCGGCGTGGTGCTGATGCTCAAGGGCGCCAACGCCAACGAGGTCATCAAAGCGGTGAAGGCCCGCATGGTCACGGTGGAAAAGTCCCTGCCGAAGGGCGTGACCGTGGACGTGTACCTGGACCGCTCCGACCTGGTGGGCCGCGCCATTCATACGGTTTCTAAAAACCTGCTCGAAGGCGCCCTGATTGTGATTTTCGTGCTGGTGCTCTTCCTGGGTAACTGGCGGGCCGGCCTGGTGGTGGCCTCGGTGATTCCGCTGGCCATGCTCTTTGCCATCAGCATGATGCGCCTATTTGGCGTGTCGGGCAACCTGCTCTCGCTCGGGGCCATCGACTTCGGCCTGGTCGTGGACGGGGCCGTGATTATCGTCGAGGCCATCGTGCACCGCCTGCAACACCACGTGGGCACGGCCTCGCACCCGGAAGGGGCGCACGGAGAACTCACGCGGGAGCAGATGGACGAGGCCACCTATGAGGCGGCTTCCAAGATTCGCTCCTCGGCCGCCTTTGGCGAAATCATCATTTTGATTGTGTACCTGCCCCTGCTGGCCCTGGCCGGCGTGGAAGGCAAGATGTTCGGGCCGATGGCCCAGACCGTGGCCTTTGCCATCATGGGCGCCTTTATCCTCTCGCTCACCTACGTGCCGATGATGTCGGCCCTGGGGCTGAGCCGCACCACCGAGCACCAGCGCAACTTCTCGGACCGCATGATGAGCTGGCTCGAAGCCCGCTACCAGCCGCTATTGGAGTGGGGCCTGCGCCGCAAAGCCGTGGTGCTGACGTCGGCCGTGGCCCTGTTTGTGGGCGCGCTGCTCTTGTTCCGCACGCTCGGTGGCGAGTTCATTCCGCAACTCGCGGAGGGGGACTTCGCAATTGAGATGCGCACGCTCACGGGTTCCTCGCTGAGCTACACGGTGGAGAAAAGCCAGCAGGCCGCCGCCGTGCTGAAAAAGCAGTTCCCCGAAGTCAAGGAAGTCGTGTCCCGTATCGGCGCCGCCGAAATTCCTACCGACCCCATGCCGGTGGAAGCCGCCGACGTGATGGTGGTGCTGGAAAAAGACCACGCCAAGTGGACGTCGGCCGACACGCAGCAGGAGTTAGCCGAGAAGATGGCCGAAGCCCTGGAAGTGATTCCGGGCGTCACTTTCAGTTTTCAGCAGCCCATCCAGATGCGCTTCAACGAACTCATCAGCGGCGCCAAGCAGGACGTGGTGATGAAAATTTACGGCGAAGACCTGCAGGAGCTGGCCGAGTATTCGCAGCGCGCCGCCCGGCTGGTGCGGCAGGTGAAAGGGGCCGAAGACGTGTACGTGGAGCAGGTCACGGGCCTGCCGCAAATCGTGGTCAAGCTCGACCGCAACCGCATGGCCCGCTTTGGCCTCAACGCCGAAGACGTGAACCGCACGGTGCAGACGGCCTTTGCCGGCCAGACCGCCGGCCAGCTCTTTGAGCAGGAGCGCCGCTTCGACGTGGTGCTGCGCCTGGCCCCCGAACTGCGCCAGAACATCAACCAGGTGAGCCAACTGCTCATCGCCACGCCTACGGGCGCGCAAATTCCGTTGGAGCAGGTGGCCACGGTGGGGCTGGTGGAAGGCCCCAACCAGATTCAGCGCGACGACGCCAAGCGCCGCATCACGGTGGCTTTCAACGTGCGCGGCCGCGACGTGGAAAGCATCGTCACCGAGCTGCAGGGCAAAGTCGACCAGCAGTTGAAGTTTGCGCCGGGCTACTACGTTACCTACGGCGGCCAGTTCGAGAACCTGCGCGAGGCCACCCAGCGGCTGAGCATTGCCGTGCCGGTGGCCCTGCTGCTGATTTTCGTGCTGCTGTATTTCACGTTCGGCTCGCTCAAGCAGTCGGTGCTCATTTTCACGGCCATTCCGCTCTCCGCCATTGGCGGGGTGCTGGCCCTGTGGCTGCGGGGCATGCCCTTCAGCATCTCGGCCGGGGTGGGCTTCATTGCCCTCTTCGGGGTGGCCGTACTCAACGGCATCGTACTCATCGGCTACTTCAACCAGCTCAAGGACGAAGGCCTCACCAACCTGTACCACCGCATCCTGACCGGCACGCAGGTGCGCCTGCGGCCGGTGCTGATGACGGCCACCGTGGCTTCGCTGGGCTTCCTGCCCATGGCCCTGTCCACGTCGGCGGGGGCCGAGGTGCAGCGCCCCCTGGCCACCGTCGTTATCGGCGGGCTGGTGACGGCCACCCTGCTGACGCTGCTGGTGCTGCCCGTGCTCTACGCCCTGTCCGAGCGCAAAGCAAGCGGCGCGTCCCACGCCGAGCCCACGCCCAAGAAGGCGCTGCCGGTGGCTTCCGTGTTGTTCTGGGCCCTCGTCCTCGGTGGATTGCTCCTGGCCAGCCCCGGGCGGGCCCAGCAGCTGGGACCCATCACTTCCTCGCAGGCCGTGGGGCTGGCGCTGCAGGCCAACGGCACGGTGCAGGCCGCCCAACGCTCGCTGGAAGCCCAGCAGGCGGTACGGCGCACCGCCTACGACGTGGGCCGCACCACTATCCAGGGCACCTACGGCAGCACCAACTCCCCCCAGCGCGACAACGGCTTCAGCATCGGCCAGTCCCTGGCCCTGCCGGGCTTTTACCGGGCGCAAGCCAACTTCACCCAAGCCCAGATAGGAACCCGCGAGCAGCAGCTGGCCCAGGTGCAGGCCGAGGTGCGCCGGCAAGTACGCCTGAGCTACCAACAAGCCGTTTTTGCGCGGCACCGCCTGCGTACCCTGCGGGGGCAGGACAGCATCTATTCCGAATTTCTGCGCTCGGCCCAGCTGCGCTTCAAAGCCGGGGAAACCGCCCGGCTGGAGCCGGCCAATGCCATCATTCAGCAGGGCGAGACCCAGAACTTGCTGGCCCAGGCCCGGGCGGACTACACGATAGCCACCCGCCAGCTGCAGGCCCTGCTACAGGGCGCTCAGCCCGTCGCGGTGTCCGATAGTACGCTGCAGCGCCTGCCCCAACCGGTCACGGCCGGCGACACGGCCCTGCTGGCCGCTACCCCCCAGGCGCGGGTGCTGCAGCAGCAGATTGCCGAGCGGCGGGCCGAAACCCGCCTGGAGCAGGCCCGCGGCCTGCCTGGAGTGAGTGTGGGCTACACCAACCAGTCGTTGCGGGGCACTTACGAGGAAGGCGGCCGCACCGACACGTACGGACCCGCCGACCGGTTTTCCAGCGTGCAGGCCGGGGTATCCATCCCCCTGCTGCGGGGCCCCCAGCGCGCCCGGGTGCAGGCCGCCCGCCTGCAAGAGCAGGTAGCCACGGTCTCCTACCGCCGCTTTCAGGCCGAAGCTGCTTCCCGGCTCGACGAGCTGCGCACCCGCCTGGCGGAACAGCGGCGGCGGGTGACGTTCTACGAGCAAACCGGCCTGCCCCAGGCCGACGTCATTGTGCGAATCAGCCAGCAGGCCTACAAGGCCGGCGAAACCACTTACTCCGAGCTGCTGCTCAACCTGGAGCGCGCCCTGGGCGTGCGCACCGCCTACCTGGATGCCGTGCTGCAGCATAACCAGACCATTATTGACTTAGACTACCTGCTCGGCACTGCCGCGCAGTAGCTTTCTTCTCCCGAATTACTTCTCATGACAACACGAGCATCCCTGCTGCTGGCCCTCAGCTTACTGGCCGGCTGCGGCCCGAAAACCACTGAATCAGCCGACGCGAAGAAGGCCGAAAAGCCGGCTCAAACGGAAGAAGCCGGCGAAGGCGGCGAGGCGTCGCCTGACCTGGTGACGCTCTCCCCCGCGGCCCAGCGGGCGGCGGGCCTGAAAACCGGCCGCGCAACCACCCGCCCGATGGGCGCGGGCCTCACTGTGAACGGCACGCTGGACGTGCCGCCGGAAAACGCCGTATCCATCACCGCCCCGCTGGGCGGCTACGTGCAGAGCACGCAACTGCTGCAGGGCACCCGGGTGCGCCAGGGGGAAGTGTTGGCCATTATCCGCAACCCGGAATTTGTCACGCTGCAGCAATCCTACCTGGAAACCCGCAGCCGCCTCAAGTTTGCCAATGCCGAGCTGGCCCGGCAGCGCGAATTGTACCAGCAGGAAGTGGCCCCCCTGAAAAACTACCAGCGGGCGCAGGCCGAAGCCGCGGCCTTGCAGGTGCAAACCAACGGCCAGGCTGCGCAGCTGCGCATTGCCGGGCTGCCGGTCGGCGGCGCCATCGTGTCGACCGCCGCGCTGCGCACCCCGCGGGCGGGCTACGTGCGGGCCGTGAACGTGACCGTGGGCCAGAGCGTAACGCCTACCGAAGCCCTGTTTGAAATCGTGGACCCTAAGCACCTGCACGTAGAGCTCACCGTGTTCGAGCGCGACGTGGCCCGGGTGCAGAAGGGGCAGCTCATTCGCTTCACCCTGGCCAGCGACTCCACCGGCACCCGCCGCGAGCGCACCGCCCGCGTGTACCTGGTGGGCAAAGCCATTAGCGCCGACCGCACCGTGCGCGTGCATGGCCACCTGGACCAGGAAAACGACCCGGCCCTGCTGCCGGGCCTTTACGTGCGGGCCACTATCGAAACCGGCCGCACGGATGCCACGACCCTGCCCGATGCGGCCCTGGTGCGCTTCGGGGACAAGGACTATGCCTTTGTGGTGGAAGGCCCCGGCCGCTACCGCAAGGTGACCGTGACGCGGGGCCGGAGCGAGGACGGTTACGTTGAAGTTACGCTGCCCGAGACCGTGCCGGCCACGAGCCCCTTCGTCACCGACGGCGCTTACTCGCTGCTGGCCAAGCTCAAAAACGCGGAGGAAGAAGAGTAATTCTCCATTTCCAGCGCCCATGTTTCAACTACTCACCGGCACCTTGCTGCTCAGCCTGCTGCACGCCGCCATTCCCAACCACTGGGCGCCGGTGCTGGCCGTGGCGCGGGCCGAGCACTGGCCCGTGCGCCGGGCAGTAGGCGTCACGATGGCGGCGGGCCTAGCCCACGTGCTGAGCACGGGGCTGCTGGGGTTAGTGCTGGGCTGGCTGGGCTGGCGGCTGTCGGCCCGCTTCTCGCAGGTTGCCAGCGTAGCCGCTCCGGTCCTGCTCATCGTAATCGGCTTGCTGTACGCGCTTTCCGGCCGTGGGCACACCCACCCCGACCCGGCCCCAGTGGTGCCCCGGCCCCATGGGCGCGTGGTGCTGGGCTTGGCCGCCACCATGTTTCTGGCGCCCTGCCTAGAGATTCAAACCTTTTTCCTGGCGGCTGGCACGCACGGCCCCCTGACGCTGGCTTCGGTGATGGCTACTTACCTGCTCGTGTCGGTGGGCGCCATGAGCACGCTGGTAGCCCTGGCGCTCACGGGCCTGCGTCGGCTGAACCTGAGGGGCCTGGCCCACCAGGAGCGTCGCTTTACCGGGGCGGTGCTGGTACTGGTGGGCATCGCCGGCTTTTTTGTGGATTGGTAGCCGGGGCCCGTCACCACTTATTTTTCTAACTCACTCCTTCTCTCATGCCTAATCCATCATTTGATAATACCGACGAGGAGCTCAACACTGCCAAGCAGGTGAACCTGGACAACGTGGGCGCACTCAATCGCGAACAGCTCACGCCCAAAGCTGCCGCCGAGCCCCAGGGCCACGACGTGTCGGGCCACGACCACGCTCCCGCCGCAGGCCACGACCAGGCGGGTCACTCCCACAAGGAACATGACCACGCCGGCCACAGCCACGACCCTGGCGTGCGCCTGGAAGAGGGCGATGAGCACGACCACGGCCCGGCCGGCAACAGTCCGTACCTGCTGCCGGGTATCAGCCTGGCGCTGCTGCTGGTCGGCCTAGCAATGGACTACTATAAAGTGGGCTTTTTCACCGGCTACGTGCGGCCAATATGGTATGGGCTGGCTTTCTTACTAGTTGGCTGGAACGTGGTCAAGGCCGCCGTGCTCAGCATTCCCAGCGGCAACATCTTCAACGAGTTTCTGCTGATGAGCCTCGCCACGCTCGGCGCGTTTGCTATCGGCGAGTACCCGGAAGGGGTGGCCGTGATGCTGTTCTACACGGTGGGCGAGCTGTTTCAGGACGCCGCCGTGAACCGGGCCAAACGCAGCATCAAAGCGCTGCTCGAAATTCAGGCTACCGAAGTAGCCGTGCTGCGCGGTGGCCAGCGCCTGGTGCTCGACCCCAAGGCAGTAGTGGTGGGCGACGTGATTGAAGTAAAGCCCGGCGAAAAAGTGGCGCTCGATGGTAACCTGCAATCCGAGCGGGGCTCCTTCAACACGGCGGCCCTCACCGGCGAATCGGTACCGCAGACCAAACGCCAGGGCGAAGCCGTGCTGGCGGGCATGATAAACCAGGACACGCTCAGCCAAATCACCGTCACGGCCGCGTTCAAGGACACCAAGCTGAGCAAGATTCTGGCCCTGGTACAGGACGCGGTGGGCCGCAAGGCCAAGACCCAGCAGTTCATCACCAGGTTTGCTAAAATCTACACCCCCATCGTGGTGGTACTGGCCGTGGGCCTCACCCTGGCACCCTACTTCGTGGTGCAGGACTACGTGTTCCGCGACTGGCTCTACCGGGCGCTGGTGTTCCTGGTCATTTCCTGCCCCTGCGCGCTGGTCGTCAGCATTCCGCTGGGCTATTTCGGCGGCATCGGCGCGGCCTCGCGCCAGGGCATTCTCTTCAAGGGCTCCAATTTTCTGGACACCATCCGCGAGATGGACACGGTGGTGATGGACAAGACCGGCACGCTCACCAAGGGCGTGTTTGCCGTGCAGCAGGTGCAGCCGGCCGCGGGCCTCGACGCCGCCCGCTTCCTGCACCTGGTGGCCGGCCTGGAAGGCAAATCGACGCACCCCATTGCCAAGGCCGTGGTGGCGCACGTGGACGCAAAGGGCGCGGGCCCCGCCGTGGGCGACGTGGAGGAGATTGCCGGTCACGGCCTGCGGGGCACCGTGGACGGCCGCCAGGTGCTGGCCGGCAACACCAAGCTGCTGCAGAAATTCAGCATTGCCTACCCCCCCGAAATCGACCGCATTGACGACAGCATCGTCGTGGCGGCCGTCGACGGGCAGTACGCGGGCTACCTGACCGTGGCCGACGAGGAAAAAGAGGACGCTGCGCAGGCCGTGCGCGAACTCAAAGCGCAGGGCATCACCAAAATCGTAATGCTCTCGGGCGACAAGGACAGCATCGTGCAGCGCGTGGCCAAGACGCTGGGCATCACCGAAGCGCACGGCGGGCTGCTGCCCGAGGACAAGGCCCGCTACGTGGAGCAATACAAGGCCGAAGGCCGCAAGCTGGCCTTCGTGGGCGACGGCGTGAACGACGCGCCCGTGGTGGCGCTGGCCGACGTGGGCATCGCCATGGGCGGCCTGGGCTCGGACGCGACCATCGAGACGGCCGACGTCGTCATTCAAACCGACCACCCCAGCAAGATTGCCACGGCCATGCGCATCGGCAAGGCCACCCACACGGTGGTCTGGCAGAACATCTGGCTGGCCTTCGCCGTGAAGGCCGTGGTGCTCGTGCTGGGCGCGGGCGGCCTAGCCACCATGTGGGAAGCGGTATTTGCTGACGTGGGGGTAGCGCTGCTGGCCATCCTCAACGCCGTGCGCATTCAGCGCATGGACTTCACCACGCCCCCGGCCGGGGGCGCGGCTTCCCCACCAGTGGCCAGTGCCCCCTTGCTAAACAAGTAGGCCCCTATGCTAGCTCCCTTATTGCTCTCCGTGGGGCCGGCCGCCAAGCCGGCCTGGTCCACTATTCTGCTGTATTCGCTGCTGCCGGCGGCCGTCATGATAGTCGGGGCCGTGGTGGCCGTGCTGCGCCCGCCCGGCCCGGCGCTGCGGAGCGCCATTTTGCACTTCGCGGCCGGGGTCGTGTTCTCGGTGGTGGCCGTGGAGCTGCTGCCCGACATCGTGCGCCAGCACGCCCCTATCGAAGTAGGCATCGGCTTTGGGCTGGGGGTAGCCGTGATGCTGGGCCTGCGGCAGCTCACCCGCCGCCTGGAAAAGAAGGAGCCCGACTCCGCCTCTGAGCTAGCTACCGAGCCGGTAGTCACGGCGGAAGCAGCCGGGGCTTTGCCCTGGGGCCTGCTAGTAGGAGTTAGCATCGACATTTTCATTGACGGGCTCCTGCTCGGCATCGGCTTTGCGGCCGGGGCCAAGGAAGGCACCCTGTTGGCCATTGCCCTCACCATTGAGCTGCTCTCGCTGGGCTTGGCCACGGCCGTGGAGCTGCGGCAGGACGGATTCGGCAAGGTGCGGGCCGTGGGCATCGTGGCGGGACTGGCCCTCTCGCTGCTGCTCGGGGCCGGGGTGGGCACTACGGTGCTGAGCGGGGCTACCGGCAACCTGCTCGAAATCGTACTCTCCTTTGGCTTGGCTGCCTTGCTGTTCCTCGTCACCGAGGAGCTGCTGGTCGAGGCCCACGAAGAAGCGGAGTCGCCCTGGCTTACCTCCGCGTTTTTCGTGGGATTTCTGCTCTTCCTCATCCTGGGCATGGTGGTTTAGATTGGTCAGGCCGCGTGGACAGCCCATGACCAGCACCCCAATGCAGCGGCTTATCGCAGCAAGCGGGGGCAGGGCACTGGCACCGGCATCCTGCGGCCCGATAGGTCGGACAAGCTCTCGTTTCCCTCGGGCCACGCGGCGCAGGCCTTTCTGGCCGCCAGCATCGTGCACGCCGAGCTGCGCGATAAAAGCCAGTGGTACGGAGTCGGGGCCTACACCATTGCCACGAGCGTGGCGGCCTACCGCATGATTAACAACAAGCACTGGCAAAGCGATGTGGTGGCCGGGGCGGGCTTCGGCATCCTTTCGGCTCACCTGGCCTACCTCACCCACCGCTACCGCTGGGGGCAGAAGCGGAAGGGCACGGCGACGCTGCGCGTCACGCCGTTCTACTACGCCGGGGCCACGGGCTTTACCCTAGACTGGCAGCTGAGCTGCCCCGCGGCGGCTGGCTACAACTGGGTCAACACAATCACTTTTTTCGTGGGCATGAAACCCACAAAGCGCGCCGAAACTCCTTTTTTTCCCGCTGCCGGCCGCAGGCGCAGCCGCGGGAGCAGGCCCAGCCAGCTGTTCTGCCACTCGGCCGTTCCGGGCAGCGTCGGCACGGGGTCCCCCGGCAAGGCCTGCGCAAAGGCGTTGATGGCCGCATACGCCGCGGGGGTTACCCGCAGCGTCACCTGGTACAGGTGCAGCGCGGAACCCTCAAAAATGGCCGTCAACTGGAAAAACGTGCCCCCCAGCGTCAGGTACGCCCGACCGAGCCGGGTTTGCACGGGGGCGGCGGCGTTGGCAAACGGTTTCAGCCGCTGCTGCACCGTGGCCTGGGTAGCGGCCCCGGTTTGCAGCAGGCCACTCAGCAGCTCAAAAAGACGAACAGGTTCCGCTAAGGGCATGGGGCATTGGAAGAAAGGTGGCCAGGCCGTAGGGCCGGCGCAACGCCCGCCCGACCAGCGCCTGAGTCCCGCGCAAACTTACGCCTATTCCCTTCTTTTCGCCGGTCGGACCAGCTCCCTGCTGCCTCGCCCCGGTTTCACCTTACCTCAACCCGCTTGCTTATGGCTACTTCTCCCGTTGCTATCGAACTACTGCTGGTGCCGCAGGGCCGGCAGCTAAACTTTGCCAAGGAGCTGCTGGAAATCATCGACATCTGCCGCCGGGCGGGGGGCGAGTCGGCCCCCTGGAAGCTGGTGCGTCAGGTCGGCGGAGGCAGGTTCAGAAGAAGACATGGCGAAGTGATGGGGATGGCCAGCGCGCCCGAAACGTCGGTCCGTAGGCAACGAAAGTTAGCTGTCCCGTGTTGCCGCCGCATGTGTGATCACCATAAGCCTGCCCACAAGCTCCAGCGCTTTGCCTTCTATCTGCTAGCCGGCATGGCCTTTGCGCTGAGCCAGTATAACTGGTAAGGTAGCCTAGGCGACCAGCTGCTCAATCAGGCGCAGCAATACGTGAATCACCTTGACGTGCACCTCCTGGAACCCATGGGCCAAGAGATGGGTGTAAATGCCGG